>CBDDFO010000001.1:0-425399 GCA_965227085.1 Aliiglaciecola sp.
CTAAGCTGAGCTTGTCCAATTTTGGCAGCCGAAAAGTACGCCCAAAAGCAACCCCTTTGAACAACATTCAACGGCACGGGATAGACATCCGACCAGTCAATCTGTTATAAAACGGACAACTGAATTTGGGAAACAACACCATGACCATTGACGAATTATTGAGCCAAGCAAAACAACACAGTCAAGATCCCCAGAGCAATCCAACTTTGTCAGTACCAAAAACCTGGACACAAGGCCGAACCTTGTACGGCGGTATTTCCGCAGCTTTGCTGTACGCCGCCATCAAAGAGCAAGTGAGTCCTGATCGCGTCATGCGTGCGTTTTCCTGTAATTTTGTCGGACCACTCAATGCGGATAGCCCATTTCATATTGATGTTGAAGTACTACGAGAAGGGAAAAATGCATCACAGGTTCTAGCACGCATAGTACAAGATGATAAAGTAGCAGTGGTCAGCCAAGTCTGCTTCGGAGTATCAAGAGAATCTAAAGTCAAAGTAATGAATCGCGACAGCCATTCAATGGAGATTCCGAACAAAGCGAAGTTCATTCCGCAAATCCCCAAAGTCACCCCTAAGTTTCTGCGCTATTTCGATTTATCTATCGATAAAGGCGGTTTGCCTTTTACCGGCAATAAATCCAGTGAGCTTCATGGTTGGATGCGCTACAAGCAAGCTCCACAAAGCCTCACCGATGCACATTTAATTGGTTTGATTGATGCATGGCCACCAACAGTATTGCAAATGTTAAAGTGGCCTGCCCCAGCCAGTACAATGAGTTGGAATATTGAATTTATTCATCCCCATGCTGCGTTTTCAGGCAGTGAATGGTTTGCCTACCAAGCATGCACCCGTCAAGCAATGGACGGGTACGCCCACACTGAAGCGAATATATGGGACCAGCGAGGTCAATTAATTGCCATCAGCCGTCAAGCAGTTGGCGTGTTTGATTAAATCAGCCGTCACTAAAGCACGGTGACCGCAGATGGGCTGAACATGGCTAATACACTGAGGGACTGCATACCGACATAACTGAGTGCGGAGTCTAAGTCTTCGGTACTCAGTTCTAGGCGTTCATACAAGTCGGCTTCAAGGTTTGCATTACCTGCATAAAATTCTGGGTGACAATTGTCAAGAGCCAAAATGTAGCTCAACTGCATGATTTGTTCTTCGACATTGTTGGCTTGAACTTGCTGATGATGAATAGATTTAATAGGTGACGTGATGGTCGAGGGTAATCCCCACATTTGAATGAGGGTCGCCCCCATTTCGGCATAGGTTGAACCAATGTACTTGGTCTGCAGATCGTAAGGGGTTTGCGCTTCATTAAATTGAGCACATTTTTGCGCCAATTGTGGGTTAAATTGCAACATGACAAGCTCGCCAATATTATGCAACAGCCCAGAGACAAACATCCTTTCAGGCTCTCTGAGGCCCTTTTTCTCAGCCAAATATTTACATAATAGCGCGCAGAAAACACTGTTCTCCCAAAACTCTTCCAAGTTGATGATGTCACCGTTCAACCCGCCGAAAGCCCGACAAATCCCACACGCAATAACCAAATCATAAACCGAATTGGTGCCAATCACCTGTATTGCCTTGGTCACCGAATCAATTTTATTCGGAAACTTATACAGTGCGCTGTTGGCAATTTTAAGGATCTGAATAGTGAGAGCCGGATCAAAGGTGATGACTCTGGCAATATCTTCCATATCCGACGCATTATCATCAATCAAGCGTTTTATCTGCACGACTGCATCGGGCAAGACAAATATTTCACGTGCTTTGGATGCATAGTCTATGGCGTGCACCAAATCTCTCCACTAGAAAATCGTTGGTATAAATGAGTGTAGTCAAAGTACCATAAATTGGAAAAAAACAATGAATTATCCTTTGCAATTCAATCATTAATGGACGTTTTTAACGAGCTCACAGGGCGCTAGCCAAGAATCGCCGCTGTAAGCGCCTGTTCATTTTGTGGCAAATGCTCTCGGCCTTTGTCCTCCAATAATCGAATCAAAGAGACGACCTTTTGATTGACCGGAGCCCTCAATCCCAATTTAGTGCAGTTTTCAATTATTGCACCGTTGAGAAATTCAATTTCTGTTTTCTTACCGTTATTAATGTCCCACCACATTGAGGTGCGCACCTCAGGGTCGATGGCTAACATTTTGTTTGCGATACGTTTAAACAGAAAATCCGGTAGTCGCAGCACTACGGGTAACCAATGAGCTGGCAAACTTGTGAGTTTCGGTAAGGGAATTCCTAATTGCTGGGTTACGGTGAGCAACTCATCCATCATTGCCGCAATGATAAGGCGATAACCCCGTTGCTCCAACATTTCTTTTACTGGTACATTAGCCAATGCGTTCACACTGTTGCCCAAGTTGAGTTGCAACTTGGCCCATAACACCGCATTCATATTGGCACTGCTTACGACAGGTAAAAGGGGTTGATCAATGATGCCTACCCAATTGGCAACCTGAACTTGCAACTCGTTGGTAGATTCGATGGTCAATTGTCCTTCCGAACCTCGATGGAAATGCCCCTCCTGGAGTTCAACCACGTTGAAAGGCACCATGACGCGCAATACGGCATTGTTGGGAAAAGCCTGTTTGACAATATGTTCTGAACCCAAGCCATTTTGTGCGCATAGAATCACCGTATTCGGCGACACAAACTGGGCCATATCATTACAGGCCTGAGCTACAGCTGTACACTTAACAGTTAACCAAATCACATCGAAAATCAGACTATCCGATTGTTGCGCAAACTTAAGGTTTTTCGTAGTCAGTTTGTTGCCTAGGTAATCGGTCAAGTGAATACCGTGGGTCAGACGCTGGCGGATCCTGTCGCGACAAACCAAGGTGGTCGAAAAAGACTCCGCCAAACAGGCTCCTAAATAACAACCAATCAAGCCAGCGCCAAACACTAAGTGTTGTTGGTCCTTCACATATCCCCCGGATTCTTCTGTGATTGTACTTACCATCATAATGCTTTCACCAAAGCCTTCCTAGCGATATGATCTGACCTCGTTAACCTTATGAGATAGGACTGCATTGATTTTTTCTGAACATCGTGTTTTGGTGGTGGGTTACGTATGGCCCGAACCGAATTCCTCAGCGGCAGGCTCTCACCTGTTAAGCCTGATGATGCTCTTTGCACAACAAGGAGCCAAAGTTGTTTTTGCCAGCGCGGCTGCCCTTTCTGAGCATCGTTTCATGCTTTCAGAGGTGGGCATAGAAGAAGTACAAATTAATCTCAACTGCAGCAGTTTTGATACTTTCATTAATGACCTGCAACCCACTATTGTCTTGTTTGATCGATTTATGCTCGAAGAACAATTCGGCTGGCGCGTTGCCCAGCAGTGCCCTCAAGCACTGCGTATTCTTGATACCGAAGACTTGCATTTCTTGCGTCATGGTCGGCATCAAGCACATAAGCAAAATCGACCTTTTGACGACAATGATCTACACAGTGATATGGCTCTGCGGGAAATCGCGTCCATCTATCGAAGCGACCTGAGTTTGATCATCTCCGATGCAGAAATGCATTTGCTGATGACACAATTGAATGTTCCTCAAGCACTATTGAACTGGTGTCCTTTCTTATTGCCCCAAGCAGAAGAGTCTCGGATTGACGGCGACTTTGAAAATCGCCGGGACTTTATCAGTATTGGCAATTTTCGCCATGCTCCCAATTGGGACTCGGTGTTGTATTTAAAACAAACATTGTGGCCTGCCATCCGTCAACAACTTCCTGACGCGGTGTTGCATATCGCTGGAGCCTATCCTCCGAAAAAGGCCACAGATTTGCATGATCCCAAAACGGGCTTTTTAGTTGACGGTTGGATTCAAGACGCGGAAAAAGCCATGGGTTCGGCCCGTGTCTGTCTAGCGCCGCTGCGCTTTGGTGCTGGCATAAAGGGTAAGCTGACATTGGCGATGCAATCGGGTACGCCCAGTGTCACGACTCCAGTGGGCGCAGAAGGCATCAATGGCGATTTGCCATGGCCCGGTGCTATTGCTCACTCCAGTGCGGACTTTGTTGACGCTGCTGTTTCACTCTACCGTGACGGGACACTGTGGCATCAAGCACAACAAAAAGGCGCACATATTTTACAGCAGCGGTTTAATAAGGAGCATATTGCTCAGAATTTATTGGCAAGGTTGCAGCAGATACTGTCTGACCTCAAAGGACATAGACAGCGAAATTTTGTCGGACAGATGTTGCAACACCATCAGCATCGCAGCACACAATACATGTCTCAGTGGATTGAAGCCAAAAACCGTATTCCTAGCGATCAATAGGCGAGTGACGGGCATCTCGTGCCGTCACTCGGTGGATACGCAGGTTTACTCGCTATCCCCAATCCATTCGATCCGATAGAGATCTCGGCGACGGTCGAGGAAGTTGCGCACTGAGCCGGTATTTTGCAGGGTTTGCAGTTTTTCCAGATCCACATCAACAATTAAGGTCATCTCTGTGTTCGGTGTGGTTTCCGCCATAATGGCGTCATGGGGGAAAGCAAAATCTGATGGTGAGAACACCGCAGTCTGGCCGTATTGAATGTCCACGTTATCTACTTTGGGTAGATTGCCAATACTGCCGGCGATAGCCACATAGCACTCGTTTTCGATGGCCCGAGCCTGAGCACAACGACGGACCCGCAGATAGCCATTTTTGGTGTCGGTCCAAAAGGGTACAAACAAAATCTGCATTTCTTTTTCACTGAGTAGCCGCGCCAACTCTGGAAATTCGACATCGTAGCAAATCAGTATGCCGATGCGGCCGAAATCCGTATCGAACAACTTCAAGGAGTCACCACCTTCCATCACCCAATCTTTCTTTTCATGTGGTGTTGGGTGCAGTTTTTCCTGATATTCAATAGCCCCGTCTCGTTTACATAAATAGGACACGTTATACAGTTCATCGTCCTCGATCACAGGCATCGAGCCGGCGATTATGTTGATGTTGTAACTGATGGCCATTTTCGACACTTCAGTGACAATTTTATCGGTATAGGTCGCCAAATGTTTGATGGCGTCGATGGATGTGGACTGATTGCCCAAGCCCATCAAGGGTGCGTTAAAGAATTCTGGAAACAAAGCCACATCACAGCGGTAATCGGACAAGGCATCAACGAAATATTCTACTTGTTGCAGCAATTCTTCGACGCTGTTCATTTCACGCATTTGCCATTGCACACAGCCAATCCGCGCCGTTTCTTTTTTGCCACCGAACAGCTTGCGCTTCTTAGGTTCATAGTAAATATTGAACCATTCCAACAAGGTCGCGTAGCCTTGAGAATCTTTATCCTCCGGCATGTAACCCCGTAAAACCCGTTTCACTTCAAAGTCATTGGACAGTTGAAATGTCAAAATCGGATCGTACTCTTCTTTGCGTTTTACCGCTTCAATGTACTGCTGAGGCGACATCTTGTCAGCATGCAATCGATAGTTGGGGATGCGGCCGCCGGCTATAATGGCTCGCAAATTGAGGTTTTGACAGAGTTCTTTGCGCGCCTCGTACAAGCGGCGTCCCAAACGCAAATTTCGATAATCTGGATCAACAAAGACCTCGATACCGTACAATACATCTCCATTGGGATCATGGGTGGTTAAATAGGCATTGCCGGTGATTTCGTCATAAGTATGCTCGTCGCCAAACTTGTCATAGTCGACTATCACTGAAAACGCCGCAGCCACGACTTTTCCGTCGTCCTCAATACAAATCTGCCCATCACGGAAGATTTTTAGCATCGCCATGTAGCGCTTTTTCGAAATCGAGCCTCCTAAATTCGGATAGACCCGATCCATAATGACTTTGAGGTTATCGAAATCGCTTTCTTTTAGATTTCGCACCGACAGTTTAAATTCGTTTTGCAGTTCATTGTCTTGCAGCATAAATACCTTAATGTTGAGACCTGACCCTTTATACCCTACTTGAGTGCAAAGTGATCAGCAAGTTGGCGGATCCGCTTGATGACGCTGTTTACTCCATTTGCTCTTGATTCACTGAGCACCTGTTCGATGCCCAAATCGGCTAAATAGGCCTTAAAATCAAACGCCAAGATGAAATCCGCTGTACGATTTTGAATGGGCTCGATCAACAGGGTAAGTAAGCCGCGAACAATTTTGCCGTTGGAATAATAGTCAAAGACCAGACCTACTGGCCCGGTCTGTGCTTTTAACCAAACTTTGCTTTCGCAGCCTTGAACTTCGAATTCTTCTGCACACCAACTAGGTATCGTATTGCCTAATTGCTTACCCGCCAACATGATTTGACGATATTTTCCATCCCAGCCTTTTGCGTCTTTGACTTGCAAAGCCCAGATATGATGAGATTGTTGTATTGGCGCGACAGTCGGTGAGTCGCTGTCCCGCAGTTCTTTAACTGCACGTTCCAGCAGGCTCAAAAACTGCGCCACTTCATCTTCGGTGTTATAACAAGCCAGTGACACTCTCACCGTACCCTCGACACCCAATTCGTGCATTAACGGCATGGCGCAATGACTGCCGACCCTCAGCGCGACCCTATGACGGTCAAACCAACTGGCCAAATCATGGCCATGAATGCCTTCAACCCAAAATGATACAGTCGCAATCTTAGTATTGAGGTCGCCCAAAATCACCACTGAACTCATGGCAGATAAACCCGCGAGCAAAGCGGCTTTGAGCTTTTCCTCGTGGTCGGCAATTTTGAACCTATTTTCATTCATAAAGGCCAAAGCGCTTGCCAAGGCTATAGCTCCTTCAATGTTGGGCGTGCCAGCCTCGAAGCGAAATGGTAGAGGCTGAAATTCGGTTTCTTCTACCGTCACTTTTTGTACCATCTCACCGCCAGTCTGATAGACCGGCAGTCGATTCAAAGCTGCGGTTTTGCCATACAACACACCAATGCCCGTTGGACCATAAACTTTGTGACCACTGAATGCATAAAAATCGCAATCCAAGGCTTGCACATCACAATTGATATGAGCCACGGCCTGCGCACCGTCAATCAAGGTCAGCGCGCCGACGGCTTTTGCTTTTGTAATGAACTCTTCGATTGGGTTAAGG
This sequence comes from Aliiglaciecola sp., assembly GCA_965227085.1. GTDB lineage: Bacteria > Pseudomonadota > Gammaproteobacteria > Enterobacterales > Alteromonadaceae > Aliiglaciecola. The sequence continues at coordinate 7,058 of CBDDFO010000001.1, forward strand.
TTGCCGGTAGCGTTGGAAACATGACCAAGTGCGACCATGCGGGTTCGCTCTCCAATCAAAGCCAACCCTTGTTCAGTCTGCCAACACCCTTTGGCATCTACAGGCACAATGTCTAAGTGTAATTGGCTTCTTTTAGCGAGCTGCTGCCAAGGAACAAAATTCGCGTGATGTTCACTGGCTGAGACGAGAATACGATCACCAGGGCTAAAGTTGCCTTGCGCCAACCCTGCAGCCACTAAGTTAATGGACTCAGTACAGCCTTTAGTAAAAATGATTTCGTGACTAAATTCGGCATTGATAAACTGCTGAACTTGCTTGCGAGCCTCTTCAAAGCGGGTCGTGGCCGCTTCGGCTAAACGATAAGTCGAACGATGCACGTTGGCATTGCCTGTGCGATAGTAATCGGCTATTGCGTCGATTACACATTGTGGTTTTTGGGTCGTTGCAGCGCTATCAAGATAAACAAGGTTTTGCCATTCCCCCAGCTCAGAAAAACAGGGGAACAACAATCTTAAGGGGTTTTCACTCATGAGCTCTCAGTGGTACTAAAGGTATGCACAGGTTGTAGATAAAATCACACCCGCCTATTCGTCATTGGCTTTTGCCGAGTCGATCGCTTCTACGAAGCATTCTTTCATTTCGTCAGCTTCAAGCATGATCCCCTCTTCATCATCACTCAGAGGAAACATCAGGAGTAAAGTGCCATTATTCGCCATTCCAGGCAACCATTGGTTCATCCACTCATCCAATGAGATGACTTTGGGTTTGCAATCAGGAAAATCATCCTTCTCCCAAGCTTGCGCAAAATGTTCATCTGGCCATATGGGCAAACAAGCGTCTTCCTCTGCTTGCAAAAGTAACCAACCATTATCGCCAAACAAACCCCACAATTGCTGGTTCTCTACGATTCGCTGTAACGCAAATTCAAAGCGCTCTTCCGGTGACATGTGTGTGATAGTGACAAATTCCTGATTCGATAATGCTTTCATCTTAACATTCCTTGGAGTGGAGCTACATTCTGTTTCTACATTAATTATAGAGTTAGTTTGTCTCGCACATGTGCAAAACGGTAAAGATAAGCACTCTATTGCTTGCTTTTTCGGCCGTTCACGGCCTTAATTGAGTCAAAGGTTAAAAAATAATCAATGACGACCGCCATGGAAGCAAACAAACGCACGCCAAAATCAAAATGGCTGGGTTTGGGCCTAGTGGTACTCTTAAGTCTAGCGGTATTAGGATATTACGCGCTCATCCAGCAAAAAGATCGTACCGTAAATCACGATTATTATCGGATTCTGTATGAGGCGTCGAACACATTCAAAGAGAACTTGGATAAGCTCGATAGAATGCATCAATACAATGAGAATGTGTCGAGCATTCGCTCATTAATGCCAAGTTATACCCGCAAAGAGGTAGCGGACAGTAAAAGCGAAACCTTGCGTTACATTCTTGACGGTTCTAATTTACAGATTTTACACCCCAAATTCCATGCGCAATTGGCTTTTGAGGACATTTTACCGACTCCTAAGAAAGGATTTAGCCAGTTCTTGTTTGCAGACAAAGATGGCAATGTTTTAGCCACGATTGGCGGCGAACGCACCATTTCCATCGTCGATTTGAGCAGCATCAATCATCAGATTCAAAAGAAAAATAAACAGTTTCAGTTAAATTTTAGCGATCCCAATCTGGACGACGATTCATCGTCGAGGTCGAGTTTGCCCACCTACAGTAATCACGTAGATATGAAGATTTCCTACGGTGATTTTCGCGTTTATGTGTTCCCCTTTTCTCTGGCCACACCGCTGGAACAAAACTCAAAAACCACCAGCAAACTAGAACGACTCTATCTCGTAGGACTGCTGCCCCAGCAAAAGATTACAGAACAAAGTAGCAGCCACTGGAATCTGTCCATTTTAGTGGTGACTGTGGTGAGCATTCTGTTTATGTGGACCATGTTGCGACTCTATTTACTACCCAAAAATCAATCCATTAGTCGTACCTATCGGATAGTCACTATTGTTGCCAGCTACGGCTTTTTTATCGTTATCCTCAGTTTGCTACTGGCTCATTTCCAAAAACAAGTTCAACAAGACAATAAAGACTTAGCGGCCAATCAATATGCAAATTCTCTTAGCAGAAGCCTAACGGAGGATTTAAATGATGTCTTCAATGACCTATCAGACTATGGTGATTTTTACGCCTCGTTAACCCTTGAATTGGAAAAACTCGCACAGGCTAGAAGGAAGTTCTTAGGTGAGTCTGATCCACAGAATGAGCAAGCAAGCTGGCTAAGCACCTTTACCCCGGAGCAAATTGCACAATTCAATCAAGCACTGAGGTTGTCTTTGGCTCGCTTGGCAAAAAACGATTGCGCTTTGTCGAACAAACAGATGCCCGGCAGCGCCAGCTCTGGACAGAAATTGTATAACATTCGATACCACTGCTCAGCTGCTGACGAACGGGGCATGGTAGACTTCGAGTTGCCCTACGATGCAATTGTGACGCTCGTAAGCAGTTATATGGCGAACAAAAAAGATTTAGACATTATCGATTTTTACTCGGCAGCCCAACAAGTCAACTTGATTTCAGGAACCTCATTAGAAACCTCAATCAGTCCAGATATGGCGCAAAATGTCGATTCAAAACTGCTCTCGGTTTTTGCCTTAAATACTGAAGGGAACTCGGTGGTTCCTTCAATCATCTTTCAAGAAAGCAATGCCCTACCCGTTACTTTCAATTTGTCCCACCGCAACTACTACAAATTGGTGCGAGATCAGAAGGGCTGGGATTTGGCACTCGACGAGTACAGCCAATCTCCCTATGAAAATGTTTACATTCAACGCTTACTCAACGTCAATAACGGTACACGGGGTACCACCATTTCAATGCCACTTTCCTCGTCCTCCCACTCGGATTTGAATTTAACAAAACTCGACTATGTATTAGCGGCTGATGTGCTGCTCCCCACCATGACCTTAGGCAAATCCCCGCCTAAAGACTTCAGTTATATGGTAATCGATCGACTCAGCGGAGACGTTTTGTTCCACAACGATACTGCGCGTTCATTGGTGGAAAATCTTTACTTCTCCAGTGAGTCCGGCTCGACATTGAGCTATTGGCTCAAAGCCGGTTTAGATCGATCTTCTGCGGGTCAACGAGGAGCAATCAAAACCTCTCCATCCCAAATCAAAATTATTGAGGGACATTATCACGGTCAAAGCGGGCGCTTTGCCATAACACCTACCGCGGTACCGTCTTGGGCGATGGTGGTGTTCTATCCTGATGACAGTTTGCAGTCATTTATGATCACCCAGTTTTTGTACTTGTGCATTAGCATGTCAATGTTGCTGGCGTTCTTGATAGTCTGTTTGTTTGGGATCCGCTACTTCGTTCGTCCCCACCGACTAAAACGCAAATTGGCACTGCCAGCCAAATTGAACATTCGTTTGGTAATGCTAGTCAGTAGTGTTTTAGTTGCCACCAGCTCAGGGTTAGTAATATTAGGAAACAATATCGATAGTCTCGGAACCCAACCGGGAGACTGGCAATGGTCGGTTTGGCTGCCGATTTTGGGGCTGTGTGTATGCATCGGCTTTGTTTATCGCGGCTGCTATCACTGGTTTGTCTCCCCTGCCTATGACGTCCAAAGTGACACACAACTTCAGGCAAAACGAGGTTCAAAACGATTAATTACCGCTGTAATGATCTTTGTCGGAGTGCATTTTTGGTATTTACAAGAGACCGCGAATGCGCCGGTCAACCGACTAGAATATTACTACAATCAACTATCTTGCAATTGGCTTGCTCACGAAAAACGGGAACTGACTAACATAGGTCTGAGTCGATACCCCAACTCGATTACTAAAAATCGCATCAAACCCTATCGACTGCTGCCAGTAGCACCTGATTGGATCAATCAGTTGAATGACGTATCTGGACGCTGCGAGCCTTATGCTTCGGTAGTGGATCCAGACGAATACCCCACTTTAAGTTCTTTGATCGGAGCTAATCACACCTGGCAATGGATCAACATTTATCTCATGGCGCGAAACGGCATCACCAGCATTTCTCCATTAGACAGTTTTCAGCAATTTATTCCTTGGCAAAAAGTCCTACTCTATGGCACCGTGCTGGCACTTTTTATTTGGGCTTGGTTCCGCTTCAACACCCGCATTTTATGGAATCGGCTGTATTGCCCAGAGCGCTTCTTGCAGCATGTGGAGCGACTCACTCAATCGGTTCACCAATTGGCCTTTGAAAAGCGTTCTGAAGAGCTGATCATTCAATGCGATACAGTCAAACTCAACGGCATTGGAATCGCTTTGCTATTGAGACATTTGGCAGAAGAAGACCATTCCACCGAGCAATTGGAGCAAACATTGCCGGGCTTTCCACAATTGGCACAATTGAGTCCTTGTATACGTAAATTCGCTAAACAGAATGTGGCATTGCCAAACCTGAAAATTCACATTAAGCAGTATGACCGTTGTAAAAAGCTTTCGGTGCAACTTTGGGACATCGAAACTTGCTTAGAAAGTACGGAATTGCGCAAGCACCTTCTTGACCTACTGATGGAATTGAAATCCTTAACCTTATCCGGACAGATACGCAGTTTTACTTTGTTTACCGGATTCCATAGCCTGCAAAGAGTGAAGCTGAAAGACCCTCTTTCGCTAGAACAGGGCCCTCGATTGGAACAAGCAGAATATCTATCTTGGGCAGAATGTTTGATGGATTTCGTCGTCAAAGTGCCTGAGAGTTTCAAACAGGGGATCGATTGGCAGTTGTTAGCTAATGAAGTGCGTCATTTCCCTGAGTTGGCCTTTTTGCAAGAGCAAATCCCCAAGCAGGAGGCCGACGATTCGTGGTCCCAAGTTTTCAAACATCATGAAGCAGAAGACAAACACAGCCGCCTTACGACCCTAAACTACATATTGCTAAATGCAGAAGCTCTCTATCGATTCAAGTGGGAATCCTGTTCCAGCGCCGAGAAGCTGGCGTTGTACCATTTGGCCAAAGGCAAACGACTCAACCCCACGAATACCCAGATGATTGAACACTTGGCGCTCAATGGACTAATACGGGTTCGAGAGGGCCACTTGGACATTGTTAATCATAGTTTTGCTCAGTTCGTGTGTCAGGCAGAGTCGGCATCTACACTCAAAAATCTGATCAGCCACGGAGAAGCGGGGCTTTGGAAAAGCTATCGATTGCCTTTAGGCGTGTTGATACTGGTGATCATCGGCGGAATCGCTATGACCTCTGGTGAATCAATCTATATCGTTGCGGCTTCTATCGCTGGCGTACTTGGCACCATTGCCAGTGTCACAAACAGTGCGAATCTATTGCGTAGTCACAGTCAAGATTGAGTTTGGATATTGCCCCTTTAGAGGTATAAATACTTTACATCTGCTTGGTAAACAATCGCAATGCCAAGGCGCTGGAGCGCTGACAGCCGGTGGACAAACTACGCTGTAAGGTCCCTAGGGCACAGAAAAGCACAATTTTTTTCTTAGCTCGCGTCAGACCTGTATAGAGCAATTCTCGGCTCAAGCCACGGTAACTTGCTGCGTGTTTCGGATCAGGCATGCATAAATACACTTGATCAAATTCTGAGCCTTGGCTCTTGTGAATCGTCATGGCATAGACAGTATCGTGCGCGGGCAAACGACTGATCAATACCCCTCTCATCTGTCCATCGGTATGGCGAAACCAAGCTTTGATGATCTCGGGTTGTTGCGGATCGGCCATGACGATACCAATATCTCCATTGTACAGTTTTAGGCTGTGATCATTTTGAGCCAGCATGATGGGGCGGCCTGCATAATCGATGCGTTGTTTGTCGATGTATCCTTGACGCTGCAACTCCTGTTCAATTTGTTGATTCAAGTACTCCGTGCCCCACTCGCCCGTGCGTGTTGCGCACAACACCTGGAGTTGCTCAAACTGGCTAAAAGCCAAAGCCACATCGGATCGTTCAATGGCGGCGAAATAGCCCTTCAGCAATTGACAGTATTCTGTTACCAAATTTCCATGCGAAGGCTGCTCGGACCAAACTAAATCCTCACCGTTTTGGTGTTGCAACAAATCAATCACTTGCTCATATTGTCCGGAAATGACCGCAACTGATAGCTTTCCAATTCCACTGCCAGCATCAAAGCGATGACTCTTTTCCAACCGAGTGACCAAGTCCTGAATACAGGGATCTTTGACATTTTCGTTGGGCGTCACCATCCTTTGCCCAGTCAGTTGAGTGATACGCTGAGCCATAGCATGACTATAACCCGATTGATTTTGTGGCCATTGCGCCGCGGCGCAGATGTCAGACAAGACTGAACCTGCCTCTACAGAAGACAACTGATTTTGATCTCCCAGTAGCACTACCCTTGCCTGCTCGGGCACAGCACTGAGCAGCTTATACATTAAAGGTAAGTCTACCATCGACGCTTCATCGACAATCAATACATCCAAGTGCAATTTTCGCTGCCCGTTGTGACGAAAATCGACCCGTTGAGAGACGGTGCCCAACAGACGATGAATGGTAGTGCATTGTACATCCAAAACCCCTTGGAATTGGCTTGGCAACCGATGTCTAGCGGCAGCTATGGACTCGCTCAATCTTGCAGCGGCCTTGCCTGTCGGAGCCACCAGCTCAATTTTCAATGGCCGTGACATTGACCCCTTTTGGCTATCCAGCAGCGCTAAAAGCTTTGCCACGGTTGTAGTTTTGCCTGTGCCTGGTCCGCCAGTGATGATAGAAAAGGGTAAACTGATTGCCATTGCAACCGCGGCTTTTTGCCAGTCCACCTCATCCTTTATGGCCACATCAAACAATTGATTGAGGACCTGTTGAATCGATTCAACATTGAGACTGAGTAAATGGCCAATGCGACTTTGGATCCAATCAGCCAACATTCGCTCATAATTCCAATAGCGCTGCAAAAACACCCGATCTTGCCACAGCACTATGGGCTTGGTTGCTGCGCTGGTGTGTCCCATAGGATCAGCCTGCACCACGGTATTAGCCTCTTGAAGTAGCGATTTAAGTTGTACAACATCACTGACCTGCAACAGCGTCCAATCCTTAGGTTGCAACTCATTCAAATCCAAACAAGTATCTTGTTGACCCAACTTTGCGCTCAACATAGCGGCCAAAATTGCTATGGTTGTCTCGTGTTTCGGTTCTTGTGCGCCAATAAACTTAGCAAACGCCCAATCCAGTGGACGCCAAGCCCAGTGAGAATGATCTAAGTTGGCGAGTAGATCCTCTAGCGTCGAGTTGTGGGGACGCAATACGTTCATTAGCATAGCTTGAGCTGCTCCATATCTTGTCTTGGCTGAGTCCCTTGCGCGCCGTCAAACAATCGGTCTAGCGCGTTGATAAGAGATTGTTCGGGTTTGACAAAATAACAACCATTGCCGGGCGAAGCAGCACTCATACCGCGCAAGAACAAATAGAATGCGCCTCCAATGTGTTTTTCATAATCGTAATCCGCCAAATTCAGTTTCAACAACCGGTGTAAGGCTAAGACATAAAGTATCGCTTGCAATCCATAGTCGTGTTCATCCATGGCTCGCTGCAGTTTATTTTGAGCATAATCATCAGCACTATCACCCAAAAAGTTAGATTTATAATCTGCCACGAAGTATTGGCCTTGGTATTCAAACGTCAGGTCGATAAAGCCTTTCAACATGCCATTTAAACTCTCAAATCCGTACTGTCGTGCTACTGTAGAACATCCAAGATTCACTATCCGATTGAATTCGCTGCCGTTCACTTGATGTAAGGGTAAATGAAACTCCATCTCCACCACGCATTGTTCTGCCTTCAACTGAGCAAGAGACAAAGATAAAAATGGTGCCGATGGGGCAAAAGGTGTTTGCAACACGTCGCTAATCCATTCCTCCACCACTGCGTTCCAATGCGGCTCTATGGCGAACCATTTTCCTTGTTGCTCAATCACCTCGGCCAATTGAGTCGGCTTTGCAAACTGAATGTTTTCCAACACACCATGCAAGAACGACCCTGCCTGCGCGCCCCTAACAAAACTGAAACGATCTAGCCTTTGCACCTCTGAATCAAAGTCATTATCAGGTAATGACTCCTGCAAGTGGGGTTCGTCGCTGCCCGGTTTTTCCCACTCAGGATGAGCTTGGTCGCGAGCGATGGCCGAATAGCTTGTCAATTGCCAAGTCCTTGTTACGGCCCGTTGCATTTCAGCTACTTGCCAAATTGGCTCAGGGGCCAATGTCTGGCTTTCAAGGTCAACTTGTGTGATCCCTTGGGACAGTTCCAAGTAGGCAATATCCGAATCCGGTTGCAAGGCAATTAATGCCGCAGACAGTGAACTATCATCTTCAATAGACTGTTGGCCACTGAGCAATTTACCCAGCGGGGTGAGTGACAAAGCGGATTGGTTGGCGCGACCATCACGGGGATTCCAAACGCCAACACAGCAGTATAGCTGAGCGCGGGTCAAGGCTACATAGAACAACCGAATATCTTCCGCTAAGCGCTCATAGTCGGCTTGCTTTGCGCTGGTTTCGCCCATTGCAAAATCGACCCAAGTTTCTCCATCACTTTGATGAAAAATGGCTTGTTTAGCTGATTTGCTGGTGCAAGCAAATGGAATAAAGACTAACGGAAACTCCAAGCCTTTCGAACCATGCATGGTGACAATTTGCACCAAACTGTCGTCTGTTTCCAACCGCAGTTGTTGGGCTTCGTTGTTGTGGTCAGGCTCAGCAAGGTGTTGTGCCAACCATGCTAACAATTGATGAAGACCGGGCTTTTCCGCCGATTGATGCTGCAGTAGTTCCATAAGATGACGCAGATCAGTCAGTTGCCGCAAACCATCTTGGCAAAAAATTAAGATGCGCTCATAAACATTAAAGTGCTGCATGATCCGAGTGAGGGTCAGCATGATCCCTCTTTCTTGCCACGTTTTTTGCCACAACAAAAATTTGTCAACTGTTGTCTGCCAGGCCATTTCATCGCCAAACAATTGATCTAGCTCATGCCCGTCCATACACAATAGCTCACTGGCCAAGGCGGCTTTAAGCAATCTCTCATCTTGGGGTTCACACAACGCAGCAAGCAACCGATAAAGGTCTTGCGCCACAATGGTTTCAAACACACTATGTCGCACCAAAAATACGCTGGCCACGTTGACAGCCGACAGTGCAGACTTGATTTGCGCCGCTTCGTTGCGATTGCGCACCAACACGCAGCAATCCCCTGCTTTGACTTTTTCCTTATCACTGTTCGCTGAGTCAGCACGTATATATCCCCGCTCCAGCAACGCAGCAATGTGGGCAGCGAAATGTTCTGCCAATACGGGCAACGCATGATTGGCTGCTAAACATTGATCGCCACCGTGCAAGTGATGAAAAGACAAAGAATGTAAAGTGCTGTCATCCAAGTGCACATGAATATCAGAGCTTGCCGAATCCACCGGCTGAAAGGGAATATCCTGTTGATATAAAAAACCCTCACGACTGCGAGCAAATAAGGTGTTGACTGCATCCACCAGCTTGGGCGTCGAACGCCAATTGGTGGATAAGGTAAAGTGTCGCTGAACATCAATACTGCGCTTGGCGCTGATGTAGGTAAACACGTCGGCCCCCCGAAATCCGTAAATTGCCTGTTTGGGATCACCTATCATAATCCAACAAAGGGCTGGGGCCGGTTTTGAATAGATTCGCTGGAACACCTCAAATTGAATCGGATCGGTGTCTTGAAATTCATCAATCAAGGCTGCTGGATGACGTTTGGCAATGGCTTCAACCAAGGGCTCCCCGCGGGTACCTTGCAGAGCATCTCGCAAGCGACTCAGCAAATCATCAGGTGCTACCGCATTCAATCGTTGTTTAAAGTCCCGAAGGGTCCCCTCGATTTGCGTCAAGGCATCTTGCATAAAAGCTTGTTTAACAGTTTCCATCATTGCCACTCGAGCGGCTTCGAGCATCTCAAATGGGCTGAAATCCACTTGTGAAAGATCACCGGTTTTTGCGCTTTTCGCTTTTTCCAAAGCTTCTTGGGTCCAAGCAGAGAAACTGCCTTTGTCCATAGGCAACTGCACCAGCTCTGAGCGGCAAAACGCGTCCATCGCAGCGATGGTGTGCGGTTTCCCTAAACGGGTATTGCCACGCAATTTTAATTCGCTTATCCGCCAGGCAATTTGTTCTTGCTGCCACCAACGTTTTACGCCTTCTAAGGCCTGACAGTATTGATAAAAACAACTTTTTCCTTGTTCGCGAGTCAGTGGTGTAACAACCTGAAACTGTCGATGTAAAAAGGGTTTTAGTTCACTCACCAATTTATCTGGTGCAGGCCAAAATTCTAAAAGTTGTGACAGGATGGCGTGTTCCAGCCCAACGATCTCTGTGCGCCAGTAATCCATTGCGGCATCCAGAATCCACTGACTTTCATCCAGTTCAAAGGTTTCATCAAAGGTCACGCCACTTTCAAAGGCATGTTCGCTAAGCATGCGTTGACAGAAACTGTGAATCGTATAAATCGCTGCCTCATCCATCTGTTTACTGGCGAGCAATAAGCGTTGGCAGTCTTTTTGGCGATCAGTGGAATCTTGGATCAATACTTGTGTCAGTGCATCCTCGCTGCTACCTCGATAAAAGTCCAAATAAGCACTGTGAATTCGGCTGCGGATACGCTCCTTGAGTTCTGCCGTGGCAGCATTGGTAAAAGTGACCAGCAAGATTTGTTCAACGCCAAGAGGCTTGCAGCCATGTCCAAGCAGTAAGCGTAGATAGAGATTGACTATGGTGTAGGTTTTTCCAGTTCCCGCGCTCGCCTCTATCAAACTGGTGCCATTCAAGGGAAATGTCCTAACGTCTAAGGAATTCATAGTTTCACCTCGTGCTCCACTATCGGCGAATAAACCTTCGTACTGTACTGTACGAATTCCTCAAAAACCGCTTCCAAGTTTGGGCATAGTCGCGCAATATGCACCTCATCGCCTTCACCAGAGCTGAATGAATTTCCCTGAAAAACCCCAATCGTTTTGGCTACATCTCCGGTCTTTAGCCACTCAAAGGATGCATCAGGAAAACAGTATACTGGCTGGTTTGTCATACTTTGGTAGCCGCGTACCAACTGCTCCAAATACGTTGTTGCTTGGCCCTGTTCTACTGCCTTCAAGGCATACACCTTGTCGAGACACACAAAAGCGGCCCTCCCCTGTGTGCCTTTACTTGCACAGATTGCCAACCAGGCAATCCACAAAGCGAGTTTATCCTTGCTACGCAGTTTACCAGCACGACACAAAATCAAATCTTCGTGGTAAACAGAATCCAACCATCCCACCAATCTAGTATTGGACAGCGCCAAATCCACTTCAAAGGTGCTGGATTGCCGAGATTGACTCAGCTTGCCAAATTCACTGACCACCCCGTCGGCCTGTGTGACAAGGGAATCAAATGCAATTTGAGCGCCTGCCCCTGCGGGTAATTTTCCTTCCGCTACAAGGGTAGCTTGTAGATGTTCCAAGTCCTCTTTGCAATCTTCCCGCAACTGATGATGGAGCAACGTGTCAATCAGTCCATAGCGACTCAGTCCGTCTACAGCAAAGGGTTCGTGCTCAGTTGGCTGCTCAAAGTACAGATTCAAATTACATCGCCAGCGCTGATCGAACAGGAATTTAGCTGGGTTTTGCCAGGCACGGATCAAGATATCGATCTCTACGGTGTGTTGAACGTCATCTTCATCGGGCAACACATCCGTCAGGAAATGCCGCGTGGTTGTCCCTTGAAACTGGCTTTTTGCTGCGCTAAGCCAATGATTCGCGTAGCTTTTTAAGTGTCCGTTGGCCCCATCAAAATAGCGCTGAGAGAAGGGTTGTAATGGATGCTCGCAAATCAAGTGGTCGAGCAGCGAATCCTGATGCTTTTGTGAACTTGATGGGGTGGATTGCGCGAAGCAAAACACGGCCTCGCAATATTCCAGTAATTCACTGATCAATACCGACGGATTACGTTCACTGTTGTCTTTGCTACTCATCCCCAAATAGCTGATGTACAACTGCTCTCGAGCACACAGCAGCGCTTCTAAAAACAAATAACGATCATCCAAACGCCGCGAGCGGTCGCCCTTTTTAGTTGGACTGATGCGCATTAGGTCAAAGCCCACTGGCACGGTCTGACGGGGATAATCGCCATCGTTCATGCCCAACATGCACACCCGTTTAAAAGGAATGCTGCGCATCGGCATGAGAGTACAAAAATTCACATAGCCCGCTAAGAACCTTTGCCCAACCCCTTTATCCCGCAGACCTTGTTGCAGATGCTGAACAAATACATCTTGATCTACCCTATGGGGATACTGGGTTTGATGACGACTCATATCTTCCAGGGCTTGCCGCAACTGATTGATGTAGACTTGTTCGCTGTCGGTGATGGCGTAGAATCGTTGCAAAAAGCCAAGTGCCGCCTCAACCTTTTCACTGATTGTCTGGGTAGAGGTACAAAAAGCCAACATATCTGATATAGCCTGAGAAAATACAAAGAGTTTGCCCAAGGCGACAGCTTGTTGCCCCTCAATGTCTCGGTAAGGTGCGATTACACTGTCTTGTTGTTGATACAAATCGCTGGCGTCCATCGCATACCCCGCCAACAAGCGATTGAGACCAAACAACCAGGTGTTCTGTCCATTTTCCGGAACCTGCCAGCGCCCCTTATCTTCGCCATCCCATCCCCAGCGTACGCCACTGTCGGTAAGCCAAAAACGTATGTACGTCATTTCCATCGGATCAATTTCAAAACGTTGTGCAATGCTGGGCACATCCAAAATACTCAGCAGTTCACTGACACTCATACGACTTTGATGTAAACACAGTAATTGCAAAAAACTGTCAATTAGTGTGGATTCGTCTGCGGCATTACGGTCTGAAATGGCATAAGGAATAAAGTGACTTGTGTTTGCAGCGCCGAATACCCCTTCGATGTAAGGAGCGTATTGGGCCACATCTGGGATCATGACAATGATATCACTGGGTTGAAGCGTAGGGTCTTCGGCAAAACAGGACAATAGGTGGTCGTGCAATACTTCCAACTCTCGGACAATACTGTGACACTTTTGAATCGTCAACGACCGATCCGATTGCTCAAGTTCGATTCTTGGAAATTGTTGTCCTTCGCCCAACAACTCCTCGGCAGATAATGGCTCGGCACTACCTCGCATGGTCAGGTTCATGATTTCCGACTGGATATGTTGCAATAAAAACCTGGGTTCTGTATCAACAAACGTATCGTGTTGTACCGGTTCGATTTGCATCAACATTTCCAGATAGTCTCGACCCAGCTTTCCCCAAGAGGACAATAGCGGGTTGCCAACTTCAAAGTAACTGTCAGATTCCGTCGCGCTATTTTGCTCCAGTGCCGTCCTAGCTATATGCTTCTCATCCACCAAATCCCCCCAGTAATGGGCGCTGGGATTGCACCAAAAAATCCACACATCGGTGTGTGTAGCCAGTGCTTGAAACACCTCCAATTGCTGTCGAGGAATCGCAGACAAACCAAAGATATAGATGGGCTGCGAACTTTCTGTATTTTTCCCAGTCGCCAAAGATTGCACGAGAGTGTCATGGAGATTGGCACGATGATAGGTTGATTCTCCTAATTCTTGTGTGTAGTGAACCAATTCTCGCCAAAGTGCCGGTTGCCAATAGTGTTGACCCAATTGACAATCATCGGGCTGATCGTCACCTTGCTCCCACGCCAAAAGCCAATGAGGACGATACATCTGATATTGGTCAAATACATCGGCAATTTTTTGGCTAAGGAGAAAGGATTTTAAGCCTTTGTCCCCTTGCAAGTATTCATTTAACGGTTGATACACCGACTGGGAGCAAAGCTTTGGCAACAACGCCATGATCTTCCAAGTCATGTCCACTTTGCTAAACGCTGATTGCTCGGGCAAATCGTCAAATACCCTTTGATACTGCTCCCAAATGAAGCTCGAGGGTAAGGGAAAACGTAAATTAGCCGCGATACCCATGGCTTGGCCCAATTGAATTTTAAGCCACTGAGCCATGCCAGGGCTTTGTACCAAGATGGTTTTGGGAAGCAGCACTGATGTGCTCTGAGTGCTGATTGATTCAACCAAATGTGCTAGTAGTGTTTCCATTTTGTTGGATTGAATCAGGTGCAGCATTGCGTCTCCTTTGCGTCAATTAAGACGGTTATCTTAACTAAGTTTGGATGAAATCGCAGTGCTATTTTCAGTCAACTAGATCATCTTCGAAAACGTGTTTAGCCCAATCGCCTTGTCTGCTAGTATTGGCCTTTCGCTGACATCTGCCAACAGGTCAAGAATGAAGATAATTTCTTTTAATATTAACGGTATACGTGCCCGATTCCATCAGTTACAAGCCTTGATAGACAAACATCAACCGGACGTTATTGGTCTGCAGGAAATAAAAGTCGACAACAGCCAGTTTCCTGTGCAAGAAGTCGAAGCCATGGGCTACCACGTTTATTACCATGGACAAAAAGGTCACTATGGTGTGGCGATGCTTTGTAAACAACCCGCCTTAGAGGTTCAATATGGCTTCCCAAGTGATGACGAGGATGCTCAACGTCGTATGATCATGGTGCAATATCCAATGAGTGACGGGTCAAGTGTACGCATTCTAAACGGCTATTTTCCACAGGGAGAAAATCAAAGTCACGAAATCAAATACCCGGCCAAACGCAAGTTTTACCAAGATCTGATGCACTATCTACAAAACCATCACAGCGCAGAGGAGAATTTGGTGGTGATGGGTGATGTCAATATCTCCCACACTGACAATGACATTGGTATCGGCGAGGCCAACCGCAAACGCTGGTTGCAAACCGGCAAATGTAGCTTTCTACCTGAAGAGCGAGAGTGGCTCAATCAACTCATGGACTGGGGTTTACAAGATGGATTTCGCACCCTTTACCCTGAAGAAAATGAGCGATTCAGTTGGTTTGATTATCGTTCAAAAGGCTTTTTGGACAACCGAGGACTGAGAATTGATTTGATCCTCGCCACCAAAGGCTTGCACAAGACGTTAACTGAAGCCGGAATTGACTATGAATTGCGTGGCATAGATAAACCCAGTGATCACGCGCCAATCTGGGCCTGTTACAACGAGAACTGATAGATGTTTGAACTGACCACACTGGAAACCTTGAGTTGGTTAATTACCCTTGGGGTGTTGGCCATCACTTTAAAGAGTGTCTCATTTGGCCAATTTTTAGAAGACAAAAAGACCCAGCATTTGGTGTTGGGCGGTGCGGTCAGTATCTTTGCTTTATGGTTATTCCGAGTGGGGATCACCCAAGGACTCGAAGTACATTTCCTGTGGTTAACTTCACTGACGCTGTTATTAGGTTGGCGATGGTCATTACTCAGCGGCTTCTTGGCCGTATTGGGGACATCACTGGCGATGGGCGACCCTCTATCTAGATTGGGTGTTAACGCATTGTTAGGTGTCTTCCTCCCTGTCAGTTTTAGCTACCTCGTCTACTCTTTCTCGTTTCACAAATTGCCGCGACATTTTTTCGTCTATATATTTATCTGCTCGTTTTTAACCGGGGCACTGGCGATTGCATTGAAAATGTTTGCTTTGGGTAGTTATTACTATCTGGATGGCATGTATGACTGGCAGACAATTAGCGACACCTATTTGATGCTAATCCCTTTGTTGCTTTTCTCAGAAGGAATGCTTAATGGTATGACCATGACCCTGTTAGTGATTTACCGGCCACAGTGGGTGTATACCTTTTACGACAAATTTTACTTGCAAGACAAATGAACTCAGCTTACTGCTCGATTGACCTACTGGAAGACCTCTGGATTGATGGATGGCAATGACTCAAAGCTGGGTTTAGCCAAGTAATAGCCTTGCATCAGAGTCACACCGAGCTTTTTCAAACAAGTGAACTCTTGTTTATTCTCTATACCCTCAGCAATCAGTTTCATTTCAAAGCTCGACGCCAACTTAACAGCCATCTCAACAATCAGTTGGCGACGGGAGTCGAGGTGGATATCTCTGATCAAATCCATGTCCAGTTTGATTAGGTTGACGTCTAAATCCGCCAACATGTTTAGTCCGGAATAACCGGCACCAAAATCATCAATGGCGGTGAAAAATCCTTGGCTTTGATAGTGACTGACTATATTGGCAAGATGAGCACGATCGGCAACCTGCTCTCCCTCGGTAAACTCGAAGATGATGTTGTTAATGGGAAAATCATGCAGTTTGGCCGCTTCAAGAGTAGTGCGAATGCAAAGCTCAGGTTTGTAGATTGCGTTGGGCATAAAGTTAATGCTCAACAAAGTATCCATATTCAGTTTTGCTGCAAGTTCAATGGCTTTGACCCGACAGGTTTGATCAAACAAATACATGTTGCTTGCATTTACTCGTTTGAACACCTCTCCCGCGCCACCACCGTCGGGTGTTCGCACTAAGGCTTCGAATGCAAAAACCCGACCGTCGGCGACGTCCACTATAGGTTGGAAGGCCATTGAAATATCGAACCCCAAAGCTTTACCGTTTCTGCATTCCTCGCAGGTCAGTTTACGAAAGTCTTTCGCTTGTACAACGGTAATTTTCTGGGTTCGATTAGGCATCAGAACAAAAGGTCGTGCACATTTTTCAAATCAGTTTTGCCCTGAATGATCTCGTCCGGTGTTAAACCCGAAATCTCATGAGGAAACACCAACCACTCATCACTTTCGTGAACAAAATAATCCGGCTTAATTTGAGTTTTGTTGTTCGCGGGCTTGTAGTAAGGACAGGCGATACGAACATCTTCGGGCATATTGCGGCGAGAGAGCTTTTTCACTTGAGTAATCAAAGCGTCAACACTGCGCCCCGAATCAAAAACGTCATCGACAATCAGCAATCCGTCATCGGCATTGGCATTTTCAATAAGATAATGCAAACCATGTACTTTGATTTCTTTCGATTGTTTGTCTATTCCGTAATAGGAAGAAGTGCGCACCGCGATGTGATCGGTCTCAACTTGTTTGTAATCGAAGTATTCTTGCACCGCGATCCCGATAGGTGCACCACCACGCCAAATGCCGATAATAAAATGGGGGCGAAAGCCATCTTCGTAGACTTTTGCCGCCAATCGAAACGAATCTTCAAGTAATTGTTGCGCCGTTATATATGTTTTTTGCATCAAAAAACCTTTCCATTTACAAAACGAAGCCCCTAACACGGGGTCCAATAGACAAAATGATGTGCGCCGTTATTCGTACTTTAGCGCGCTCGCAGGTTGCACCGAAAGCGCGCGATAAGCCGGATAGAGTGTAGCTAACAAACACAACCCCACTGACAGCACGACTAAAAAAGCGATTTGGCTCCATTGTACGTCAACGGGCACGCCATGACCATCTCCAGCCAACATGATGGGTGCATTGACTAAATGTAAAATTGGGTTGATTTGATAGACCAACAGCAACCCACCGACGACTCCAAACACCGTTCCCTTGATGCCATTGTACAATCCATTCATGACGAATATGCCAAGGATAGCAGCACTTTGCATACCTTGCGTGCGCAAAATCGCAATGTCGCCTTGCTTTTGAGCCACGACCATCACCAACGCCGAAACGATGTTAAAGGCCGCCACAGAAATTATCAGCAATAGCATCAATGACATCATATTCTTTTCCATCTTGACTGCGTCAAAAAGCGGTCCCTGCCGAGTGCGCCAACTGTAAGACGGCAATGACAATTGAGATTCGACCTGTTGATATTCGAAAGCGTCATGTAAAAACAGTCGAGTTTGCGCGACATCTTCTAGCTTCTTCCGGGCTAATTTTGCGCTGTCGGACAAATTCATCAGCACCACTTTGTCGTCCAACTGAGAGCCAATTTCAAAGATGCCCACTACCGTGAACAAACGCTGACTGGGCAAGCGCCCCAGAGGCGAATAGACACTTCCTTGAGAGGAAATTAGACGGGTTTGATCACCCGGTCTAAGTTGTAATTTTGAGGCCAATGCCCGACCGATAACGATATTATATTGACCTTGTTGAAGATCTAACAAACTGCCCATGAGCATATTCTGAGCAATGATAGAATGGTTGGCCATGTAGTTGGGTTCGATCCCCTGCATCACCACACCTTGCAAACCCCGCTTCGATTGAATAACGCCCTCCGATTCCATATATGCTGTTTGCCCGGCGATTTCAGGGATCTGCGCCAGATCCAACCATTGTTGTTCAGACGCGTCTCGAGTATCCACCACTAAATGGGGCATGATCCCCAAAAGTCGATCTTTGAGTTGTAATTCGAAGCCATTCATAACAGATGAGACCACTATCAAGGACGTCAAACCCAGGGCTATGCCTACAACAGAAAATAGGTTGATAAACGCAATAAAATGACCACTTTTACTGGCTCTTGCGTATCGCAAACCGATAAAAGAGAAAACCGGAGAATACATCTTCGAAAATTAGGTCCTGACAATTGATTTAGTGACAGTGGACAACAACTTGAGGCAAGAAATTCCCAAACCTTTTGTTCACTGTTGAGATTATGCTGGCATAATACGTGTTTGGTGTTGACCAGACAAGGTCGGACGAGCGAGTCGTCTATGAAGCGGTAAACGGAGTCATCATGAATTCATTAAGCTTGGAACAGAAGCAAGCTCAGTTCCATGAGTTTTTCACCATCAAACACAGATTGCATGTGAACATGACGTGTTTGGGCGAGCAATTTTCACTGCCTGAACTTGACGCCCTCGATGAACACATGCCCTATGCGTTTCGCATCGCGACTCAGATGTCCAGTCTCGACCCTCAAGCGCTGCGTAATTTACGTAATTTAGGTGAACAGGCAAAAGAGCTCAGCGAGTTTTTGAATCATCAAGCTCGCAAAATTGATCTGATGATGTCCTACATATTGCAGCAACAAGATGATCCCGATGCACGGTATTTTACAACGGAGTTTGGTGGTGGTGGTCTTACCCTGCAAACCGAAAGCCAAATCGCCATTGGTGAGCATGCACAACTTAAGATTTTTCTCAGTGACGAAGCTGCCGCGGTATTTTGTTTTGCAGAGGTCATTCGTTGTGAGCCCATTGACGAGCGCTTTCATACCTCGCTTATCTACACCCGAATTCGAGAGCAAGATCAGGAATTGCTGGTACGGGCGTCATTGCATCAACAGACGCAACAACTCCGAGCTCGAGCGCAACAACAAGGTAAATCCACCGCACCATGACTGACAGTATTTTCTCCCCGCAGCTACCCTCGGGCAAAACCGACATCATCTATTGGGGCAATTTACACGGTAGCAGTTTAGCGCTAAGCATTGCTAACGGTGCCGTAAAACACGGCGGAGCCACTCTGTTGGTTACTGCCGACACCCCCTCGGCAATGAAACTCGAAAAAGAGCTCAATTTCTTTGTCTCTGAGACAAACATTGAGATTAAACTTTTGCCCGATTGGGAGACACTGCCTTACGACAGCTTCTCGCCTCACCAAGATATTGTATCCCAGAGAATTGAAACCCTGTACGAACTGACACAAAACAAAAAGGGCATTTATATCGTTCCCATAAGCACTTTGCTGCTGCGTATGCCACCTGTGGATTATATGGGTCGCTATGTGTTGATATTAGAGCAAGGACAAAAACTGGAATTAGATGGGTTTCGTCAAGGTTTAGCCAAGGCTGGATACCAGCACGTCTCACAAGTAATGGGTCATGGTGAGTATTCTATTCGCGGCAGCATTATCGATCTTTTCCCCATGGGCAGTCAGACCCCCTTTCGAATTGATCTTTTCGATGATGAAATCGATACCATTCGCTTGTTTGACCCAGACAGCCAGCGCTCTGACCAAGAAGTTAAGCAAATCCGTCTGCTACCCGCTAGGGAATTTCCTACCGATGCAGAGGCCATTGCGCGCTTCAAACAGCACTATTTGGAATTATTCGAAGCAGGCAATACTAAGGAATCTTTGTATTATCAGGTCAGTAAAGGATTGATGCCCGGCGGAATTGAATACTATTTACCGCTGTTCTTTGATCAAACCACCCACCTGTTTGACTACTTACACGCAGATACCCTGTTGATGCTGCACGGTGATCTTGCCTCTGCCTGTGAATTTTATTGGGCGGATTTGACCGAGCGATACGAACAACTGCGTTACAATCCGGCGCGGCCTCTGCTGCCACCAGCGATGGTTTTCCATCGTTTTGAGGAGATTTTCGGTCATTTCAAACAATGGCCTCGGGTGCAAGTGCAGCATGACGCCATTGAACCTAAAGCGGGTCGCTACAATTTCGCCACCGAAGCCATCGGTGATATTGCCATTAAACACAACAACAAAGTGCCCTGGACCAGCATCGTACAAGCTTGTAAAACCTGGCAAAGTCAGGGTGTGAAAGTGCTATTTAGCGCCGAATCTCAGGGCCGCAGAGAAAGTTTGTTGAGTTTATTGGGCAAAGCCCAAATCAAAGTAAAAGCCTTTGAAACAATCAAGCAGTTTTTAGCAAGCCATGAGCCTCTGGGTATCTGTATTGGTCTGGCGGAGAATAGCTTTGTCTTGCAAGACCCGGATGGTCAATTAGCCTTTATTACCGAAACACAACTGCTAGGTCATAAGATCAGTCAACGACGATTGCGTGACAAACGTCAAGCTACAGATGAGAGCGCGGTGATCCGTAATCTTGCTGAATTGACTCAAGGACAACCCGTTGTGCATATCGATCACGGTGTCGGCCGGTTTGTTGGGCTACAGACCTTAGATGTCGGTGGTGTCACCACTGAATACGTGACCATCGAGTATGCCAAAGAAGCCAAGCTTTATGTGCCGGTAGCTTCTTTGCATTTGATCAGTCGGTACAGCGGTGGCGATTTGGATAACGCCCCATTGCACAGTCTAGGCTCGGACGCGTGGAGTAAAGCTAAGAAAAAAGCAGCTGAGAAAGTGCGCGACGTAGCCGCCCAGTTGCTGGATGTGTACGCCCGGCGTGCTGCCAAGCCTGGCTTCGCCTACCCCATTGACTGGCCAGAATACCAGCGTTTTGCCGACAGTTTTCCCTTTGAAGAAACCGCCGATCAACAACAAGCTATCAATGCGGTGATCCAGGATATGGGCAGTCCCAATGCGATGGACCGTCTGGTTTGTGGTGATGTTGGCTTTGGCAAAACTGAAGTGGCTATGCGAGCGGCATTTTTAGCCGCCCAGCAGGGGCAAACAAGTGGCTATTTTGGTACCTACGACCCTTTTAGCCCAACAGCATTTTGAAAACTTTAAAGATCGTTTCGCCGACTGGCCCTTCCGCTTGGAAGTGATGTCCCGCTTTGTCAGTGCAAAGGTGCAAAAAGAGGTAATCGAAGGGATCGCCAATGGCAAAGTAGACATCGTGGTAGGAACCCATAAATTGCTCCAAGATGACATCAAATTTGCTGACTTAGGCTTGGTGATCATAGACGAGGAGCATCGCTTTGGAGTGCGCCAGAAAGAGAAATTCAAAGCGTTACGAGCCGATGTCGATATTCTCACGTTGACGGCCACGCCCATTCCAAGAACTTTGAACATGGCCTTAAGTGGCATGCGCGATTTGTCGATCATTGCCACACCACCAGCCAAACGTTTAGCCATTAAAACCTTTGTCCACCAGCGTGATAAAGCGATGATCCGAGAGGCAGTCATGCGGGAAATTTTGCGCGGTGGACAAGTTTATTTCTTGCATAACGAGGTAGAAACCATTGAAAAGACCGCGCAAGAAATCGAAGAGTGGATCCCTGAAGCGCGGGTAGCCATTGGTCATGGGCAAATGCGAGAGCGAGAACTTGAACAGGTCATGACTGATTTCTATCATCAACGTTTCAATGTGTTGGTTTGTACCACTATCATTGAGACAGGCATCGACGTTCCCTCTGCCAATACCATCATCATGGACCGCGCCGATCATCTAGGTTTGGCGCAACTGCACCAACTCCGGGGACGTGTGGGACGTTCCCACCATCAAGCCTATGCGTATCTATTGACGCCCCATCCCAAACGCATGACCAAAGATGCACAAAAGCGTCTGGAAGCAATTTCAACCTTAGAAGACTTGGGCGCAGGATTTGCTCTTGCTACCCACGATTTAGAGATCCGCGGGGCGGGAGAGTTATTGGGCGACGATCAATCTGGGCAGATTGCAACCATCGGTTTCACTCTTTATATGGATATGTTGGAACAAGCAGTAGAAGCCTTGAAGGCTGGAAAAGAACCCTCTTTGGATGAAGCCCTCTCCTTACAAACTGAAATCGATTTAAGGATCCCAGCTCTTTTGCCGGAAGACTATATAGTGGAAGTCAATACGCGATTGTCATTATACAAAAAGCTTGCCGGTTGCAAATCCATCGAACAAATCAACGAATTTCAGATAGAGTTGATTGACCGTTTTGGATTGTTGCCCCAAGCAGCTAAGAACTTAATTCGCATTGCCGAGTTAAAACTGGATGCCAAGCAGGTGGGGATTAACAAGATTGATGCCACGGTAAAAGGTGCAGTAATCGAATTTCATCAAGACACGAAAGTCGAGCCGGGCTATATTATCCGTTTAATTCAAACCCAATCAGACAAATATAAACTGGAAGGTCCGCAAAAATTGAAGATGGTGATAAACGACGACAGCCACACTCAACGAATAGAGCGAGTAGCAAGTCTGCTGACGGATTTAAAACAACAAGTACGGGCCGCCTGATGAAGCACATTCCCATTCTCGACTTATCCAATAGCCGAACAGCAAAAAGCAAGCTTACCATTGTGATCAGCTGGCTATTATTGGGTGCAGCTTTGGTCTCCAGCAATCACGTATTTGCAGAGGAAAAAGAGTGGTTTTTTGATATCGAAGTCATTGTGTATAAGCGCAATCAGGTGCCCAGTGAATTGGCCGAACAATTTCTCCAAGGTCTCAATCAAGTCGATACATCTCAAACCTATGATTTGTTTGCTCCCTTCGTAAAACCCGATTTGAGTATCATCCTTCAACACTTGCCGGTGTGCGGTGCGGTTGCAGAAGCGCCAATCGATCTCACCTTACCATCCCAATGGGATCTTAGTGTGTTAAGTCCAATTGAATGGGACCCGAACTGGTTTAGCGTAGATCATCTTCAGCATGAAACCCTTGAACTGCAAACGATTACCGAACCGGAGCAGGAAGAGCTGCAAGCCGATGTCGCCAGTGAGTTGGTGGAAGAAGTGCCCTTAAATGAGCTAACAGAGGAGATGCCCGTCCCTTTGCTGTTTGAGATTAAGGAAGTCCCACCAATCGAATACCGCGAACAACTGGGCTGCATTGAGCAATCAATGGAGCCCCACCGTTTTTATGCTGACCGTGTTCCTGTCAATCCACAAATGTCACCTGTGGCAGATTACAAACAGCCGCAATTGCTCTCGGACCAAGAGTGGCAATTAAGTGATTTAGCGAAAAGTATCAATCGGCAACGGGGCTTGCAGGTGATGCTTCACACTGCATGGCGTCAGCAAGTGTTGTTTGGGCGAGAAAATGGTCCTGCTTTGCGCTTGTACGCCGGTACCAATTTCGCTAAGGACTTTGCAGCAGACGGACATCGTTTGCATGCCCCACAAACTGTTGATGAATCTCTTTGGAGTTCTCAAGGCGCAGATCTGAATAATGTAATCCATGACACGACCTTGATTGACCAAATTCGCCTTGCCCTGGCGTCGTCAGAGCCGCTCGTGATAGACCAACAACAGGCTGAAATATCTGCACAACAACAAACTGAGATAGATGAATTGTGGGAATTGGACGGGAGTTTGGCGATTTTCTTACGCTATATCAATCGCACACCCTACTTGCATGTCGATGGAAATCTGGATTTTCGTGCACCGATATTTAGTGAAGTGCCGCAACTATCAGACTCCACAACCCAACCTCTCCCGGAGCCGGATCGATTGCAAAGCTATGGTTTCTCTCAATTGCGACGAGTAATCAGCACTCAGGTACATTACTTCGACCATCCTATGTTTGGCTTGATTGTGCAAATCCGCCGTTACGATATGCCCACAGATACCAGCGAACAGGATCCCAACTAATATGGCTATTTATACCAAGACCGGCGACAAGGGACAGACTCAAATCTACGCCGAAAACGTCCAGCGAATGTCAAAAGATGCGCCGGTGGTGGAATGCTATGGGACTTTGGATGAGCTAAATGCTCATGTCGGTCTATTGGCTGCCCAATTGAATCAATATCAACTCACTCGTTACCATGAGACACTGAACTTCATTCAGCAACGATTGTTTCAAATAGGTTTTGCTATCTCTGCAAGCACCAAGTTGACCGAGCAAGATGTGTTGTCTTTGGAAGCGCAGATAGACGAGATGGAGACGACCCTACCGGCGCAAACACACTTTATTTTACCCGGTGGTCATCTGTGTGCCAGTCAGGCTCATGTGTGTCGCACCGTCGCCCGCCGAGCCGAGCGTAGGCTGGTAGCACTGCAAGAGAACTTTCCCGTGCCTGGCATTTGTGTGCAGTATCTTAACCGACTGTCCGATTACTTGTTTGTCATGGCAAGGCACATTAATCACCAATGCGATATTCTGGACGTTAAAGTCGACTAGGACAAAGTCACCACACTTACGCCTGTCACCACTGCCGCGACAATCAGGTTAAGCACAAAGCCTTCCCTCGTCATCTGACCGATGGTGAACTTACCTGTGCCATAGACGATTGCGTTCGGTGCGGTTGCCACTGGCAGCATAAATGCGCAACTGGCACTGATGGCCGCTGGCATCATCAAAAGTGCAGGATCTATCCCTGCGGCGACACCAGCGGTGGCCAGAATCGGCATTAGCAAGGTGGCAGTGGCTGTATTCGAGGTTATCTCGGTGAGAAAGGTGACAAACAAACAAATCGATAGCACTAGCACCACGACGGGTAACTCTGAAAGCCCGGTTAACCATTGCCCCATCACCTCACTTAAGCCCGAGGCAGCAAAGGCTTTTGCAATGCAAATCCCACCGGCAAACAGCAGCAACATGCCCCATGGTATGGACGACGCGGTTTGCCAATCGAGCAAACGCTCCTGTTGAGGGTATGGTAGGGTTTGCTTGCGGGCCGGAACCAAAAACATTACAACCACGCCAGCCAGAGCGATGGTGCTGTCGCCGACAAACGGCATCGAAAACCAATCTGTCCAATAAGGTCTTAATACCCAAGCCAAAGCTACTATCGCAAAGACGACCAGTACTCTTTTTTCCGCACTGTCCCAGACGCCCATTTTCGGCAAATGGCAATTGGGTATGGCTCCTAATCCTCGGGTCAACCACAGAGCCATCAATGGCACACCAATAAAAACAATGGGTATCCCTGTTTTCATCCATTCCAGAAAGTGAATTTGATGCCCCTGAGTTTCATTGTAGACACTCATAAAGATAATGTTCGGCGGTGTCCCAATCGGAGTACCCACACCCCCTAAACTGGCCGCATAGGCAATCCCGAGCAACAAGGCGACTACGGTACGTTGGCATTCGATCAAGGGCACAATGGCCAACGCTATGGGTAGCAGCATTAACGTTGTCGCAGTGTTAGATATCCACATACTCAAAGTGGCCGCACTGAGCATAAAGGCCAGTACCAAACGCTTAGCACTTTGGGTGCCGGTTAGGGAAATCATGTACATGGCCAAACGCTGATGTACATTAGATTTTTCCAGCGATTTGGACAGCATAAATGCGCCCATTAGCAGCAGGATAACGTGGCTTCCCAACGCGGAGGCCGCCTGTTGGTGGGAGAGCACGCCAGACATTGGGAAAGCAAAAAATGGGATCAATGAAGTAACTGGAATGGGCAATGCTTCAGTCACCCACAAAATAGCGACTAGTAGCGTGATCGCCGCGGTTGCCGAGATTTCATGACTTTGCCCTAACCCCAGACACAGCCCGTATAATAACGAACTGCTTAATGCGGCTAAAGGGATGAGCCAAGATCTAAGCACTTAAGAAGCGCTCCAATGCATTTAAAGCGTCAACGTAATCGATTTCTTTATGCAGCGACTCAAAAGTGACATCACGGGATTTAAACATTGCAGCTAGCCGTTTGCTATTAGTATGATTTTTGGGAGGATTGTCCAGGATCTCGGCTGCACCGTTTCGATCGTTACACACCAGAACCATGTCACACCCCGCATCTAAAGCTATTTGTGCCCGCTGCGCATAACTGCCAATGTGAACGGCACCTTGCATCGACAAATCATCAGAAAACACCACGCCATCAAACTGCATTTTACGGCGCAGAATGTCTTTTACCCATATTTGAGAAAAACCTGCTGGCAACTCGTCCAAACAGGGATAAATCACATGAGCCGGCATCACCGCATCGAGTAAACCACGGTGGTGCATCTGTTCAAAAATCGCCATATCTGTGGATAAAATCTCTTCAGCGCTACGGTTATCCACTGGCATGGCGATGTGAGAGTCTTCTCGAACATTCCCATGTCCAGGAAAATGTTTGCCGGTGGATTTCATTCCGGCACGGTGCATTCCGCGAATGAACTGCTCAGCTAAGGACACAATCATGTCAGGTTGCTGATGGAACGCTCGATCACCAATAACTTCACTTACACCGTGAATGTCTAGCACTGGCGCAAAACTAATATCAATATCCAGCGCCATGACTTCTGCTGCCATCAAGTAGCCAAAGTGTTCGGCATAATCACGTGCGAGGGCGATATTTTCACCACTTTTCGGATATAGACTGCCCATAGCAGGAATAGCACTAAATCCCTCTCGGAATCTCTGTACCCTTCCCCCTTCGTGATCCACCGCCAACAGCAATGGATTACGAGCATAGTGGCGCATTTGTTGTACCAGTTCACGAACCTGTTTTTTGTCATGAAAATTGCGAGTAAATAAGATCACACCTCCCACTAATGGGTGATCCAATATCTCTTTATCCTCTGCTGTTAATTCGCATCCGGAAACGTCTAACATCAAAGCCGTCATTAAAAACTCATCTCAAAAGAATAACTTGGCAAACTATAAAAGATTGACCAAGGGAACAAAAGGGAAATGATGGCGAATTGCAACAAAGCAGACTCATACTCAAGATTGAGGCAAAAATTTTTACATCATCTGCATACGTATGCAGCAATGCTTGCGGTGTGTATTCGGTTACAATCTTGTTAACAGAATTTTAATCGGAACCTTGCATGCTCGCTTTTCAAAAAAATCTGACCGTAGGCTTTTACTCTGTTTTGAGTTTACCCTCCAGTGCTATGGGATTTGCCCTTTCCATTCAAATCGCGGCACTTAGCTGGTTATTAACCACACAATACGGTTTGGACATTCATGACGTGGGGTTCGTCTGGGCGGCAGGGCCTCTGGCCGGCATTTTAGGTCAGGTGATAGTCGGCGTCATCAGTGATAACGTGTGGATGTGGAATGGTCGTCGTCGTCCCTTCATCATCATCGGAGGTGTGTTAGCGGCACTGAGCCTGCTTGCGTTACCGAACATAGATGTAATCAATGACGCGCTGGGGATCAATGGGATTCTGGGCGTTGCCGTGTTAGTTGCCCTGACTTTGGATCTTTCTATCAATGTCAGCTTCAACCCCACCCGCTCCATCATCGCCGATGTAACGCCTCGAGGACACGAGCGTACCAAGGGCTATACTTGGATGCAGACAATTTCTGGCAGTTTTGGGGTGTTGGCTTATGCCATTGGCACCTATTGGAACAATTATGCGCTGATCTATCTTGGCGTCGTATTGGTTTTCTTGATGTCTGTGATCCCTCCGTTGTTTATTGAAGAACCCAAAGTTCTGCAACAGTCGGATACGGCAGCTCCCATACAGAAGTTGTCCTTTGTGCAAGGCTTACTGATGATTCAATCTTTGTGGGGCTTTTTGATTTATTCCATCTACGCTTTTGTAGCGCGCTTTGTGGGCTATCAACCCGAACACTATTACTTCGAAGTTGCGGGTTTACTTTTGACTTTGTTTTTTGTTGCTCAAGCATTAGCTAAAAAGGAACAAGTAAATCCTGATGGCACTTCCGAAGTCGGCTTCAAGAAAGTACTGGCTGCCCACAGTTTCACGTGGTTAGGAGTACAATCTATGTTTGTTTACATGATTGCCTTCGTACAGCAAAACCTCCCTCATCTAGAAGATACCCAGACGGGTCAGGTTATCTCTGCCAGTTTTCTTGTGCTCAGTATTGTCTCAGCGATTCTACCCGTATTGTTGCTGGAACCGCTGGCTAAGAAATTGGGGCGAGTCAAAGTGCACGCCTTAAGTATCACCTCGATGGCGCTCGCTTACTTCGCCCTATCCATTATGGGCAATAGCGCAGTTTCGATTTACATAATCATGGCATTCTTGGGAATTGGTTGGGCGGCAACCATTTCTTTGCCTTTTGCCATCATGTCGCAAAAAGTCAACGCGGCAAAAATGGGGCTCTACATGGGCTTGTTCAATCTCTCTGTCGTCCTTCCTCAATTGGTCGCCAGTTTGGGAATCGGCAAGATTCTGAACCAGATTGAAGATAAAAATGCGCTGTTCATCATTTGCGGAATTTGCTTAGCAATAAGCGCAATAGCATGGTTTACGGTGAAAGAGGACGGCTATAGCGAAACCGACGTTCCAAGCAGTAGTCATTGATCTAAAAAGTGTGATCAGCGCGAATCATCTGTTGGGTTCGCGTTTTGGTGCTGGGCCAACCATTGAGATTGAGCTTGTTTTAAATAAGCTTCAAGAGGTTGGCCTTCCGCTAACTCAACTGCAATAGCTTGGATTTGCTGATCTCTCTGCTCGATAAGCTGCTCTGAACGAGCAAATAAATCCTGAGCTTCAGGATACTGGGACTTAAGATCGTCAATGGATTGCAAGTTCCAGAAACGCTTCTCCACCTCTTCGCTAAAAACCTGCCGCTTGGCGATAAACCATAAGTAATCTAACCCACGCTCACCCGCGAGTAAATCTCGTTGAACCTGCGGTAACTCAGCGGCTTCAGCAACTTCTAGAGCCTTTTGCTGCATGTTTTTAGCCAACACCCTATCGTTCGTCCTGACGGCTAACTGCATTGTTTCCTTAAACTCGTCGTTATGGAGAATGTCGAGGTAAGAAAACCCGCGATTAGATTCCTCTTCTTCATTGAAGGGCCGCTTGGTACCATTGTTACTCGGCAACAAATACAACCCTGTGCCAACGATGAGCACGATGACAATAGCGGTACTGATTTTTTTCATGGTTGTTTCAAAAAATTAAATTTCGATTAGATTCGGCTCAACCCTGTAGACCAGGATCGAGCCGATAGAGATACAAAAGGCGTTTGATATACGCCTTGGGGATAGCTTAAAGACTGTCGTTCGGTTCGGTATTTTCGACACGGCTCTTGAGTTTTTGACCAGGTCTAAAGGTCACCACTCGGCGAGCTTTGATGGGAATATCTTCACCGGTTTTAGGATTACGCCCTGGACGCTCATTTTTTTCGCGCAAGTCAAAGTTGCCAAATCCTGACAATTTCACCTGTTCTCCCGATTCCAAAGCCTCACGCACTTCTTCGAAAAACGACTCGACGAGCTCTTTCGAATCCCGCTTGTTCATTCCCAACTTTTCAAATAAATGTTCAGCCATATCGGCTTTGGTTAACGCCATACCGTCAATCCCTCAAAGTTGCCCCAAAATTCTCAGATAATTGAGACAGAATACCATCGACTACTGCCTGAATTTCATGTTCTTCAAGCGTTCTCGTTGTGTCCTGTAAAGTTAGGGAGATAGCCAAGCTCTTATAACCGGCTTCGATACCCTGACCTCTATATACATCGAACAAGTTTAGGCCAACTAGTTGATTTGCGCCAAATTTTTCGATGTAAGATAATATTTCACCTACCGCTTTATCTTCCTCTACAACGATAGCAATGTCACGTCGATTTGCAGGGAATTTAGATATTTCCTGCGCTAGAGGGAGATTTTTGAGACCAATAGCATCTAATTTAAGTTCAAATACAAATGCCTTAGCGTTCAATCCTAGGGTTTTGCTGAACTTAGGATGGACAGCCCCGAGCCACCCCACTAATTGCTCTTGCCGATAAATCGCAGCACTTTGTCCCGGGTGCAAAGCACTGTGTGCCTGTGCAACGAAGGTAAATTGAGACAGATCACCGGTCATGGACAACAGCGCTTCAACATCACCCTTTAGGTCAAAGAAATCCACACTACTGTCTTCTCTGGCCCAGTGCTCATCATAATTAGCGCCAGTGAGCACACCGCTGATAACCGCTTCTTGCACAACCCCGGTCTTTTCTTGCGAGTCAGGTATAAAACGGAGTCCCGTTTCAAACAAACGCACTCGAGATTGCTGACGCTTATGATTGTACGCCGCAGTTTGCAATAGGCCTGACCATAAACTCACCCGCATGACGGACATGTCCGCAGAAATTGGATGGGGTAAAACCAAGCCAGGTAGATCGGGGAACAATGCCGTTTGGATTTTAGGATCAACAAACGAATAGGTAATCGCTTCCTGATAATCCTGATGAATCAAGAAATCTTTTAGATTTTGAGTGACGAGCTTTTGCTCTTGATGATCAGTCATCACCAATTTCGCAAGCGGCGCCACCTCAGGTAAATTGTTGTAACCGTAAACTCGAGCGACTTCTTCAATCAAATCTTCTTCAATCGAAATATCAAATCGATAGGATGGCACCATTGCGTGCCAAACCTGACCATCGAAACTCACGTCTAAACCCAAACGAGTTAGAATATCGGTTACCTGTTCAGCGTCTACGGATACGCCAAGTACTCGGTTTAAACGGCTTTGACGCAGAGTGACTGAAGCGCTTTGTGGGATGTGATTGTGATCAACCGCCTCCACAACTGGGCCGACTTCACCACCTACGATATCCAACAACAAGGCCGTTGCCCGCTGCATTGCTTGCATTTGTAACTGAGGATCGACGCCACGCTCATAGCGGTGGGACGCGTCGGTATGCAATCCATATTGACGGGCCTTGCCCATAATGGCATCAGGAGCAAAAAACGCACTTTCTAAGAAAATGTCACTAGTTTGATCTGTTACACCAGAATCCAACCCACCGAATATCCCTGCCATTGCCAATGATTTTTGTTCGTCAGCAATCACTAAAGTGTTAGATTTCAAATTGACCGTATTGCCATCAAGTAAGGTCAGTGCTTCACCTTCTTCGGCCATGCGCACTACCACATTCCCCTGTAACTTGTCGTTGTCAAAGGCATGCATTGGATGACCTAGTTCAAGCAATACGTAGTTGGTTACATCTACAACCGGGTCAATACTGCGAATACCGCTTCTGCGCAACTTTTCTTGCATCCAAAGAGGGGTTTTACTGTTGAGGTTTATGCCCTTAATCACTCGTCCTAGATAGCGAGGGCAGGCGTCAGGAGCTGCCAACACCACTTGTCGCTGCAAGTCGATGCTAGCTGGGACTTCGGTGACTACTGGTTCGCAGACTGAACATTGGTTCAACACACCAACTTCTCGGGCAATGCCTCGCAATCCAAGGCAATCTGCACGGTTAGGGGTTAGGTCTACTTCGATGGTCACGTCGTTTAAGTTGAGGTATTCGCGGATGTCATGGCCGATAGGCGCGTCGGCAGGTAGCTCGATAATGCCATCGTGATCGTCACTGATGCCAAGTTCTGAAAAGCTACACAACATCCCCATGGAAGGTTGACCACGGAGTTTAGCTTTTTTAATTTTAAAATTGCCCGGCAAAACCGCGCCCACTGTGGCGACTGCGACTCTAAGCCCCTGTCGGCAGTTGGGTGCACCGCAGACAATATCCAACAGCTCTGCCCCACCGACATCGACTTTGGTGACTCGTAACTTGTCGGCATCTGGATGCTGACCGCATTCAACTACTTGGCCGACCACAACGCCGGTGAATTCTCCTGCGACGGGCTCCATCCCATCGACTTCCAATCCAGCCATACTCAATTGTTCAGACAACTGTTGGGTGCTAACGTCTGGATTCACCCACTCTCTTAACCAATTTTCACTAAATTTCATGTTGTCAGAATCCCTTATTTGAACTGCTTTAAGAAACGCAGATCATTTTCGAAAAATGCCCGCAAGTCGTTAACGCCGTAGCGCAGCATGGTCAGTCGTTCGACTCCCATACCAAAGGCAAAACCTGTGTACTCTTCAGGATCGATGTTGACCGCTTTCAATACATTGGGATGCACCATACCGCAGCCCAAAACTTCCAACCACTTGCCGTTTTGCCCCATCACATCCACTTCAGCTGACGGTTCTGTAAATGGGAAATAGGAAGGTCGGAATCGGACCTGACATTCCGCTTCAAAAAAGTGATTCAAAAAGTCATGCAAAATGCCTTTGAGCTCAGCAAAGCTGACATTTTTGTCGACCATCAGTCCTTCGACCTGATGGAACATAGGTGTGTGGGTTTGATCGTAATCATTACGGTAAACACGACCTGGCGAAATGATCCGCAGAGGCGGTTTTTCCATTTCCATGGTTCGAATCTGTACACCCGAAGTCTGGGTTCTAAGCATTACATCCGGGTTGAAATAAAAGGTATCGTGATCCGCTCGCGCTGGGTGATTGGCAGGAATGTTCAATGCATCAAAGTTGTGAAAACCATCTTCCACTTCGGGACCGGATTTAACCGCAAACCCTAACTCGCCAAAAAATGCCTCAATCCGATTGATAGTGCGCGTCACAGGGTGCAAGCCACCAATTTTTTGCCCTTTACCAGGCAAAGTCACGTCGATGGTTTCATTAGCCAACTTGGCATTGAGTTCTTGCTCACGTAATTGTTCTTGGCGAGAAGAGAGCAATTGTTGGATCTGCTGCTTTGCAACGTTAATCTTTTGGCCCGCGGCGGGACGTTCTTCCGCACTGAGTTTACCAAGGCCTTTTAGCAGTTCCGTCAGTTGTCCTTTCTTACCCATAAAGTCAACCCGCACTGTGTCCAGTGAGGCCACATCTTGAGCCGCGTTTATTTGTGCTTGTGCCTGTTCAATAATGGCGTCGAGATCCATAGCTTCCTCGAATTGGAGTGTGTTCACTTTAGGCGCAATGCACACCGCACTTGCACCTCTGTCTACCTCAAAAAGAACCGGCAATTCTACACGATTTAACATCACTACGGCTAGACACCGAGAGCGGAAATTTGTTGATTATTCTGTGTTTTTAGTCGATATCGAATCAAAACAGATGATAGGCAAACATTGCCAGTAGGTAAGCTAGGATGCCATAGCCCACAAACAATCCCCACGCTATTCGGTGACTACCTGTTTCCGCTTTCAATGTCGCGACAGTGGCGACACACTGGAGGGCAACGACGTAAAACAGCAATAAGCCAATGCCAGCACCCAGCGCAAGACCATCCTGTTGAATATTGTCTGCAAGCCCGGCGATATTCTCATCCGCGCTTTCCATACCAAATAAGGTTCCCAAAGTACCAACGAATACTTCTCGAGCGAGAAAAGACATCAAGATAGCGACACCGTATCGCCAATCAATGCCCAGTGGGGAGAATACAGGCTCAATAAAACGTCCAATTTGACCTAACCAAGATTGCTCAAGACCGCCCTGATGCACTGGGAAGTAGCCTAATGTCCAGATGACCAGCGACACCATAAATATCACTGGCGCAGCTCGACGAATAAAGTGTTTTGCACTGTTGAGCACTCTAAACATTAAAGGTTTCCAGTGAGGCAATCGATAGCTAGGCAACTCAAGGATAAAAGGCATTTCACTCTTATCATTATGCGCGAATTGGAATCGATCTAGTAAGAAACTGACTAATAAGGCCATTAAAATTCCGGTGAAATACAGCGCAAAGAAAACGATACCTTGCAGGTTAATCAATCCTCCAAAGTATTGATGATGAGGAATAAATACGGCGATCAGCAGTGCATATACCGGTAAACGTGCAGAACACGACATCAGTGGAATCGTCATCATGGTGATCAATCGCTTTCTCGGCGATTCAATCGTCCTGGCGGCTAAAATGGCGGGAATTGCACATGCGTGTCCAGACAAGTATGGAATGAAGCTACGGCCAGATAAGCCAAATAAGCTCAATGGCTTGTGGCAGATCAGTGCGGCGCGAGCGAGATAACCGCTGTCTTCCAACAACCCAATGACAAAGGTCAATACCATTATTTGTGGAACAAAAACCAAGAAAGATCCCATTCCGCCGAACAGGGCATCATTGACAAAATCACTGACTATCCCTGTCGGTAACCAAGCTGCAACCCATTGAGCAAGATTGACAATGGCCAACTCAACGCCATCCATAAGTGGTGTGGCCCAGGTGAAAATACTCTGGAATAGCAAGAACATAATTAATAAGAAGGACACACCACCCAACCAATTATGCAACAAAAACCCATCTATCCAGTTTTGCTTTTTCAACACAGTTTTTGCATTCAAACCATACCGATACGCCAAGTGACGGCTGGCATTGATTAAAGCTTCATGATCGTCACGAGCTTGGGTTGGGATATTATCGTGCCTGTGTTCGACTAATGTCGGCAATGCGGTCTGAAATTCGCTCAGACCGATAAGGGTCTTGGCTGATAATGCAAATACCGGACTGCCTAGATCCTCTGCCATCGCGCCAATGTCAATGTGGTGATTAAAGCGAAGGGCGTCATCAATCATGTTGATAACAAATACAAACGCTTTGCCGTGCTGCTTCGCAAGAGCTTGCACTTGCAAACCAAATACCAGACTTCGCTCTAATCTGGAGGCATCTAAAACGCAAACAATTAAGCTAGTTTCGTCACTTTGCAATGCACTGTATATGGCATCAACTGCCACTTGCTCATCTTGGGAAAAGCTGTGTAAAGAGTATGTACCGGGAAAATCAACGATGGTTAGATCTTTCATTTTCCCAGACTTTAACTCCACTGTAACCCCAGGAAAATTGGCAACTTTTTGTTGTAAGCCTGTCAATTGGTTGAATAGCAAACTCTTGCCACAATTAGGTCTGCCAATCAATACGACCTTTTGTTCTTTTGAATTGTGTTGACTTGGTGCTGATGACACGGACGATCCTACAACTTTAGGTGAGAAGATGATGCACACCGATTGAAAGTGAGTTTATGCTTCCTTGTGAAATATCACTTCGTATTACATCAGTGTGGTTGTCCTTCAAAATGGACGTGAATGTTTTCTGCGATCATACGGTCGATAGACAAAACGCTATCCCCTAACTGTACTACTCTGGGTCCATTAAATGGGCACTGTTTCATGCACCGAATCGGCTGCCCTGAACAGAAACCCATTTCCTGAAGTCGCTTTGCCATAGACTCAGGCAATCCCAGTCGAAGACCCGATATTTTTGCCTCTTTTTTTACCGGTAAATCCCATAGAGTATGCTGCGACACGTCACTCACCACAAATGATAATGATTTGCATTTATTATCGTAAAGAATCCCGCACAATACAATAGCGGGCTGGCATTGAAAATAATCTAGCTTGATGTAAATCAATTGATACAGACTAACATGTCCGTCAAATGTAGCGGTGGTTGGCTTTTATTCTAGCTTGAGATTTGTTCATGGAATGGTGTGGGGTAAATATTTTCTGCGAAGAAAGAGCAACACGAAAGAAATTCCGGAGCCACTATCGTGCTCGATTTAAACTCTCTCGCCGGAATGTTTTTCGTGTAATAAGAGCATCGCAGAAGAAATTCTGGAACTACCATTGGTATTTTGAATAGGCTTTAAACGCCAGAATGTTTTCTGCTCAGAAAGAGCAACACGAAAGAAATTCCGGAGTCACTATCGTGCTCGATTTAAACTCTCTCGCCGGAATGTTTTTCGTGTAGATGGAAAAAAGGCGAGCTTCCTAGCTCGCCTTTTTCCGAAAGAACTTAAACTTAATTGTTAAAATTAAGCCAATGCGCCTTTTGCTGCTTCAACCAAAGCAGAAAATGCGTTTTTGTCATGCACCGCGATGTCGGCAAGGATCTTACGATCGATCTCGACAGAGGCTTTCTTCAAACCGTTAATGAAACGGCTGTAAGACATGCCATTTTGACGGGCAGCAGCGTTGATACGGGCAATCCACAATTGACGGAATTGACGCTTACGCTGACGACGGTCACGATATGCATATTGACCAGCTTTTGTTACTGCCTGAACAGCAACGCGATAAACTCGACTACGAGCTCCGTAATAACCTTTGGCTTGCTTCAGTACCTTTTTGTGACGGGCACGTGCAACTACACCACGTTTTACTCTTGCCATGATTCAGTCTCCTATTCTTAAACGTAAGGCAACATGCGCTGGATTAACGCAGTATCCGATACATGGGCCAATTTTTTGCCACGTAAGTGACGTTTACGCTTAGAACTCTTCTTGGTCAAAATGTGACGCAAGTGAGACTGCTTGCTCTTGAAACGGCCAGAAGCGGTTTTTCTAAAACGCTTGGCAGCTCCACGGTTGGTTTTCATTTTAGGCATTGCTAAAACTCCGCATTGTTATGACCACTGTTTTTTGTTGTGACAGGGTCGATCTACTACATAGTAGCTTGGTGAACTTGGGTGCAGATCCGGTTTTACGGTCCCAGTTACTTGTAAACCACAACTACTTCTTAATTGGGGCGAGCACCATTATCATCTGTCTGCCTTCTACCCGTTTAGGGAAAGACTCGCAGTTGGCAATGTCTTCTAAGTCCGTTTTGACACGGTTTAGCAATTCAATGCCGATCTCTTGGTGAGCCATTTCACGTCCGCGGAAACGGATCGTTACCTTGGCTTTATCACCCCCTTCTAGAAAGCGACGCAGGTTGCGCAGTTTTACCTGGTAGTCGCCTTCATCAGTGCCAGGGCGAAATTTAATCTCCTTGACCTGAATTTGCTTTTGCTTCTTCTTTTGCTCTTTCTGAGCTTTACTCTTTTCGAAAAGGAACTTTCCGTAGTCCATTACTTTACATACAGGCGGCTCAGCATTGGGACTAATTTCCACTAAGTCCAGGTTTGCTTGATCTGCTAAGTCTTGTGCTTCAGAAAGGGTCACAATGCCAAGTTGGTCACCTTCTTTACCGATCAAACGTACTTCTGATGCTGTGATTTCTTCATTAATGCGGGCTTTATCGCCCTGAGCCTTATTATTAGCGCCTTTAATATGTCGTTCCTCCACGAATTTAATCTAATTGCTTAGACAAGACCTGCTGGTTCGCCATTTCTATGAAACGGTCGACTGTCATTGAACCGAGATCTTCGCCCTTGCGTGTACGCACTGCGACTTCGCCAGACTCCATTTCTTTATCTCCAACAACGAGTAGAAACGGAATGCGCCTAAGTGTGTGCTCGCGGATTTTAAAGCCTATCTTCTCATTTCTCAAGTCAGACTTTGCTCTAAATCCATTTTGTTGTAATTTTTTCGCTACAGACTGGGCATATTCCCCTTGTTTGTCTGTAATATTCATCACCACCATCTGATTCGGAGCAAGCCACAAGGGATATAAACCCGCATACTCTTCGGTCAAAATACCTATGAAACGTTCCAGAGATCCTAACGTCGCTCGGTGGATCATAACAGGTACTCGTCTTTCGCCGTCTTCCGCTACATAGCTGGCTCCCAGACGACCTGGCATAGAGAAATCCAACTGAACGGTGCCGCATTGCCAAGCTCGATCTAAGCAGTCATGCAAGGTGAATTCAATCTTGGGACCGTAGAACGCTCCCTCTCCGGGCTGATAGGCAAAATCGATATCGTTGGCTTTTAGAGCATCAGCAAGATTTTTTTCAGCTTTGTCCCAAATTTCGTCGCTTCCCACTCGTTTTTCGGGTCGAGTGGAGAGTTTCACTGCGATTTTCTCAAAGCCAAACACTTTATAGACTTCATATACCATCTTAATGCAGCTACTAACTTCATCCAGAATTTGCTCTTCTGTGCAGAAGATGTGAGCGTCATCCTGAGTGAAACCTCGAACTCGCATCAATCCGTGCAAGGCACCGGATGGCTCGTTTCGGTGACAACACCCAAACTCAGCCATTCGCAGTGGCAAATCGCGGTAACTCTTTAAGCCTTGATTGAATATTTGAACGTGTCCTGGGCAGTTCATCGGCTTGATAGCATATTCACGTTTCTCGGATTCAGTCGTGAACATATTTTCAGCGTACTTGTCCCAATGACCGGATTTTTCCCATAATACTCGGTCCATCATCAACGGGCCTTTTACTTCGCCAAAGCCGTATTCCCGCTGCTTTTTGCGAATGAAATGTTCGAGCTCTGTATAGATACTCCATCCATCGTTATGCCAAAACACCATACCTGGTGCCTCTTCTTGCCAATGGAACAAGTCCAGCGCCTTACCGATTTTACGGTGATCTCGCTTTTCTGCTTCTTCTAAGCGAGTCAAATAGGCTTTGAGTTGCTTTTTATCTGCCCAGGCTGTGCCATAAATACGCTGCAGCATTTTATTATCACTATTGCCGCGCCAATAGGCACCGGCAACTTTCATGATTTTAAAATGCTGACAGAAGCGCATATTAGGAACATGGGGACCACGACACATGTCGATGTATTCTTCATGATGATACAGTCCTGGACGATCGTCTTTAGCGATATTTTCATCCAAGATTTCGATTTTGTAGGTTTCACCACGCTGCTCAAAGGTATCACGAGCTTGTTGCCAACTTACGGTCTTTTTGACCACGTCATAATTGGTTTTTGCCAGCTCGAGCATGCGCTTCTCAAGCTTCTGTAAATCTTCATCGTTAAGGGAATGCTCCATATCGATATCGTAGTAAAAACCATTGTCGATAGTCGGGCCTATCGCCATCTTCACATCAGGGTAGAGCTGTTTGATTGCATGGCCAATCAAGTGGGCGCATGAATGTCGAATGATTTCGAGCCCTTCCTCATCTTTAGCAGTAATAATTTGTAATTGAGCATCTTGCTCAATCATGTCGCACGCATCGACAAGCTTGCCGTTCACTTTGCCTGCAATGGTCGCTTTGGCAAGTCCGGGTCCAATGTCATTGGCCACATCCATTACAGATACTGAATGTTCAAATTGGCGTTGACTGCCATCGGGAAGAGTAATCGTTATCATTGGGAAGTCCTTGCACAGTGGTGACACCTACCAAGCGCCACTTGTGATTAAAAAAAGTATCGTTCAGACAGAGCAATAAAAAACACCCATTTTGGGTGTTTGATCTGTAAACTGAGAACCATACTCAATGTACTTTCAAAAAAAAGAGCTCTGCTACGATCAGAGCGGTAGATGGAATGATACCTAAAATAGTCGACTTCGCGCAACGCATTCAGAGCCATTTGCTTTGGAAATCCCATTTCGTTTCAATCTCGCTGATCTTATGTGTTAGTTTTGCCTGTAACGCTACAGATTTGCCTCAAATCTGGAATTCAGAAAAGGTTCAAACTGACATTCGTTTATTTTCGGCCGACTCGCCAAGTGGATATCAATGGGTAAAAGCTCAGGTAGAAACGTCGGGAAACATTGAGCAGTTTTTGGCACTATTGGATGACGTTGACCGCGCTTCAATGTGGATTGAGAATGTCGAACACGTCACTATTGTCGCACGCCCTAATCCCAATCAGAGACTCGTTCGTACCACATTCAGTGCACCCTGGCCTGTCAAAGATCGCGATATGGCAACCTTTTCTGAGATTGAAGAGATCAAAGATCACGAGCTTATCATTACAATTTCGGATGGCACCTCAGCCATTCCAGTGGATCGAGATTACGTGAGGATCGAGCAGGTGAAAGGCCAGTGGCATTTAGTGGAGTTGGCCCCTAATCGTATCAAAATCACCTATATTGGATATGGGGAACCATCAGGTAATATGCCGGTTTGGCTCGCTAATACCATGGTAATGAGTTCAACATTTAAGACTTTCTCAAATTTGCGGCGAATGATGAACACAGACGAGTAGAAGAGTTCAAAGCAATGAAGAGAGCACAATATTGGTGATTTCACCGACTTGATACGCCGAGTTGAGCGACATAGCGTTTGGAAATTTAACGGTTTTTATCAACCTGTTGTGTAATTCTGAAAAAGTATAAGTAAGGGCTTTTAAATGCCGAAATGAACCATCACCTCATTCAGAGATGTTCCATACTGAAAATTCGGTACCTTTGGTGATGACTCCATGTGGCATTTTATCAGTGAGCAAATATCCACTCAGATTGAGACGGATTTCATCTGTGATGATATCCGTGAGATCCGTTCAGGCGATACCCATCATGCCTATCGAATTAGTGATGGTCGGCGGCGATTTTTCGTCAAAACGAACCTAGCTCAGCATCTCGAATTATTCGAGTCGGAATCGGAAAGTCTACAACATTTAGGTCTTTTAGAGGGATTTAAAATACCGAAAACCGTCTGTCTAGGAATCGTTGGCGAACACAGTTTTCTGGTATTGGAATTTCTAAAGTTAACCGAAGGCAACAGTGCTACTTGGCATCAACTGGGTCAGCAACTCGCCTTAATGCATCAAAATCAAACCCAAGCCATGTATGGGTGGCAGTCCGATAACTTTATTGGCTCGACCCCGCAACCGAATCAATGGCACAAAAAGTGGGCCCAGTTTTTTGCTGAACAGCGCATTGGCTTTATGCTGCAACTGTTGGCCGAAAAAGGACATGAACTGGTCAATATCGATGCAGCGGTGGACACCGTGGTGCGTCTATTGGCCGGGCACAATCCGACGCCATCAATGTTGCATGGCGACCTTTGGTCAGGCAATGTCGGGTTTGTGGGTGATCGGCCCAGTCTATTTGATCCAGCAATTTATTTTGGCGACAGAGAAACAGACCTTGCTATGACGGAACTGTTCAATCGATTTCCAAACGCATTTTATCAAGGTTATGAAACTCAGTGGCCTCTCGACGATGAATATCAGTATCGTAAACCGATTTATCAACTCTACCATGTACTAAATCACGCTTTGTTGTTTGGTGGAAATTACTTAGAAAGTGCCACCACCCTGCTTAACAACTTAGACAAATAATCGTATTGTTGTGATATCAAATCTTGAAAAAGCGAAAAACCCATGCAGTCAAATTCAAAAGTAGTGATGATAACAGGAAGTGGAAAACGTCTTGGAGCCTATACCGCACAATTTCTGCATAAGCTAGGTTACAACATTGTCCTTCATTGCCATCATTCTACCGAGGCAGCGCAACAATTGCTTAACCAACTCAACGAAATGCGCGCCAAATCTGCAATTCTCGTCCAAGCAGATATCACTCAGATTCAAAATCTCAACAATCTGGTTGACCAGGCATTGAGTGGTTTTGGAAGGTTAGATGTGCTGATCAACAACGCTTCTAGCTTTTACCCGACCCCAATAGGCAGCATAGGCCGAGACGATTGGCAAAGCTTGGTGGGTACCAATATGCAAGCCCCTTTGTTTCTCACCCAAATGTGCAAAAAACATCTAGAGAAAAATCAAGGTGTTGTCATAAACATGGTGGATATCCATGCAGAACGCCCATTGAAGGACCATACTCTGTATTGTATGGCAAAGGCGGCCTTAGTCACTATGACAGAGTCGCTGGCTCAAGAGATGGCCCCAGCAGTACGCGTTAATGGTGTTGCTCCTGGTGCAATTATGTGGCCGGAAAAGCACCTAGATGAGCAAGACAAGAAGCAGATTTTGAAACAAATCCCTTTAAACAAGTTAGGGTCGCAACGGGATATTGCGCAAGCGATTCACTTTTTAATTGAAGCCAGTTATATCACCGGCCACATATTGAAAGTGGACGGCGGCAGAAGTATCGCCTCTCAAGCGAAAGCCTGAATCTATAGCGCGGCCATACAGATCAGGTTATTGGTTATGTAGTATGGGAGAAACAAAATGAGTAACGAAATAAAACGCCATCGGATAAAATGTCCCCATTGCGCCAACCATTTCGTGGTCGAATTAGATTACAGTAATGGTGATCAAGATTATTTTGATGAATGCCCTAATTGTTGCAGTGAGGTACACATCAAGCTCCATCTTGATGAAGAGCGAAACAGATTAAAGGTAATCATTGCATCGGATGACGAGCAGATATACTAAAGCTATCCAGAATTGGTTATTAAAACACTCCGGTGGTCCAGGCTGGGTTTCTAGAATCCACCGGTCACAACTTCAACTTAGCTGTGTACTGCTATTTTCGCTGATTAGTCTAAGCAGTTGCTTTAGCGGGCTTTTCAACGACAAATTAGACCAATACGCTCAGTTAATGGAACGGAATTTAGGTATTAGTATACCCTCTCCTCCCACTCTGACTTTGCATTATCCTAGTCGTAAACTATTAGAGTCGACTATCTCACAGACGACCATTAATTTCTCCGAGTTTAATGATTTGAATAAGTGTGGTGCGGCAACATTGATTGCTCAGCGCAACACGGCTTTGGGTAAAGTACAGTTGCCATCGCAACGATTTATTTACGAAGTGAAACTACTCGAAAGCCTCCAAGAATGCCGTCAACATTTTACAGACCAAGCCTTGCTGAAACGGGTTGATCAATTAATCGATATTAAACAGTCCAATTTATCAGGCGTATGGAGCAATCTTCTCCTGTTAAGTGAAGAGACCAAATTACAGTTCGCAAGCAATCAAGTAGACTTTATCGAAATGGATTCGACTCAAGTCAATTTGGTGGTTGAAGCATTGAATTACTTGAACCACCTTCAATTTGCTTCAAATAATACTGAAGAACTTG
Source organism: Aliiglaciecola sp. (assembly GCA_965227085.1). Classification (GTDB taxonomy): domain Bacteria; phylum Pseudomonadota; class Gammaproteobacteria; order Enterobacterales; family Alteromonadaceae; genus Aliiglaciecola. Next base: position 49,733 of record CBDDFO010000001.1, read on the forward strand.
AAGCTCAACTTAACACTCTTCGACAATATCCTTTGTTGGCCGCGGGATGGAGAATGCAGGTAAAGTCTCAATTTTTACTGAGTAAAATGAACGAATCCGTTTCTGAAGTGTTGAAGAAAAGCACTTGCGGGTCGGCTCCTATAGAAGTAATCAATCAATATAGAAACAATTTGGCACCTTCCTTTGAAGCATTACTGCATTTATTCTCGCGCACCCAACTGATTTTGCAAGCGTGGTTAAACAACAATGATTTAGCTGACGAATTTCGCACCTACATTAGCAACAAATTGGCGAGTACCGAGGAGTTTAAGCGGTCTTTGGCCCAGCACGAAATCCTGCTGGACCAGTACACCAAGGCCTGTTTAACGGACTGAAAGTTTCAAAAGACGCCCTGATTCCCCGTCTTCTAATATATATAAATCACCAGCTTGATTTTGCTCTATTTCACGGACACGCTGTCCCCATTCATATCGGGCAACTTCTTTGGCCTCGATCCTATTGTTCGAATCACTCAGTTCGACTCGCACCAATGCCTGAGATGATAATCCGCCAATCAGAGCATTACCTTGCCAATCTTTAAATTTATCTCCTTGATATATCACCATGCCAGCTGGACTGATTGCCGGCACCCAAAATGCCTTAGGTGATTGATAAATAGGTATATCTTCATGATTCGGAATCTTCACCCCAGAGTAATGATCACCTTGAGAAACCACAGGATAACCATAGTTTTTTGCCCGTTCGATTAGATTCAATTCGTCACCATGTTTTGGCCCCATTTCATGGGCCCAAAGTCTGCCTTTTGCATCGAAAGCAATGCCAAGAGGATTGCGGTGGCCTAACGACCAAATTTGTTCAGTAATATCTCCATTTCCGAAGAAAGGGTTATCTTCAGGTATACTTCCGTCTTGACGAATACGCACAATTTTGCCCAAGTTCATGGCCATATTTTGTGAGGGAGAAAACTTTTGACGTTCCCCAGATGTGATAAAAAGATGACCATCCGGTGCGATGGCAATTCGGTGGGAGTAATGTCCATTACCGGTCACTTTAGGTGCCTGTCTCCATATAATTTGACGCTCACTCAGCTTTGGCGAGCTATCCAAATCAATCAGTTTGGCCTTTTCAACAACAGCACCACTGAGACTGTCGTCCTTTGGATCTCGCTCAACGTAAGATAGGAATACTACTTGGTTTTTGTCAAAATCAGGATGTACCACAATGTCACCCAGACCACCCTGACCACGCATCGTCACAATGGGGATATTAGCAACGGTACGGTGCTTCTTTCCTTCACTTGTAATTAAGTACATTTGTCCGGCTTTTTCAGTGACCAAAGAGCGGCCATCCGGCAGAAATGCCATCGCCCATGGACGCTCAAATCTTTCGAGTACTTGAAATTCCAGTTGAACTCCATCGCTACCTTTCGCCTTAATGCTTTCTGCATTGGCGAACTGTACCGTGAGAAGGGTCAAAATCACCATAAACAGTGAACTGTGAAATGATCTGAGCCGATTATTTTTGAACATTGCTTACTCCCTATAGTTTATTGCCTTTTGGTACGGCAAAACTATAGGGATAGCTCACTGAACTTCAATATTATTCAGTCATTTTGCGATAAAGTGCTAAATCCAGCGATAGAATTTGTCTCGGGTAAACACTCGTCTAAGCGGCTGGCTGGATCGAGTAGCATCCAGTTTTGCCTGTGTGCATACCCCAGATTGATGGCAAAGCTTGTATTGAAGCAATCCGTTATTGCTTCCTGAGGTAGTATAAGATATCGGTTGTCATCCGATGCCAACCAAATCCAAGCGGATTTAATCTGAATATCATGAGCAGTATGATAGCCAAAGTGGGTCATCTGATAGGGCGAAAACAAAAGAAACTGCTCTGAGAAATCCACTAAAGCTATCTTAGCATTGGAATCTACGATTGTTTTGGCTTGTTCAAAAATTCCTTTTGGAGTTTTCACTGGCGACAACAGAGTGTATCCCCAAGTACTGTACAGCAACCACAAAAAGGGAATAAATATCAACCAATTAAACACACGCCATTTTCGCAATGTTAACGCACTGCTAATGACTCCTACTCCCCCTATAGTGATAAAAAACCACCATGGTTCAATGGGATAATCCCGAGTCAATTTGACGGCAAACTTGGCTTCTTGTAAACCGGCAAGACCCAACACCAACAAGAGTGTCGCTAACACAAAGGTTATTCCCCATAACAACCACTGAGGACCGACACGTGCGACTACGGACTTGATGTAGGGAGCACTTATCATCGCCAACATCGGCAATGCAGGTAAAATATATACACCTCGTTTACCGGGACTAAGACTAAAGAAAATTAAAACCAAAATAACCCAAAACAAAGGTAAAATAATCCGTCTGTCACCGCTAAGAACCGCCTGTTTCCATGGTTTGACTAACCATGGAATCAATGCCGAAACAGGAAGCCAAAATATAGGAACAACCGCGACAAGGTAATACCAAAATGGTTTGATATGATGCCAAGAGTCCGCGTAACGTGTAACCGTTTGACGAAACAGGATATTGTCTCGATAGGCCTCAAGAGCCGGGTTGCCACTTTGTTCTACCACGATAAGCATTGGTATCAACCAGAGTCCGATTGTAGCCAGCATTACGAGAGGGCCTAGAAGCCACTTCCAGCCGCCATTAATTTCGGATGCGTTACTCGGGCTAACAAACCGAACAACTGCATAGGGTAGTAACATCAGCAAAGGCAGAAAACCCACTCCTTTTGTTATCACACCCAAACCCATGAAAAAAAAGGCCGCTAAATACCACTTCCATTGATGGTTCAATAACAAAAATCGCAGCAAGCAATAACAGCCAAGGGTGATCCAACAGCAAACCATTGCATCAATCTGGGCAGTTTTGGCTTGTAAAACGAATTGAATTGACACCAACAGGGTCAATCCAGCAATCATGCCGGTTTGGTTATCCCAAAGCCTTCTTGTAATATCATAAATAGCGAACAGCGTAATAAATCCACACAAAGCGCTGGGTAAAAGGAAAGCGATATTGATTGAACCTGTAAGCCAATAGAAAACCGCGATTGACCACATAAAGACAGGCGGCTTATCTGGATAAAATTCCCCTCCTCTGCTGGGAAATAACCACTGTCCTGTATCCACCATTTCCTTTGCTACCAAGGCAAAACGAGGTTCGTCCGCAGGCCATGGCTCGCGCAAACCGATTCCTACAAATAAGATTAACAATGCCAAAACACCAAGAAACACAAGGTTTTCATAATGTTGGGAACCAAATTTGAGCGATGTGTATTGGCGTTCTTTACGAAACCCACTAATTGGCATCTGATGTCCTCAATCTTGAATAGGATGTGTCTGATTTAGACGTTCAATTGCTCTTTGTTTTCGGTAATTTCGGTACAGGTAAACACTCCAGATACTGGAAATTAAGAATAAAATAACGCTAATTCCGATTTTCCAATACGACTGCACCACGATTCCCTTCCCCATCAGTGCAAAAATCGCCATCTGTGGAATGTAGCCAATGGATGAACCTAAAACAAAATACCGTGCTTTGACTTGAGTAAGCCCTGCTACCATATTCGTCACTAGATTGTTTCCGATAGGTAACAAACGAATTATGATGGTTTTGGATACTGGATTAATGGCCAGAAAACGACTGACGGATTGCACTTTTTCTGAAAATTTTTGATTGAAAGATTCTCTGCCAAGGTTTCTTGCTAGCGCAAAAGACAAAAAACAACTGCAGGTGAGGGCTAGAGTCGAGAATATGGTGCCATTGACTAGACCAAACGCATAACCGCCCAAAAAAGCGACTAATTGTCGAGGGCCTCCAAGGAATGAGAATACGATTCCAATTCCAAGAAAATAGAGAATACCGAGCCAACCATTGTAGCGAACGTATTGATCTATCCATTTCTCATTGAAGGATTCGAATGTAGAGTGTGTACTAAACACTAAACCTAACGTGATAAATAAAGTGACAATAAGAAGCTTACTTTTTATTACACTTACAGCAATCGATACCCATTTTGAGCGATTAGTTTTCATCGACAAACTCTGGGATTTTACTTCGTCTTTGTAGCCACATAACTCCGAATAGATCGATGATACCTACTCGCAACCTACCCAACATGTTGTATTTTGACTCGCCAAATTGACGGTCACGATGGTTCACTACCACGGTTACGATCTTACCGCCTAAGCGTTTCACTAACGAAGGTAAGAATCGATGCATGTGGTCAAAGTAAGGTAACAGTAAGAAAGTAGATGTGGGAATTATTTTCAGACCACAACCAGTGTCAGGTGTATCATCTTTTAGAATTGCAGATCTAACGCGGTTTGCTATGCGAGACTGAAATCTCTTCCAACGGGTGTCCTTGCGCCCTTTGCGGTATCCTGCAATACAAAAGTGACTACCAATTGGCTGCTTTTTTGCTTCTTCAAATAATTTAGCAATATCAAACGGGTCATTTTGCCCATCGGCATCCAGTGTGACAATCAGATCGCCTCTAGCCCGCCTAACGGCACTGATAATAGCCGTGCTTTGGCCTACTGAATAACGATGTTTTATAACTGAAAGTCGATTCGATCCAATTTTAGCAAGTCTTTTTAACTCTTCGTAAGTACCGTCGTCACTACCATCATCCACATAGAGAATTTCAAAGTCACAAAGGTCGCGCATTACGTATACGATCTCTGTAACTAAAGGTTCGATATTATCTCGCTCATTTTTCGCAGGGACTACGACCGTTACATACATTGTAAGATTCCAACTAAAATTAGAAGTCTAATGCCATATTATTAAGTAAATCTTAAATTTAATATCTACCTTGTTGCAAATTCGCTGACTCGAACAACATTATAAAAATCATAAGGTTATAGTTATCAGAACGGAGTGAAAGCTATGGCACCCAAGTATGTTTTAATTGATTGCGTTAATATTCAAATAAATCTTCTCACTAGAACATGGGTATTTTTTGAACGAGTCAGCCTTTTGGTGACAGGTCATTTCTTCGCTTTAGTGCTTTAAAAACTTGCATTAAATCCATCCATGGTAACGCACCCAGTCTTGCCATCCATGGCAAGTCGTTCACGGGCAGAAGCGATGCTTCTGAAAGCCTCCCGTTCACCCCAAGAGCGTTGCGAGTATGACAACGTCACTGTCATCCCGACGTGCTTCTTGGCCGGGATCTGTTGAATCTTGAGGAATGTCAAAAAAACCTTGCTCAGCCACAGAGAGTTGCAGAAGAAGTGCAAAGACAAGAGTGATGCGTCTTGTCTGAGCGAGTCAGCCTTTTGGAAAGATCCCCGCTCAGGAGCGTTGCGGGGATGACAGAGTCATTTTTGGTATCGCAGAAACGAAAAAAGGCTACCTAATCAGGTAGCCTTTCTTCTAATTGGGAGCCTGGCGGTGTGCTACTCTCACATGGGGAGACCCCACACTACCATCGCCGCTAATACGTTTCACTTCTGAGTTCGGAATGGGATCAGGTGGTACCGTATCGCTATGGCCGCCAGGCATAAACGTTGTGCAAACTTATCGAAGCGAATTGCGGAACGTAGTGACGTCCGATTTTCAAGATAACGTTTGCGCTTGCTGAGCCAGCCTCTACTTTGAGGTCTCGTTCAACCAGCTTTAAACTAAATTAACAATGTTGGAAAAGCGATATCGTAATCAAATCGAGTCTTGCGTACTCTTTGTTTTGTGTCGTCTTGTCACTCATGCAACACGCCATTCCATCAAGGAATTTGGGTGTTGTATGGTTAAGCCTCACGGGCAATTAGTACAGGTTAGCTTAACGCCTTACAACGCTTCCACACCCTGCCTATCTACGTCGTAGTCTTCAACAACCCTTTAGGACAGTTAAACTGTCAGGGATGACTCATCTTGGGGCTCGCTTCCCGCTTAGATGCTTTCAGCGGTTATCGATTCCGAACGTAGCTACCGGGCAATGCCATTGGCATGACAACCCGAACACCAGCGGTTCGTCCACTCCGGTCCTCTCGTACTAGGAGCAGCTCCCCTCAATCATCCAACGCCCACACCAGATAGGGACCGAACTGTCTCACGACGTTCTAAACCCAGCTCGCGTACCACTTTAAATGGCGAACAGCCATACCCTTGGGACCGACTTCAGCCCCAGGATGTGATGAGCCGACATCGAGGTGCCAAACACCGCCGTCGATATGAACTCTTGGGCGGTATCAGCCTGTTATCCCCGGAGTACCTTTTATCCGTTGAGCGATGGCCCTTCCATACAGAACCACCGGATCACTATGACCTACTTTCGTACCTGCTCGACGTGTCTGTCTCGCAGTTAAGCTAGCTTATGCCATTGCACTAACCTCACGATGTCCGACCGTGATTAGCTAACCTTCGTGCTCCTCCGTTACTCTTTGGGAGGAGACCGCCCCAGTCAAACTACCCACCAGACACTGTCCGCATCCCCGATAAGGGGACAACGTTAGAACATCAAACATACCAGGGTGGTATTTCAACGGCGGCTCCACAAGAACTGGCGTCCTCGCTTCAAAGCCTCCCACCTATCCTACACAAGTAGGTTCAATGTTCAGTGCCAAGCTGTAGTAAAGGTTCACGGGGTCTTTCCGTCTAGGTGCGGGTACACAGCATCTTCACTGCGATTTCAATTTCACTGAGTCTCGGGTGGAGACAGCGTGGCCATGGTTACACCATTCGTGCAGGTCGGAACTTACCCGACAAGGAATTTCGCTACCTTAGGACCGTTATAGTTACGGCCGCCGTTTACCGGGGCTTCGATCAAGAGCTTCGCTTACGCTAACCCCATCAATTAACCTTCCGGCACCGGGCAGGTGTCACACCGTATACGTCATCTTTCGATTTAGCACAGTGCTGTGTTTTTAATAAACAGTCCCAGCCACCTGGTCACTGCGACCCCCATCTGCTTACCGCGCAAGGCGTTCACAAACAGGGGCGTACCTTCTCCCGAAGTTACGGTACTATTTTGCCGAGTTCCTTCACCCGAGTTCTCTCAAGCGCCTTAGTATTCTCTACCTGACCACCTGTGTCGGTTTGGGGTACGGTTTGTATTATCATAAGTTTAGAGGCTTTTCCTGGAAGCATGGCATCAACAGCTTCGACTCCGTAGAGTCTCGTCTCGTGTCTCGACCTTAGTGAACCGGATTTACCTAGTTCACCAGCCTACGCACTTTCACTTGGATAACCAACACCAAGCCTGCCTAGCCTTCTCCGTCCCCCCATCACTGATAATACAAGTACGGAAATATTAATCCGTTTCCCATCGACTACGCATTTCTGCCTCGCCTTAGGGGCCGACTTACCCTGCCCTGATTAGCATGGGACAGGAAACCTTGGTCTTCCGGCGTGGGGGTTTTTCACCCCCATTATCGTTACTCATGTCAGCATTCGCACTTGTGATATGTCCAGCAAGCCTCACAGCTCACCTTCAACCACTTACACAACGCTCCCCTACCATGTGTGCACCCCACATACTACTCAATATCACTCCAACATCACTCGACGTTTGGAACGCTTTACCAGCAGGTGATTCAAAAGCAAATCACGTTGCTGTTAGCTTTTTATCAAATAGTATCTGGTGGTGCACACATCCGCAGCTTCGGTATATTGCTTAGCCCCGTTACATCTTCCGCGCAGGCCGACTCGACTAGTGAGCTATTACGCTTTCTTTAAAGGGTGGCTGCTTCTAAGCCAACCTCCTAGCTGTCTTAGCCTTCCCACATCGTTTCCCACTTAGCAATATTTTGGGACCTTAGCTGGCGGTCTGGGTTGTTTCCCTCTTCACGACGGACGTTAGCACCCGCCGTGTGTCTCCCGGATAGCACTCTTTGGTATTCGGAGTTTGCAAAGGGTTGGTAAGTCGGGATGACCCCCTAGCCTTAACAGTGCTCTACCCCCAAAGGTGTTCGTCCGAGGCGCTACCTAAATAGCTTTCGGGGAGAACCAGCTATCTCCCGGTTTGATTGGCCTTTCACCCCCAGCCACAAGTCATCCCCTAACTTTTCAACGTTAGTGGGTTCGGTCCTCCAGTTGATGTTACTCAACCTTCAACCTGCCCATGGCTAGATCACCGGGTTTCGGGTCTATACCTTGCAACTAGACGCGCAGTTAACACTCGCTTTCGCTACGGCTCCCCTATATGGTTAACCTCGCTACAAAATATAAGTCGCTGACCCATTATACAAAAGGTACGCAGTCACCCCGTAGGGCTCCCACTGCTTGTACGTATACGGTTTCAGGTTCTATTTCACTCCCCTCACAGGGGTTCTTTTCGCCTTTCCCTCACGGTACTGGTTCACTATCGGTCAGTTAGGAGTATTTAGCCTTGGAGGATGGTCCCCCCATATTCAGTCAAGATAACACGTGTCCCGACCTACTCGATTTCACTTAAAGCTCGCCTTTGTGTACAGGACTATCACCTTGTACCGTTGTGCTTTCCAACACATTCCACTGGCTTACAATTAGCTTAAGGGCTAATCCCCGTTCGCTCGCCGCTACTAGGGGAATCTCGGTTGATTTCTTTTCCTAAGGGTACTTAGATGTTTCAGTTCCCCTCGTTTGCCTCATTAACCTATGTATTCAGTTAATGATACCGCCGAAGCGGTGGGTTTCCCCATTCGGACATCTGTGGCTCAAATGCGTTTTGTCAGCTCACCACAGCTTTTCGCAGACTTACACGTCCTTCATCGCCTCTAACTGCCTAGGCATCCACCGTATACGCTTAGTCACTTAACCATACAACCCCAAATCCCCTCTTGCACCTAACCCAACCACCGCTGAGCAGGCTTGCATAGATTTGACGTGAGTCACCAAAGACTCTATGTATGCGTGACAAGTACTAATCACAAAATCAGATAGAGTACGCTTGAGGATTTCTCCTCATTAATAACTCTTTGTTTTGATTACTTTATCAGCTTTCCAAATTGTTAAAGAACATTTAAGGCTTTAAAAAACCCTAATCAATACATGCTAATGCAACATCCATTGATTAAGGCTTACTTCCTTTATCGAGCAATCACTTTCCTCTTTGAAAGTGGTGGAGCTAAGCAGGATCGAACTGCTGACCTCCTGCGTGCAAGGCAGGCGCTCTCCCAGCTGAGCTATAGCCCCGTAATATTACATTTCTCATGTAAATCACAGTAATTCGCGTCTAGGCAAGGCATTTGATGAACACGTGTACCGTTTTTGTACACGACGAGTCAAATAACGCCGCATAGGCGGGAATTTGGTAGGCTTGGGCAGACTTGAACTGCCGACCTCACCCTTATCAGGGGTGCGCTCTAACCAGCTGAGCTACAAGCCTATTTCTTGCTTCTGCTACGCGCATTAGCAATATTTGCTTGTTACCCAAGCACTTACTTCTTTGCTCTTCTTTACTAACAACAAAACAATCTGTGTGAACACTCAGCCAAAACAGGCCAAGCCTTTATGTAAGGAGGTGATCCAACCCCAGGTTCCCCTAGGGTTACCTTGTTACGACTTCACCCCAGTCATGAAACACAAAGTGGTAATCGTCCTCCCGAAGGTTAGACTAACTACTTCTTTTGCATCCCACTCCCATGGTGTGACGGGCGGTGTGTACAAGGCCCGGGAACGTATTCACCGCAGTATGCTGACCTGCGATTACTAGCGATTCCGACTTCATGGAGTCGAGTTGCAGACTCCAATCCGGACTACGACGAGCTTTAAGGGATCCGCTCCACATCACTGTCTCGCTTCCCTCTGTACTCGCCATTGTAGCACGTGTGTAGCCCTACTCGTAAGGGCCATGATGACTTGACGTCGTCCCCACCTTCCTCCGGTTTGTCACCGGCAGTCTCCTTAGAGTGCCCAACTTAATGCTGGCAACTAAGGACAAGGGTTGCGCTCGTTGCGGGACTTAACCCAACATCTCACGACACGAGCTGACGACAGCCATGCAGCACCTGTCTCAGAATTCCCGAAGGCACTGAGGCATCTCTGCCAAATTTTCTGGATGTCAAGAGTAGGTAAGGTTCTTCGCGTTGCATCGAATTAAACCACATGCTCCACCGCTTGTGCGGGCCCCCGTCAATTCATTTGAGTTTTAACCTTGCGGCCGTACTCCCCAGGCGGTCTACTTAGCGCGTTAGCTTCGCTACGCACGTATATAATACACACACAGCTAGTAGACAGCGTTTACGGTGTGGACTACCAGGGTATCTAATCCTGTTCGCTACCCACACTTTCGCACATGAGCGTCAGTCTTTGGCCAGGGAGTCGCCTTCGCCACTGATGTTCCTCCAGATATCTACGCATTTCACCGCTACACCTGGAATTCCACTCCCCTCTCCAAGACTCTAGCCTGCCAGTTCTAAATGCAATTCCCAGGTTAAGCCCGGGGCTTTCACATCTAGCTTGACAAACCGCCTGCGTGCGCTTTACGCCCAGTAATTCCGATTAACGCTCGCACCCTCCGTATTACCGCGGCTGCTGGCACGGAGTTAGCCGGTGCTTCTTCTGTTGCTAACGTCACAGCTGATGGGTATTAACCATCAACCTTTCCTCACAACTGAAAGTGCTTTACAACCCGAAGGCCTTCTTCACACACGCGGCATGGCTGCATCAGGGTTTCCCCCATTGTGCAATATTCCCCACTGCTGCCTCCCGTAGGAGTCTGGGCCGTGTCTCAGTCCCAGTGTGGCTGATCTTCCTCTCAGAACAGCTAGAGATCGTCGCCTTGGTGAGCTCTTACCTCACCAACTAGCTAATCTCACTTGGGCCTCTCTTTAGGCGGGAGCCTAAGCCCCCTTTGGTCCGTAGACGTTATGCGGTATTAGCAGTCGTTTCCAACTGTTATCCCCCTCCCAAAGGCAAGTTCCCAAGCATTACTCACCCGTCCGCCACTCGTCAGCAAAGAAGCAAGCTTCTTTCTGCTACCGTTCGACTTGCATGTGTTAGGCCTGCCGCCAGCGTTCAATCTGAGCCATGATCAAACTCTTCAATTAAATATCGAAATATGAACTTTTTTGGTTGACACTCTTTTAGTCGAGTGCCCACACAGATTGTCTTGTTATCAATTGTTAAAGAACAGTGCTCTTTTGAGCGGCTTGAGAGTCTCTCTCAAGCGGGACGCGAATTCTACACGCCCTAGGTTTGATGTCAACAATTTTATTTGGCTTTTTGCGAAAAATTTCAAATCACCAACTTGCCGCCATCCCGCTTCACACTTGCTTTACAGCTGTGTCACAAATTCCGCTAAGCGGTCTTTGTGAATGGACATTCTTTTAAGTTTGCCCCGAAGCGAGCGCGCATTTTACAGACCCAATAATGAAGATCAAGGGATAATTTCAAATTTCTGTAAAATTAAGCAGATTGGCATAATCCATTACTTCGGTTCTAACTGTCGGTTATTTTTACAACCCTAAGTCAACCTTATCGGATTTTTTGAAATTATCTTAGTAAAATCATATAGATAAGCAAAAGGAATATTTCTTGCAGGATTTTGTTTCATTTTTTGAGTCTGCTAATAAACATGTTATTACTAGACCCAGAAAATCCTGAGCGTTATAGTCACATCACTAGACTAAATGTTTAGGTTAAATTTTCTAAACCAAGAAGTAGAGTAACAATCTACTCATAATTATAACGATATAAAATCGAAGGAAAATTCAATGTTACGTAAACAGCTTACGGTACTCAGCACTGGGTGCTTTCTGGCTATGTCGGTTCACAGCGCATTAGCGTTGGCGAATCCAAACATCAGTCAATTTACGCTCGATTCAAGCAGCTCTGCCCTTCAACAATCAAAAACTCGCTACATTGTTCAATTAAAAGGAGCACCTGCAGCTTCAAGAGAAGATGTTGCTCAAATTGAACATAAAATGCTTGCCGGCACTAGTGGGAATCGATATGACCCCAATTCCGCAGCATCTATTGCATACCGGACCGAACTTAGAAACAAACAAAATAGAGTATTAAGCAGCGTTGGTGTATCCAAGGCGGTCTATCACTACGAGCACTCTTTTAACGGTTTTGCCGCTGAGATGAGTAAGACTCAAGTTGAGAAGCTTAAAAACAATCCAGATGTGTTGAATATTTGGCCGGATGAATTACGCCAAATGGACACTGCGAACACGCCACGATTCCTAGGTCTTACCTCTCCTGGCGGTTTACATGATATCGGTGTGAAAGGTGAAGATGTTATCATTGGTATCGTTGATTCTGGTGTATGGCCGGAAAACCCTAGTCTTGATGATACAGGATTTGGTCCAATAGCAGACACTCGACCTGACTGGGCAGGTGCATGTGATGTGGGTACAGATCCTGAATTCGCGTGTAATAATAAACTGATCGGTGCTCGTTATTACAATGCATCGTTCTCTGCAAACGCAACTATTCTGCCTGGTGAATTTGATTCTCCCCGAGATGCCGATGGCCATGGTACTCACACGATGACTACTGCAGGCGGTAACGAGGGAGTGACTGCCTCTTTGCTTGGTGTTGATGTAGGAACAGTTTCTGGTATTGCTCCGCGAGCTCGCGTCGCAGCGTACAAAGTATGCTGGAATGGCAGTGCACCCGGTAACAGTGGCTGTTCAACTGGAGATTCGGTTGCTGCAATCGACGATGCAGTTGCAGACGGCGTAGACGTCATCAACTTCTCCATCAGTGGCAGCAGAACCGCAATGACAGATCCCGTTCATGTGGCTTTCTTTAATGCCTCAAAAGGAGGTGTTTTCAGTTCTTTGTCAGCGGGTAACAGCGGACCTGGCGCTCAAACAGTAGCCCATAACGTTCCTTGGGTAACCACTGTGGCTGCCTCCACCTATGATGGTGAAGCTGCTTTGGTAGGTAAAGCAGTAGAGGTAACTTATGACGGTGTAACCGAAGAGTTATTTTCTATCCCTGGTTCGATTACGACTGCTATTCCACAAGGTGGATTAATGGGCGACCTCGTTGCAGCATCTCCGGCATTGGCCTGTGGCGCTGGACTTGATAATCCAGACGGTGAGCTAACTGGTAAAATCGCTCTGATTGCACGCGGTACCTGTAACTTTAGTGAAAAGATTCTAAACGCTCAAAATGCGGGCGCCGTTGGCGTGTTAGTGTACTCTGATGATAGAGAACCAACAGCTATGGGTGGTGACGGAACAGGCATCACTATTCCGGGTGTTATGATTACCAAAACAGATGGATTAAATGTAGCTGCTGTATTGGAGAATATGCCAGTATCAGTAACATTGACCAATGACGGCATCGCATCCAGCTCGACTCAGATCGGCAATCAAATGGCTGATTTCTCGTCACGTGGCGAGAGTTTGGCAACTGCTGACATCATCAAACCCGATATCACTGCACCAGGTGTACAAATCCTTGCGGGTACATCTGGTTCTCAAATCGATACCGGCACGACAGGAGAAAGCTATGCGTTCTTGAGTGGAACCTCTATGTCCTCTCCACATATTGCAGGTATGGCAGCTTTGATTCGTGAAGTGAATCCTTCATGGTCTCCAGCCGCAGTGAAATCAGCACTGATGACCTCTGCACGCCAAGACGTAGTCAAAGAAAACGGAGTTACCCCAGCTGACCCATTTGATTATGGTGCAGGACATGCCGTACCAAACAGCGCGGTGAATCCAGGATTGGTCTATGATGCAAATGATATAGACTATGACGCGTTCTTATGTGGTGCGGGCGATGCTGATTTTGCCAACTCAGAATTGGCTGCATATGGTGTGAGCTGCGGTGATTTACCAAGCTTTGGATACTCACTTGACCCAAGCGATTTGAATATTGCATCTATTGCAATCGAGTCTCTGGCAACAACGCAAACTATCAGACGCTATGTGAATAATGTGTCTGGAGAGTCTAGTTATGTTGCGTCCGTCGAAGCACCTGCCGGTATCGACGTGGAAGTCAATGTATATAACTTTGCAACAGGCCAGTTTGAAACCAGCAATACAATGGGCTTCAACGCTGATGGTTTAGGTGTTTACGAACTAACCTTCAGTAAAAATGGCTCTGAGGTATTAGATTCCTGGGCATTTGGCTCGATCACATGGGAAGCCGGTGATTATCAAGTACGCAGCCCAATTGCGATCAAACCAGTTGAGCCGCCTAAGGTCATAGTACCAGAATCTATCAGCCTAGAAGCAACACGCTCCTCTGCTCGCATTGTGATCCCAGCTGAGATTGCATATAACGGCAGATTCTATGCAACTGCAATAGGTATGGACCAGTCTGACGTGTTTGTCGATACAGTGTTCCAAGATCCTGACAGTACGTTTGCGTTTAACGAACCGGGTCTAGGCTTCTACTTTGTTGACGTTCCTGAAGGCACTCGTATTGCGAAATTCGCGTTGCGTGGTAAAGACTTACCAGATCCTTCAATTGATCTCGACCTGTACGTTTATGCCTGTACTGGATTCAGTTGTAGCCAAGTTGGTACCAGCTTAAATGGTGGTTCTGATGAGTCAGTAGTGATTAAGGACCCAACACCGAAAGCAAACTTGGGTGTAGGTGACACCTATCTTGTATTTGTACATGGCTGGAGTTTAAATGGCCTTGAAACTGTTCCTGGAGTGTTACACACATGGGCAGTGGACGAGTCTAAGTCAACCAATATGTCTATTCGCACTTACTCAAGAGCAATGGATGGCCGCACTAACAGCGTTTATGTTGGTATGGGTGGTTTACAGTCTGGTAACGACTATGTTGGTGGTGTCCTTTACACTGACCAAAATGGAGATGAAAACGCGATGACCATCATCGAGGTTGAAGCGAAGTAATCTCAGTTACTAGGTAACTCTTAAAAAAGCCACTGATTATCAGTGGCTTTTTTTTACCTATCGAATAAAAAGCATTCTATCTGTTGGTGATATCACTATCGATTTAAAAATTCACAAGTAAAAATCAACTCCCAATTCTTATCTTTGTTCAGTATCTGAGCAAACGGTCAATCTAAGCTAAAAAAGGGGTTGACGTGTATAAGTCAGATCAGCATAATACGCGCCACTCCACACAGGAGTGCCCAAAACAACGTGGCTACGTAGCTCAGCTGGTTAGAGCACATCACTCATAATGATGGGGTCGCAGGTTCGAGTCCCGCCGTAGCCACCACGTTTCAAAGTTATAATTGAAACACGCGGAAGTGGTGGAATTGGTAGACACGCTGGATTTAGGTTCCAGTGCCTCACGGCGTGAGAGTTCAAGTCTCTCCTTCCGCACCAGTTTTGTTGGGGTATAGCCAAGCGGTAAGGCAGCGGGTTTTGATCCCGCCATTCGTTGGTTCAAATCCAGCTACCCCAGCCACTGTTTTCTCTTTATGTGCACTTGCACGTGAAGACCTTTGGGGTATAGCCAAGCGGTAAGGCAGCGGGTTTTGATCCCGCCATTCGTTGGTTCAAATCCAGCTACCCCAGCCAATTCAAAAACCAGAGCTCCGGCTCTGGTTTTTTGTTTTCTCCCCTTCGAATTTCGGCTGGACTTCACTTTTAAATAAAGTCAGACTGAATAGCAGTATTTCCGTAACTTTGTGGCAAATCATTTGATCAATCAAATCGTTGCATTCATCAACAATATCTTGTGGGGTGAAGGCCAAATTCTCATTTACTTGCTGGTTTTTGCCGGCCTTTGGTTCACGTTCAAGCTAGGTTTTTTACAAGTACGTCACTTTGGGCATATGTTCAGTATTATGAAAGGCAGCACCCGCAGCGACAAAGCGGGCATTAGCTCCTTCCAAGCACTATGTACTAGCCTATCAGCACGAGTGGGTACGGGAAACCTTGCCGGTGTCGCAGTGGCTATCTCACTCGGCGGTGCTGGTGCTATTTTTTGGATGTGGGTAATTGCAATACTGGGAATGGCCACCGGATTCGCTGAGAGTGTGTTGGGGCAGTTATACAAAGTCAAAGATGCCAATGGTGAATATCGAGGTGGCCCGGCATATTACATTCAGCAAGGCTTGAACAAGCGTTGGTTGGCCATTTTATTCTCACTCTGCTTGTTTCTGGGGTATGGCTTTATTTTCAGTGCAGTACAGGCCAACACCATCACTGATGCGCTAAACCACGCTTACCAAATCGATACCCTGTATTCTGGCTTAGTGATCATTACTGTTACCGGCTTTATTGTCATTGGCGGTCTTAGAGCCATTGCAAGATTCGCTGAATGGATCGTTCCTTTTATGGCAATCAGCTACGTTTTGGTTGCATTAGCGATCACCTTTATGAACATCGAGCAACTGCCTGCGATGTTATATAACATTGTATCTTCGGCGTTCGGCCTAAACGAAGCTGGTGCAGGTGCTCTTGGTGCAGCCATAAAAAATGGTATTCAAAGAGGCCTCTATTCCAATGAAGCAGGCTCAGGCAGTGTTCCTCACGCTGCGGCTGGAGCTACTCCATATCCCAATCACCCGGTTTCTCAAGGCTATGTGCAAATGTTAGGGGTCTTTATCGACACTCTGATTTTGTGTACCAGTACCGCAGTTGTGATCCTGTTGGCCGGAGGCTCTTCCTCTGATCAAATGGAAGGAATTCGATTAACTCAGGATGCTATGTCAATTCATCTTGGAGAGTCAGGAGGAGACTTTGTCGCCGCTGCTATTAGTTTGTTTGCTTTCACCTCAGTTGTCGCAAACTATGCTTATGGTGAGAGCAACCTTCACATGTTTAAGTTAGATAACAAACCAGGACGAACGCTTTACACAGCAGGCTATTTACTGATGATCTTGTGGGGAGCAAATGCAGCTTTGCCAGAAGTTTGGGCTATGGCAGATATGGCTTTAGGGCTAATGACTGTCATCAACATTATTGCGATTATCTGGTTAACGCCCACTATTGTATCCATCAGCAATGATTACTTTCGAAAACGGAAAAATAATCAATTGCCAGAATATGAAACTGGAGACTGTGAAATTCAAGGTCAATCGGAAAAAGGCATTTGGGATAAATAAAAGCCACAATCAAACATAACAACGCCGATGCACATTTAGAACGCTGCATAGGCGCTGTCTGGGAAGATTAGCCGATGCCTAGCGCGTACTTAATGACCTGTCTTTTTATAGGTTCGAGCTTTTGTACGCTGGCTAACGCCGCGTTGCGCATAAACTTAACCAACGGCATATTATTGCTGAAGCTCTTATAAAAAACATCCATTGCACTCATCATCAATAGATTGTCGTGTCTTCTGGATTTTTCGTAGTGGTTAAACTGGACAGCAAGCTCTGAATCGCTCATTGTTTCCCCAACAAGATTCAAAAAAGCTCGCACATCTTTAAATCCGAGATTGACTCCCTGCCCTGCTAACGGGTTGATTGTATGAGCCGCATCTCCCAACAATACCCTTCGGCCTTTGACGTACTCATTTGCATGCATTCGGGTCAAGGGAAAGGATGCCCAATCCAATACTTCGAAATCACCCAAGCAATCAGGGAAATGTTCAAGGATGCGCTGTTTTAATTCTGCTTTAGTCAGGCTCTTGAGCGAAGCTATAGTGTCGGCCGAATCATACCAAACCAAGCATCCATAGTCGTCAAATAGTGGCAAGAAGGCCACAGGCCCAGAAGGCTTAAATTGCTGCCAAGTCACCTGTCTGTGTCCATAAAGTAGATGAATATTGATGCCCAAAGCCTGCTGCTTGTACTGCCAACCTTGCACACCGATATTACTCAATGCTCTTACTTTTGAGCGTCCTCCGTCGGTTCCGAGGACAAACCGAGCATGAATAGACTTCCCATCAGATTGCCTCAAAACAACCGAATCTGGAGATTCCTCAATTTCATCTAAGTTAAAGCCGCAAAACCAAGTCACGTTTTGGTATTCGCCCAAACGGTTATGCAGGGCGATTTGTATTAGTCGATTTTCAACAATGTGACCCAGGTATTCGCAATCATTCATACGATGATCAAATACCGTTTTTTCTTGATTGGCTTCCCAAACCTCCATACCAATAAATCGAGTGGTACGCATATCGATAACCTGTTGCCAGGCATCGAGTTCCCGCAGCAACTGCTCACTGCCTACATTGATTGCAGATACTCGCAGGTCTGGTGGCTGTTGAGATTCAAAAGGAGTCGGTAGTTGGGTTTCGACAATAGCAATTTGATAGCCCTTTTGAGCCAAACCGACGGCGAGAGCAGACCCCACCATGCCGCCCCCAACAATGCAAAAATCAAACATGAGCCATTTGAACCTATATCTCTTCGTTAATCACTATCATACCTTTTCAAAGGGATTTTCAATAGACAATTGATCTTCTTCGAAATTCTCTTTTTCCCTTCTAGCATATGCCTTAATTACTGGTGAAATGCGCAAAAAAGCGTTAAAATCGGCGGTTCGATACGTGTTGGTGAGTGATGCCGCAGATTTGCTCTGTAACCACCTACCACAGCGCGCAGCAAAGATTAAAAGTAGCAGGATTACGAAAGCAATATGACGAAAAAGCTTTTCATTAAAACTTGGGGTTGCCAGATGAACGAGTATGACTCGGAGAAAATGGCAGATTTACTCGATTCTACTCATGGCTATGAGCTTGCTCAAGAAGCCGAGGATGCTGACGTCATACTGTTGAACACTTGTTCAATCCGCGAAAAAGCACAGGAGAAAGTCTTTCATCAACTGGGGCGATGGAAGCATCTCAAAAAGCACAAGCCTGAACTCATTATCGGGGTGGGTGGATGCGTTGCGTCACAAGAGGGAGACACGATTCGTCAGCGTGCACCTTTTGTCGACATGGTATTTGGTCCACAGACTCTGCATCGTTTGCCAGAAATGATCGAGCAGATTAAAAGCGGCAGCACTGCGGTTGTGGACGTATCCTTTCCTGAGATTGAAAAGTTTGATCGTCTACCCGAACCGAAAGCCGAGGGCCCATCTGCCTTTGTCTCCATTATGGAAGGCTGTTCAAAATATTGCACATTCTGCGTAGTCCCCTACACTCGCGGCGAAGAAGTCAGTCGTCCCGTCGATGATGTGCTGCTAGAGATTGCCCAGTTGGCAGAACAAGGTGTTCGAGAGGTCAACCTTTTAGGTCAAAATGTCAATGCATTTCGTGGGCCCCACCATGACGGTACGGTTTGTACTTTTGCAGAGCTATTAGAGTTGGTAGCCTCTATCGATGGTATCGACAGAATACGCTACACCACCTCTCACCCAGTTGAGTTTACTGACGACATCATCGATGCCTATGCCAGTATTCCAGAGCTAGTCGATCATCTTCACCTACCGGTACAAAGCGGTTCTGATCGTATATTGAATCTGATGAAACGAGGTCACACCGCGATCGAGTATAAATCCAAGATTCGTAGATTGAAGAAAGTCCGTCCAAATCTGTGCATGTCGTCTGATTTCATTATCGGTTTCCCCGGTGAAAGCGACGATGATTTTCAAGCAACAATGGATTTGATCCAAGCTATCGATTTCGATTCTCAGCTTCAGTTTTATTTACAGTGCAAGACCTGGCACGCCTGCGGCAGATCTACCCGACGATGTGTCTGACGAGGTGAAAAAGCAGCGATTGCAGATTCTGCAAAGTCGCATCAATCAGCAAGCTTTGCGTATTGCCAGAGCCATGCTGGGAACTGAACAACGCATTTTAGTCGAAGGTCCGTCAAAGAAAAATCCAATGGAGCTTTCTGGGCGTACCGAAAACAATCGTGTAGTGAATTTTGAAGGCACACCGGACATGATTGGTGAATTTGTGGACGTTAAGATTACGGACGTCTTCGCTAACTCTTTGCGCGGAGAGTGGGTTCGCAGAGAAAAAGATATGGGCCTTCGAATCAGCGTTGCACCTCAAGCTATTTTGGCCAAACAAGCTCCGCAAATCGACGAATTGGGCGTTGCTCAATTCGCTCCAGCCCAACAATAGGATAAAAATACACTTTGACAACAATAGTAAGTAGCGAAGTGGCCCTTGAGCCATCAGACAGTAAACGACTTTCCAGTTTATGTGGACCGTTGGACGACAACATCAAACAAATCGAGCGTAGACTTGGCGTTGAGATTAGCTATCGCAACAATGCCTTTACCATTATGGGCGACCCAAAACAAACCAGCGGCGTTGTTGAATTGCTGAAGCTATTGTACATCGAGACACAACCAATCAGGGGAGAAATTCCCGTACTTGCACCAGAGCAAGTTCATTTGGCGATTCAAGAGGCAAAATGTCTAGAACGTGCTGAAGCAGGTCATTATGGCAAAGAAGTCCACATTAAGACACGCCGTGGAGTAATTAAACCTCGAAACCCAAATCAGAGCCAGTATGTGGCTAATATCGTTAACCACGACATCAGCTTTGGGATTGGTCCTGCGGGAACGGGTAAGACGTATTTGGCGGTGGCCTGCGCTGTAGACGCCCTTGAGCGTCAGGAAATTCGACGTATTCTTCTTACTCGACCGGCTGTAGAAGCCGGCGAAAAATTGGGTTTTTTACCTGGTGACCTTTCGCAAAAAGTTGACCCCTACTTACGGCCACTTTACGACGCCTTGTTTGAGATGTTGGGATTTGAGAAAGTTGAAAAATTGATCGAACGTAACGTCATCGAAGTTGCGCCGTTGGCGTATATGCGAGGCAGAACCTTAAACGATGCATTTATCATCTTGGATGAAAGTCAAAATACGACTGTGGAACAAATGAAAATGTTCCTAACCCGTATCGGTTTTAATTCTAAAGCCGTAATTACCGGTGACATTACCCAAGTCGACCTACCGAGAGGCGTACGCTCTGGGTTGCGACACACTATTGAGGTACTCAAGGAAGTACAAGACATTTCCTTCAATTTCTTTACCGCCAGTGATGTGGTCCGCCACCCCGTGGTTGCGCGAATTGTCTCAGCTTATGAAGAATATGAGGCAAACCAAGAAGCGTTGAAAGCACAACAAAATAGTCAAAGCGAGAAGCCTAACAAGTGAGTGCAATTGTCGACTATCAAATAGCTTCTCAATCTGAATCACTGCCAAGTGAAACAGATCTAAAAACCTGGATTACAGCAGTTTTGCAATCTCAGGGGGTGGATCAAAAAGAAGTTACAGTGCGGGTTGTAGACGAAGATGAGAGTCGGGATCTCAATTTAACCTACCGCGGCAAAGACAAACCCACTAATGTATTGTCGTTTCCTTTTGAAGCTCCGAAGGGAATCGATATACCATTGTTGGGAGACTTAGTCGTCTGTGCACCTGTTGTGGCCACAGAAGCACAGGAGCAGAATAAGCCGTTGATGCACCATTGGGCCCACATGATTGTGCATGGCACCTTGCATTTGATGGGTTTTGACCACATTGATGATGAAGACGCAGATCAAATGGAAAGTTTGGAAAAACAGATTTTATCTCAATTTTCCATTGACGATCCCTATCAAGATCATTAAATATAGTGCCTCGAAGGAACCAAATAAGCGATTATGAGCGAAGATAACCCCCACTCTACGAGCGGCTCTTCTAGTAAAGGTTGGTTGGACAAGTTAGTTCAAAGCTTTAATGGAGAGCCGAAAAGCAAAGAAGATTTGGTAGAACTAATCACTGAAGCCGAACAGCGGGAAGTGATAGATCCTCAGACCCGGGAAATGATCGAAGGGGTCATGGAGGTCAATGAAATGCGTGTTAGGGACATCATGATCCCCAGAGCGCAAATGATCACCATCAATATTGATGAATCAGTTGAGCAGTTTCTTCCTGTAATGCTCGAGTCCGCCCACTCAAGATTCCCAGTGATAAATGAAGACAAAGACCATATTGAAGGGATCTTGTTGGCAAAGGACTTGTTATCATTTGCATTTAACCCAGAAAGAGACTTCAAACTAAAAGATGTGCTGCGTCCTGCAGTCATTGTCCCTGAGAGTAAACGTGTGGATGTGTTACTCAAAGAGTTTCGCCAACAACGCTACCATATGGCGATTGTGGTGGATGAGTACGGTGGAGTTTCTGGCCTGGTGACCATCGAAGATATTCTCGAGCTGATAGTCGGAGAAATCGAAGATGAGCACGATTTTGAAGAAAATGAGACTGACGATATTCGGCCTCTTAACACCTATACATACTCGGTTAAAGCCTTAACCCCACTTGAGGACTTCAACAGTTTTTTTGAAACTCACTACGATGTTGAGCAAGCCGACACCATCGGAGGCATTGTCTTAAAGGCATTTGGCCACATGCCTCAAACCGATGATGAAATCGAGATTGACGGGCTATTGTTCAAAATTACAAACTCGGACAAACGCCGCTTAGTCCAACTCAAAGTCGTGTTGCCGAATATGGAAGATTAAGGACTTTTGGCTGTTTTACACTATGGTTTAATCCTGTTTTTAGGCGCAACAATGACCTTGTCATATGCGCCTTTCTCTCTTTGGTTTATCCCCCCCATCGCGCTAGCGTGGTTTCTCCAACGCCTTACCAAAACTGAATCTCCCTGGAAAAGTGGTTGGACGTTTGGACTTGGCTGGTTTGGGGCTGGTATTTCCTGGGTGCACGTCAGTATAGCTGACTTTGGTGGTTTACCTTTAGTGGGTTCACTTGGGTTAATGTTTTTGCTTTGCGCTTATTTGGCGCTTTTCCCTGCTTTTTTCAGTTATCTGCTTAAACGATTTTCCCATCCTGCCCAATGGCTGTTTGTCGCCCCTGCTCTGTGGTTTTTGTTCGAGTTTCTGCGCAGTTGGCTGTTTACAGGTTTCCCATGGTTATCCATAGGTTATAGCCAAATAGACGGTCCTTTGAGCGGTTGGATGCCCGTTGTTGGTGAAACAGGCGTCAGTGTTGTGTTGATGCTAATAAGTTGTAGCATTGCGCTGGCATTGAACACTCGGCAATACGCCCATACAGCCGCCCTCCTCGTTATTATCTATCTCAGTGGCTGGAGCTTGAATCAAATTGATTGGGTTAAACCAGCAGAAAAAGCCACATCTGTCGCAATGGTTCAGGGGAACATCAAACAAGAACTGCGTTGGATGCCCGAGCAAGAGGGCCCAACTATGCAGAAGTACCTGAAAATGACCGAACCGTTGTGGCAAAACGAATTAATCATCTGGCCCGAAGCTGCCATACCGCAACTTGAGCCTATTGCTGAAAGTTATTTGTTGGCCCTAGACAAGCGAGCATTGGAGGCACGCACAGGCTTGATAACCGGTATCGTCAACTACAATTTTGATACACGAAAAGCATTCAATAATTTAATCGTCCTGGGTCAGGTGCGGGTCGATGACACAAATGCTCAATACCAATATGAGCATTCTAATCGCTATGCTAAGCACCATTTGTTACCCATAGGTGAGTTTATCCCTTTTGAGTCTTGGTTGCGGGAGTTAGCTCCAATATTTGACTTACCTATGTCGTCATTTACTCGAGGTGAATACACTCAACCGAATCTGATCGCAAATGGATATGCGTTAGCGCCGGCCCTATGCTTTGAAATTGCTTTTCCACGTCAATTGCTGAGCAATCTAACAGAGCAGACTGATTTTATCGTTACTGTGAGCAATGATGCCTGGTTTGGGCGGTCTCATGGACCGGACCAACATATGGAAATCGCTCGGGTGCGCGCCAAAGAATTTGGTCTACCCGTGCTACGGGCGACTAACACCGGGATCACCGCATTTGTAGATTATCGAGGCAATATCCAAGCTAGCTTACCGCAATTCGAAGCGGCGGTTGTCGAGGCTGATGTATTCTCAACAAGGGGTTCTACTCCATATCGTACCTTTGGTGATTTGCCGATGTGGATAATGTGTTTGAGTTTGCTAATCCTTGCCTGCGTCCGTTCCCGCGCCGATAGAGCTTTGCATTAAGCTGCGCCTAGGTTAAGGTTTGGTCGTTGAGAAGTCGCATTCTTGGCGAGTTCGAATGGAAGAACCGCTGGATGGCACACCTATCCAGTTACACTACAACACATTGAATTGTCACTCTTATCTAAGGATCCTAGTATGAAACAGTTATGGTTACTGGTACTCACTTGCATCACTTTTCCAGTGCTCAGCGAGACCTATTACATCAGCGCAGACAGACTGCTGGATGTCACCAATGGCAAGCTGCTTGAATCAGTTACCGTCACTGTTGAAGATAGCCGCATTATTGCTATTACCGAACAAAACAAAACCACAATTCCCGCGGGTGCCAAACACATTGATTTGGGAGGACAGACCCTGCTACCCGGCCTTATGGATATGCATGTGCATTTGACCAGTGACGCACACACCCACGGCTACAAAGGGTTAGCCATATCGGTCCCAAGAGCCGCTCTGCATGGGGTAAAAAGTGCTCGGGATACCTTGCTAGTGGGATTTACTACGGTGCGAAATGTGGGCGCTCCTGGATTTTCTGATGTGGCACTTAGAGATGCTATCAATGCTGGCGATGTGATCGGTCCTAGAATGTTTGTTTCTGGTCCTTCTTTGGGTATCACCGGTGGCCATTGCGACAACAATTTGTTGCCTTCGGAGTACCAAGTTAAAAGCGATGGCGTAGCAGATGGACCTTGGGCGGTTCGACAAAAAGTTCGAGAAAACATCAAATACGGTGCAGATGTTATTAAGTTTTGTGCAACCGGGGGTGTTCTGTCTAAGGGTACAAAGGTAGGTACTCAGCAATATTCACAAGAAGAAATGAATGCCATTGTAGAAGAAGCAAAACTTAGAGGTCTAGTCAGTGCTGCCCACGCACATGGCACGGACGGGATTAAAGCAGCCATACGTGCAGGAGTCACCTCTGTAGAGCACGCCAGCTTCCTTGATAAGGAAGCCATCAAACTGGCCAAGAAATACGGAACTTACTTCTCTATGGATATCTATACCACCGAATACATTCTTGGCGAGGGAGAAAAAGCCGGAATTCTACAAGAAAGTCTCGATAAAGAACGAGTGGTCGGTAAACGTCAACGAGACAGCTTCAGTGAAGCGGTAAAAGCCGGTGTCAAAATGGTTTTTGGTTCCGACGCCGGGGTATACCCCCATGGCGATAATCCAAAGCAATTTGCGCGCATGGTGGAATTTGGAATGACACCATTACAAGCCATTCAAGCGGCAACAATCAACGCAGCCACTATGTTAGGCAAGGATCAAGAATTGGGAAGCCTGGAAGAAGGTAAAATCGCTGACATAATCGCAGTGCCTGGAAATCCTTTAGATAAAATTAACGTTTTAGAGCAGGTTTCACTAGTGATAAAAGAGGGCAAAGTTTACAAGCAGCCCTAATGACCTCCGATTATGCTTAATTATCAAAAAAGCCCGATACATTATCGGGCTTTCTATTCAGCGAACAACGGCAACGGAATGGGCTTTAAATGTACTCTACCGCGACAATTTCAAACTCTACCGTACCTGCCGGTGTTTGAATGTTGACGATGTCATCAATCTCTTTGCCGATCAATCCTCTAGCAATAGGTGAATTCACAGAGATCAAATTCGATTTAATGTCCGCTTCATCATCACCCACGATCCGATAGGTTGTTTCCTCATCGGATTCCATATTAATTATGGTCACAGTGGCACCAAAAATCACTTTGCCATTGTTGGTCATTTTGGTGACGTCAATGATCTGCGCATTGGACAGTTTACCTTCAATATCTTGGATGCGTCCCTCACAAAAGCTCTGTTGTTCGCGGGCGGCGTGATACTCGGCATTTTCCTTAAGATCACCATGTTCTCTGGCTTCAGCAATCGCTTCAATAATCCGCGGCCGTTTTACCGATTTGAGTTCATTCAATTCTTCGCGAAGTAACTGCGCACCTCTGGCAGTCATGGGGTATTGATTCATGTATTGAAACTCACTTTAGTTGTCGTTTTAAGTGTAAGCCCTGAATTATAACAGTAAAATACAAAAAAAAAGTGCGCCGAAGCGCACTTTTTTGATCATTTAAAACTACTACAGATTTTGTATTCTCTCATGCAACTCTTGCACCGAGGTGACCCTTGCTCGATCTTCCGCCTCATGGGCATCGATAGTGGCAAATGCAGCATTCAATGTAGTGGTGTACGCCACCTTATTGAGCAGCGCTTCACGGCGAATATACACAGAGTCATTGATAGCTTTACGACCTTCGGTGGTGTTGACAATGTAACAATACTCACCGTTTTTAATCGCGTCTACGATGTTAGGTCGACCTTCAGTAAGCTTATTCACAACGGTACATGGAATGCCTGCCCCGTTAAGCTCCGCTGCGGTCCCCTGAGTTGCTTCAACAGTAAAGCCTTTTTCAATCATTGATCTTGCAAGGTTTATCGCCCTAGCTTTGTCCGTTTGGCGAACCGAAATCAGCGCTTTTCCTGGCTGCGGAATAGGCTGTCCTGCACCCAGATTTGCCTTGGCATAAGCTTCCTTAAAGGTGTCGCCCACTCCCATGACCTCTCCGGTTGAGCGCATTTCTGGACCCAAAAGAGGATCAACGCCTTGAAACTTAGCAAAGGGCAATACCACTTCTTTCACCGAGTAGAATGGAGGGATTATCTCTTGCTCTACACCTTGTTGTGGTAGTGACTGGCCGACCATGGCTCGAGCGGCAATTTTTGCCAAAGGCAAGCCCGTTGCTTTAGAAACAAAGGGGACGGTTCGTGCTGCCCGCGGATTGACTTCAATCAAATAGACTTCACCGTCTTTTACCGCGAACTGAGTATTCATCAAACCCACGACACCCAACTCCAATGCCATAGCTCGCACTTGCTCGCGCATAACCGCTTGAATTGATTCATTCAATGAGTAAGGGGGTAAAGAACAGGCTGAATCACCAGAATGCACGCCGGCTTGTTCGATGTGCTCCATGATCCCACCGATAACGACATTCTCACCGTCACACATCGCATCGACGTCGACTTCAATAGCATCATCTAAGAAGCGGTCCAGCAACACCGGCGCCTCGTTGGATACCTTCACGGCTTCGTTTAGATAGCGCTTAAGGTCTTTCAGATCATACACAATTTCCATCGCACGACCGCCCAAAACATAAGAAGGGCGAACCACCAGAGGGAAACCGATAACCTGAGCTTGTTCTAGCGCTTGTTCCATGTTGCTTACTGTTGCGTTAGCAGGTTGTTTCAGGTTGAGTTTATTGACCATCTGCTGAAAACGTTCACGATCTTCGGCTTTATCGATAGCATCGGGACTGGTGCCGATAATGGGCACCCCAGCGGCTTCAAGAGCACGAGCTAGCTTTAACGGTGTTTGACCGCCGTATTGCACGATAACTCCTTTAGGCTGCTCGACTCGAACGATTTCCAGCACGTCTTCCAACGTCACTGGTTCAAAATACAGTCGGTCAGATGTATCGTAATCGGTAGAAACGGTTTCCGGATTACAGTTGACCATGATGGTTTCATAGCCGTCTTCACGCAAAGCCAATGCAGCATGAACACAGCAGTAATCAAACTCAATGCCCTGCCCGATCCGATTGGGTCCGCCGCCCAAAACCATGATCTTTTCACGATCGGTTGGTTGAGCTTCACACTCTTCGTCATAGGTGGAATACATGTAAGCGGTACTGGTAGCAAATTCTGCGGCACAAGTATCCACTCTTTTGTAAACCGGCAAAATGCCCATCTGTTGGCGAATATCCCGCACATCGCTTTGCGCCACATTGGTCAAGTCAGCAAGACGAGCATCTGCAAAGCCTTTGCGCTTGAGTGAGCGCATCAGTTCAGCGTCGATACCAGGCAATCCCAACTCTTTAACTTTCTCCTCTAGATTGACCAACTCTTCTATTTGCACCAAGTACCATGGATCGATATTGGTCAGCTTGAAAATTTGCTCAACACTCATCCCAAAACGAAACGCATCCGCGATATACCAAATGCGTTCGGCACCGGGCTCGCGCAATTCGCGCACGATAATGTTTTCCGCTTCTGGGTCTTTAAGGTCGATTATCGGGTCAAGACCATTGACGCCTACTTCAAGTCCGCGAAGGGCTTTTTGCAACGATTCTTGTTGGTTACGACCGATTGCCATCACCTCGCCCACCGATTTCATCTGAGTCGTTAGACGGTCGTTTGCGCCGGCAAATTTTTCAAAGTTGAATCGAGGGATCTTAGTGACGACATAATCGATTGCCGGCTCAAAGGACGCAGGAGTCAATCCGCCAGTGATATCGTTGGCCAGCTCATCCAATGTGTAACCCACAGCCAATTTGGCGGCCACTTTTGCAATTGGAAATCCAGTTGCTTTTGAGGCCAATGCAGAAGAGCGTGATACCCGCGGATTCATTTCGATGATCACCATGCGGCCCGTTTGGGGGTCTACACCGAATTGTACGTTTGAACCGCCTGTTTCTACGCCGATTTCGCGCAAAACCGCCATGGCAGCGTTACGCATGATTTGAAACTCTTTGTCGGTTAGCGTTTGAGCGGGTGCAACCGTAATGGAGTCACCCGTGTGTACGCCCATTGGGTCGAAGTTTTCAATAGTACAGACGATAATACAGTTATCGTTCTTGTCTCGAACCACTTCCATTTCATACTCTTTCCAGCCGATTAACGACTCGTCGATGAGTAATTCGTTGGTAGGAGACAAATCCAAACCACGGCGACAAATTTCGTCAAATTCATCGATATTGTAGGCAATCCCACCGCCCGTTCCGCCCATGGTAAATGACGGTCGGATAATACAAGGGAATCCGATTCGGGTCAGCACATCGTGGGCTTGTTCAATTGTGTGGGCGATTTCGGCTCTCGGGCAAGCCAAGCCGATTGATTTCATCGCTTGGTCGAAGCGTTCTCTATCTTCGGCCTTATCAATTGCGTCGGCAGTCGCGCCAATCATCTGCACGCCATATTCCTGCAACACACCATGTTTATTCAGATCCAAAGCACAGTTCAGTGCTGTCTGACCGCCCATGGTAGGCAAAATCGCATCAGGACGTTCCTTTTCGATGATCTTCTTCACCACTTCCCAATGAATCGGCTCAATATAAGTCGCATCGGCCATTTCAGGGTCAGTCATGATAGTGGCGGGATTGGAGTTGACCAGAATAACCCGGTAACCCTCTTCTCTCAGTGCTTTACAGGCTTGAGCACCGGAATAGTCAAACTCACAGGCTTGTCCGATTACGATGGGTCCGGCGCCGAGAATGAGGATGCTTTTTAAATCTGTACGTTTTGGCATAGTAGTCGATTCTCTATTTTTAGGACCTTAAAGGGATGCTCTTCGAGCTTCAATCAGTTCAATAAAATGGTCAAACAATGGCGCCGCATCGTGGGGACCCGGGCTGGCTTCTGGATGCCCTTGGAAACTGAATGCGGGTTTGTCGACCCGATGAATGCCTTGTAAGGATTTATCGAACAAAGAAACATGAGTCACTTTCAGGTTGTCTGGCAAACTGGATTCGTCCACCGCAAAACCGTGGTTTTGACTGGTGATCATAACCACACCCCGTTCCATGTCTTTGACTGGGTGGTTTGCACCATGATGGCCAAACTTCATTTTCATGGTTTTGGCACCGCTGGCCAAGGCCAATAACTGGTGACCAAGACAAATACCAAATACCGGGATTTCCGTCTCTAAAATCTGTTGTATCGCTTCAATGGCATAGTCACAAGGTTCCGGATCGCCCGGGCCATTTGACAAAAACACGCCATCAGGATTCATTGCCAAAACTTCACTTGCGGGAGTCGTCGCCGGCACCACAGTTAATCGACATCCTCGTTCAACCAACATCCGTAAAATATTGTGTTTAGCGCCGTAGTCGTACGCCACAACATGAAATTGGCTTTCTTGGGCATGACGATATCCTTCACCTAACTCCCAAGTGCCTCCCAACCATTCATATTGCTCATTTGTGGTCACTTCCTTAGCTAAATCCATTCCCTTGAGTCCCGGGAAAGCTTGTGCCTGAGTCAGAGCATTATCAATCGCCTCTTGAGACGCGTCTTCAACAGTTAAAATACATCCTCGTTGAGCACCTTTATCCCTGAGCACACGTGTTAAGCGACGAGTGTCGATATCGGCGATACCAAGAATGTTGTGTTGTTTGAGATAACTGGAGAGATCGGATTGATTGCGAAAATTACTGGCGATGAGGGGGAGGTCACGAATGATAAGGCCTTTAGCCCATATTTTATTTGATTCGACGTCTTCAGTGTTGGTGCCGGTATTGCCAATATGGGGATAAGTAAGTGTGACAATTTGTTCAGCATAAGACGGATCGGTCAATATCTCCTGATATCCTGTCATCGACGTGTTAAACACCACTTCACCAACAGAAACACCAGAAGCACCAATTGAAGTGCCTTTGAAAACAGAACCGTCTTCGAGCACCAATAGGGCAGAAATAGACAAGTCAACCTCCTAATTAAGGACAACCCAAGGGTAAAACACGCCCAAAGCGCCAAAACCCTACAAAAAACGGGCGCAAATTATCCATTTACATCCCGTTTACTTTCATTGCGCTCAGAACTTGTTCAACATTAACACGCTGTTTTCTATAGGCCTTTCAGCTCGACATTGTCACTCAACCATCAAGCGTTGTGTGTACAAAACAAACATCCAACTTTATATTCTGCCTATGCCCAAACTCGCTTAATCATGCCACGTCAAATCTCGACGGGGTCGTGATTCCCAAAGCGTCTACTTGGATGACACATACAGAATCAGCAAAATTAATGCCCCAACAAGCCCTATTTTCTCTCGCTACCTAATGAGATAACACGAAAATTTGGCAAATTCACAAGATCATACACGCTATCGACAAAAAGATCTAACAAAGATTAGATAAATTATTAAAACGAACACTTGCAGCAACTTTCACATCTAAAGCCTTAAAAACACAATTTATTAGCAGCATTTCTAAACTTCTTTCCACCTCAGGACAAAGTAAATCCAATCGATTTGGACAGTGATTGTCGGCCTACAGGTGCTGCGCCGTGGTGAAATCAATTGAAGCCCAGCACATCCTGCATGCTATATAATCCGGGGGGGCGACCCATTACCCACTTTGCTGCATGGACAGCGCCTTTGGCAAAGGTCAGTCGACTCGATGCTTTATGAGTCAATTCTAAACGCTCTCCTAAATCGGCAAACAATACCGTATGATCTCCAACCACATCTCCTGCCCTGATGGTCGCAAAGCCGATGGTTTCGTGGTTACGTTCTCCTGTATCACCTTCACGACCGTATACAGCACACTGACTTAAGTCTCGACCTAAAGTGTCGGCGATCGCCTCACCTAATGCCATTGCAGTGCCAGAAGGTGCATCTTTCTTGAAGCGGTGATGAGTTTCAGTAATTTCGATGTCAGCACTGTGCCCCATTACTTGTGCAGTCTGTTGCGCCAGTTTAATTAAAAGGTTCACGCCAACACTGAAATTGGCAGCAAAAACAATGGGTATGTGCTTCGCAGCTTGTTGAAGTTGCTGCTTTTCCATGTCATTTAACCCTGTTGTACCAATTACCATGGCTTTTCCCAACGTTACACATCGGCTTAAATTGCTCATCATAGCGATGGGGAGGGTAAAGTCGATGGCCACATCTATACCATTGGCAATCGATTCAAAATCGTCTGTTAGCGCCACTTCTTTGCGACCAATCCCGACCATCTCTCCTGCGTCTACTCCAATCCAAGACGAATTGGACCGAACTATTGCTGCCCCTAAACTTACCTGTGAATCCAAATGGATGGTTTCAATGAGGGCTCGTCCCATGCGTCCATTTGCCCCTAGCACTACTAAATTCGTCATATCATTCTCTTTCGCTTGAATCCACTTAGTATGGTGGAATTTCATCGTAAAATCAGCAAATAAGCTAGTGCAACTTGGCTATATATTATGACTGTTGAAATGATAGACTTGCACAATGTCTTCAGATATCGAGTATAGAATTCACGTTTTGCAATCCGCAATGCTGAATAGCTCTGCGGCTTGGAAAAATCTCAATGGGTTACTACTCTAATGCCTGCGTAAAAAGTCGCCAGGCTTGGCAAGCTGGATTGGCTCTCACGATATCGAAGTATCAAGACAATTAATTGGAGAAAATAAATGTCGAAAAGTCCATTGATTTGGGACCTGCCCACACGGCTTTTTCACTGGATGTTGGTGTTTGGCTTGCTAGCACAGTGGTTCACAGCTGAATGGTTCGAAGATGCTTTAACGATTCATATGTGGTTGGGTTATGGTCTTTTATCACTGTGTTTATTTCGAGTTGCTTGGGGATTTTTCGGTCCAAAATATGCGCGTTTTAGCCACAACATACCGTCACCTAAGGACACGGTTGACTACCTAAGTGGAAAAACGAATGAACACTATGTGGGTCACAACCCTATCGGTGCATGGTTTTTACCTTGTGTGCTGATACTGGTTTTTACACAGGGCGTAAGTGGTTTTTTTGTTACCGACGATGTCTTTTTTAATGGTCCCTACTACGAAGTGATAGGTGAAGATCTGCGTTCAGTCATGATTTGGTTGCATCACAACGCCATCAACGGGGTGTGGGCACTGATTGTTTTACACTTGTGTGCTCTTGTTTGGCATCAATGGCAGAAAAAAGAGCCGTTGATGCAAAGTATGGTCACGGGAAAAAAATCCCATTTAGCCCATAAATACACTATACACAGCCACCATTTTTTAAGGGCACTGTTAATTCTAATTTTGTCTATGTTAATTATTGGAGGGGTAGTTTGGATGGCCCCGGAACCGGAGCCATTTTACTTTTAATTATAGTTGGGCGGATTTAATCCAATTTATAACTGTCGTGACACCCTTTGCAAGATTTGAAGACAGCACCTATGGCTTGTTTATACTGGTCTTGCTGTTGGTTTTGTGCAGCTTGTTTAAGAGTCATCGCGGCCTGATTTAGGTCGTCTATTTTGGCGCTGAACAGGTTAAATTCTTTCCAGATTTTTTTGTCCGCTGCCGTTTCCATATCAAATTGACTGGTATCAACAGCAAAATAATCTTCCATCATGTTAGACAGTTGCTCGATACGCTCAGCGTTTCTCGCAATCACCGCATCATCTGTAGGAATTTGGCCTTTTGCCATGGCACCTAGAGCACCAACATTACTGCGTACAAGTTGCAATAATGCTTGGCGATATTGAATGGCTGAATTAGCTTGTTTTTCTGATTCTGCAGGTGTGACTTCAGCATTGCTGGTTGAGGTTGCCAGCACCAATGCCCCTACTAACATAACTTTACGCATAGATTTCCTTGTTACACAAAAATAATAAGTACCGATTTTAACTGGGAAAGGATCGAAAATCAGTTCGAACCATATCAACTTTTTTGTTCCGACAAAATGAAAAAGGGGCAAGTTGCCCCTCTTACTTAACCGGTCAGATCATCAAAAAACTTTTTCACACCATCGAAAAAGCCTTTCTCTTTCGGTCTGTACCTGGCGGCTTCATCGCCCTTACCCATCGATTTATCTAACTCTTCCAGCAGTTCCTTTTGCTTGCTAGTCAAATTTACGGGGGTTTCTACCACCACTTTGCACATCAAATCGCCGACACTGCCACTGCGCACCGATTTAACACCTTTACCACGCAATCGGAACATTCGACCAGTTTGGGTTTCAGGGGTAATCTTCAAGCTCACTTTGCCATCCAAAGTGGGTACTTCAATTTCACCGCCTAGTGCCGCTCTGGTAAAGCTTAATGGAACTTCGCAATACAGGTTATTCCCATCACGAGCAAAGATACTGTGCTCTTTGACATGAACCTGCACATACAAATCGCCCGGAGGTGCGCCCGCCTCGCCTGCTTCACCTTCACCAGTCAAACGGATCCGGTCGCCGGTATCGACACCCGCTGGCACTTTGACCGACAAGGTTTTGGTTTTTTCTTTGCGACCTTGACCACGACATTCTGGACAAGGGTCCGAAATGATTTTGCCGCGACCTGAACAGGTTGGACAGGTCTGCTGCACCGCAAAAAAGCCCTGACGCATCTGCACCTGGCCATTACCATGACAGGTTGGACAGGTTGTTGGTTTGCTTCCTTTTTTCGCACCGGAGCCGTCGCAGGGCTCACAAGCCACCAGCGTAGGTACGCGGATTTCCACATTTTTACCCCGTACTGCCTCTTCCAAAGTCAGTTCAAGGTTGTAACGCAAATCGGAGCCTTGGCGAGCCCGAGACTGCCGTCCACCCCGTCCACCACCAAAAATGTCGCCGAAAACGTCACCAAAAATATCGCCAAAATCGGCACCGCCGTGGAAGCCACCTGCACCACGGTTCGGATCGACGCCTGCATGACCATACTGGTCATAAGCTGCACGCTTTTTGGCATCGGTAAGGATTTCATAGGCTTCCTGAATTTCCTTAAACTTCTCCTCCAGCGCTTTGTCGCCTTTGGTTCTGTCTGGGTGATACTTCATCGCGAGGCGCTTATAAGCCTTTTTTATTTCGCGCTCGTCAGCACTCTTGCCAACTCCAAGCACTTCATAATAGTCACGCTTTGACATAGTGTTTAGTTATCCTATTTGATGCCAAACTGTCGTAAGTTTGGTTATTTCGTCTTATCTCAAAACACACAAAAGGCGCAGTCAGTGTGAACACTTGTGCGCCCGAACTTTAGGGTTAAGTCAGGCTGGTTCGCACCAGCCTACTTTTGCTTACTTCTTGTCGTCTTTGACTTCTTCGAATTCAGCATCAACCACATCGTCGTCTTGCGCTTTCGATTGACCAGATTGCGCTTGCTCAGCACCTTGTGCGCTTTGCGCCGCGGCACTGGCCTGAGCAATTTCCATCAATTTGGCAGAAGCCTGGATAAGCTCTTGAGTTTTGGCTTCGATGTCAGCTTTATCGGCCGCTTTCACCGCGCCTTCGAGGGCTTCGATTGCCGCTTCAATTTTCGCTTTCTCATCCGCTGGCAACGCATCGCCGGCTTCTTCCATTTGCTTACGAGTGCCGTGAATCATGGCATCGGCTTGGTTGCGCGCTTGAACCATTTCTTCGAACTTGGCATCGGCATCTTTATTCGCTTCCGCATCCTGAACCATCTTCTCGATCTCAGCTTCACTCAAGCCAGAAGACGATTGGATGGTAATCTTCTGCTCTTTACCGGTATCTTTGTCTTTTGCCGAGACGTGCAAGATACCATCGGCGTCGATGTCAAAGGTCACTTCGATTTGCGGTACACCACGTGCCGCCGGACGAATACCTTCGAGGTTAAACTGACCGAGAGATTTGTTGCCGGCAGCCTGTTTACGCTCACCCTGTAACACATGCACAGTTACTGCAGACTGGTTGTCTTCCGCCGTTGAAAAGGTCTGCGATTTCTTGGTCGGAATCGTCGTATTCTTTTCAATCAGTGCAGTCATCACACCGCCCATGGTTTCAATACCCAAAGACAGTGGCGTCACGTCCAGCAACAATACGTCGGTTACGTCACCGGCCAATACACCACCTTGAATCGCAGCACCTACGGCCACCGCTTCATCAGGGTTAACGTCTTTACGAGGCTCTTTACCAAAGAACTCGGTTACGTACTTCTGCACCAAAGGCATACGGGTTTGACCGCCAACCAAAATGATGTCGTTTATGTCGCTTACCGACAAATCTGCATCTGCAAGTGCCGCTTTCACAGGTTCAAGTGATTTTTTCACCATGTCTTCAACTAGCGATTCCAACTTGGCGCGGGTCAACTTGATGGTCAAGTGTTTAGGACCTGAGGCATCAGCTGTGATGTACGGCAAGTTCACTTCGGTTTGCTGAGCTGACGACAATTCAATCTTGGCTTTTTCGCCCGCTTCTTTCAGACGCTGCATTGCCAAAGGATCTTTGCGCAAATCAACGCCTTGGTCTTTCTTGAACTCATCAACCAAATAATTGATAACACGGTTGTCGAAGTCTTCACCACCCAAATGGGTGTCACCGTTAGTCGCCAATACTTCAAAGGTGTGCTCGCCTTCCACTTCATCGATTTCAATGATCGAGATATCGAAAGTACCGCCACCTAAGTCATATACCGCAACGACGTTGTCACCTTTCTTCTTGTCCATACCGTATGCCAAAGCTGCGGCTGTGGGCTCGTTGATGATACGTTTCACTTCCAAGCCAGCAATACGGCCCGCATCTTTGGTAGCTTGACGCTGAGAGTCGTTAAAGTAGGCAGGAACCGTGATGACCGCTGCAGTGACTTCTTCTCCCAAGTAATCTTCAGCGGTTTTCTTCATCTTTTTCAAGACTTCCGCAGAGATTTGTGGGGGTGCCATTTTCTCACCTTTGGCAGATACCCAAGCGTCACCGTTGTCCGCTTTGATAATTTCAAAGGGCATGATGTCGATGTCACGTTGCACTTCTTCGTCTTCAAAACGACGGCCAATCAGTCGCTTGATTGCATACAAAGTATTTTTAGGGTTGGTTACCGCTTGACGCTTCGCCGGTGCACCTACTAAGGTTTCACCGTCGTTGCTGTAAGCGATAATCGAAGGCGTGGTGCGATCACCCTCGGCATTTTCAATTACTCGTGCCTTGTCGCCGTCTAATACTGCGACACATGAATTTGTTGTACCTAAATCGATACCAATGATTCTACCCATTAGCGTGTCTCCAATTAAATTCTGTAAACTAAGTCTGTATCTTTTGTGGGGTTATTCTGATTTTTTTCAATGTTTGAGATGAAAAAAACTTTGCCCCGGCTCTTTATGCTTGCGTGTCTACGCCACCTTCAGGGGCACGTGACACCATGACCATTGCAGGACGCAATAAACGCCCGCTGATCTCATAGCCTTTTTGCATGACCGCCATCACCGTATTAGGAGCGAAGTCTGCACTCTCCTGCATCGACATGGCTTGGTGCAATTCAGGATTGAACGCTTCACCTTGTGGGTCGATCACCTTCATTCCGAATTTCTCAATGGTGCTGATGAACGATTTCAAGGTAATGTCGATACCATCAATCATCGGCTTAATCGCTTCATTTTGCGTATCCGCCAACTGCAATGCTCTTTCCAAGTTATCTGCCACAGGCAGCAATTCACCGGCGAACCGTTCAAGTGCAAACTTACGTGCTTTTTCCACTTCGGCTTCCGCACGACGTCTAGCATTTTCTGAATCGGCTTTAGCCCGTAAAACGCTGTCTTTTTGCTCAGCGATGGTCGCTTGAGCGGCAGCAAGTGCCTCTTCCAAAGCGGTAATTCGCGCTTCCTGTTCATCCATCTGTTGCGACGACTCCGTCACTTCTTCGACGGTTTCGCTGGTTTGCTCGACCTGTTCAATGTCCTGCTCTTGGGTATCTTGCGGCTGCTGCTCTTTGCTCATGCCTGACTCCGTTGCCTATTTTTGATCTACTACATAAGGGGTTAACTCGATGGAGCTATAAATGGGGCTGGAATACGCGCCTTCAAGTCAATTCCACAAATTTTTTAAGTATTCTTTTTTAACCGCAATACAACGCAGCTTTATTCGAAGAGCAGTTACACGTACATTAGGCAATATCTGCTGTTACTATCTGATGAGCTGTATGTTTAGTGTTTGGACTGTCTCCGCCATTTTGATTGGCTATCTGGTGTTGCTGTTTGCCATGGCATTTTGGCGCAATCACAGCGCAAAGGATGGCGTTCAGCATCCAATCGTTTATAGCTTAGCAATGGGTGTCCACTGCACCTCTTGGGCGTTTTTCGGTACCACCACCCAAGCAGCAAATTATGGATGGGCGGTCATTCCCACCTATTTAGGTGTGATTCTGGTGATGCTTTTTGGCTACCAAGCCGTGCTGAAAATTGCACGAATTTGTCATCAACATCGGGTCAGCTCGTTGGCTGATTTTATTGGTTTGCAATACCAGCGCTCGCACTTTTTGGCTGCGGTCATCTCTTTGTTATGTTTTTTCGGTGTCGTCCCCTATATCGCTTTGCAATTGGACTCGGTTTCCCAAAGCATCGACATCATCTCCCGAGACGGAGAAAAACTTTCTGGCAATATCGGCTTGTACGTTACTGTGGTGCTGGCGATTTTTGCAGTTTTATTTGGTACCCGTTCCTACGGTTTGAATGAAAAACACCCTGGATTGATGTTGACCATTGCCTTTGCTTCATTGGTGAAACTCTTTGCCTTGGTAATTGTCGGGGTGTTTGTCAGTTATTTTCTATTCGACGGCATTCTAGATTTGATTGGTCAAGCCCAACTTAACGACCATGCACGAAGCATTATCGAAGCGCCGTCGGCCGTTTGGGTTTATCTTAGCCATATTCTGTTGGGTATTTGTGCGATGTTTTGTTTACCCAGACAGTTTCATGTCAACTTTGTGGAAAACAATGGCGAACAGGAACTTCGTGCC
Organism: Aliiglaciecola sp.; assembly: GCA_965227085.1. Taxonomy (GTDB): domain Bacteria; phylum Pseudomonadota; class Gammaproteobacteria; order Enterobacterales; family Alteromonadaceae; genus Aliiglaciecola. The sequence goes on from CBDDFO010000001.1 coordinate 87,910, forward strand.
GCGCGCTGGATGTTTCCCAGTTACTTAGTCGGCATGACTCTGTTTGTTTTGCCCATCGCCCTTGCTGGACACGTACTGTTGCCAATCGGCAGCGTGAGCACTGACACCTACGCATTGGCTCTACCTGTCGCGATGGATCAAAAAGGTATTACGGTAGTCAGCTTTATCGGTGGTCTGGCTGCAGCCACCAGTATGGTGATGGTTGCAACTCTCGCCGTGGGCATCATGATATCCAACAACTTGGTAACCCCTCTTTGGTTGAAGATACGTTTAACTGGGCGGCCTCATAGTGATTTGCATCCTGCCACATTGCTGTTCATCCGACGCTTAACCATTGCCTTGGTGCTGTCGATTGCCTATTTTTACCATCGATTCGTCAGTCATGACGCGCCGTTGGCAAATAGCGGTATCATCTCTATGGCGCTTTTGGCGCAGAGCATTCCATTAATGTTAACCAGTCTGGTGTGGAAACGAGCCAGTAAACATACCGCCTTTATTTCACTTTGCATCGGCGCAGTAGGTTGGTTTTATTGGTTGTTGTGGCCAAGCATTAAATCCAGTTACTACTTTGATCCTGCACCAACGGACCTGGCGCTAGGCTTGGGTTTTGTTATGAGCTTGGCTGCCAATTGGTTGTGTTTTTTAATTCTAGCGTGGTGTTTTCCTGCAAAAACGTATTCCACTGCAGATACCGAGATCCCTCTACAACCGCCCATGGCAGTTCGTGTGTCGAGACTGATGGCGTTGGCAGAAAAGATGTTACAAGGCGAACCGCTGGAGGAAATTCGCAACAAACTCGATTCGTCATCTGACGGATATGCTAATCCTAAATTGCTCGAGCGCGTCGAGACTGAAATCGCCGCTCATATTGGCGCTGCCAGTGCCCGCATTTTGATTTCTGCCATAGCTGAAAAAGAACATGTTCCCCTACCTGATCTGGTGGAATGGATGGAAGAAGCGAGTCAAACCTTTCAGTTCAATCATGAAATGCTGCAATCCTCCGTTCAACATATTCAGCAAGGGATCAGCGTAGTTGATCGAGATTTAAACCTCATCGCTTGGAACCAAAGTTACGTGGAGCTGTTCGACTATCCCCCGTCTTTGATTCGCGCAGGGGTACCTATGGTGGAACTGTTGGCATTCAACGCCGACCGAGGATTGCTGGGCAATGTCAATGATCCTCAACATGAAATAGACAAACGCATCGCCTATATCAAACAAGGTAGTCGCTACAAATATGTGCGCACTCAGCCCAATGGACGGGTTATCGAGTTAAACGGTAGCCCTTTGCCTGGCGGAGGCTTTGTTACAACGTACAGTGATATTACCGAATACATCACAATTCAAAAGGAATTGGAGATGGCTAAATCGGGCTTGGAGAAGCGGGTTGAGCAGCGCACAGAAGAGCTCAAACAGAGCAATCAGGCTCTTTCCATCGCCAAACAACAGGCGGAAGAGGCTAACGAAAGTAAGTCCAAGTTTTTGGCAGCAGCTGGTCACGATTTGATGCAGCCCTTTAATGCAGCAAGTTTGTTTGCAGAGTTAATCGCGCAAAAAAGTCAGCAACAGGAGATCCGGCAACTCAGCAGTTCTTTGAAAGACTCGCTAAGTAACGCTGAAGAACTGCTTTCTTTGCTACTAGACATGACCAAGCTAGAGTCGGGTACCTTGGTTGCCAAATTGGATGCATTTCGTTTAGACGAAGTTCTATCAAGTTTAGTGTCTGAATTTTCTATTATTGCCCAAGAAAAGGGCATTGAACTGCATTACGTTGCGAATTCTTTAAGCGTGCTTTCTGATAAGAAATTGCTCAGGCGAGTAGCGCAAAACTTATTGTCAAATGCCGTGAGATACACCCAAAGCGGCAAAATATTGATAGGCGCTAAGCGCCAAGGTGACAAAGTTACTCTGCTGGTTGCCGACACTGGTGAGGGCATACATCCAACTGATCAAAAGCGCATATTCGACGAGTTTCAGCAACTCAATCGTCATGGTAATCGGCAAGGATTAGGGCTAGGTTTAACCATTGTTGACCGGATTTGCAGTTTGCTGGGACACCCTATTTCACTGCATTCGGAAAAAGGCAAAGGCAGTATTTTCGCGATATCCATGCCACGCACAACCACACGCCCTGAAATGAAAAGAGTGACCAAGCCAGCACAGACAGATGAACCCATTTTGTTGGGTAAAAACATACTACTGGCGGAAAACGAGGTGCAAACTCGGGAAGCGGTGTCCCAATTGTTAGTCAGTTGGGGGGCAAGTGTTGTTCATATTGGCTCAACATCAGAAGTTGAACGGCTGACCACGAATGTGGATTTAATGCTATTAGATTATCACTTGGACAACCAGCAAAAAGGCCCACAAATCGCTCAAGCAGTGCGACAAAAACTGGGCGTTTCAATACCCGGTATTATCAATTCAGCCAGTCGTGAAGAGTCTATCCGCAAAGAGGCCTCTGATCATGATCTGCACTATTTGCCCAAACCACTTAAACTGGCAGCCTTTAAACGACTATTGCGACAAATGGGGTTGGCTAGATAGCCAACCAGCTCGAGATAATTGCAACAACAGTACTAATTATTGTCTTTTCCCATTACCTGCTTGAACAACACTCCAGCTTGGGTTCGATTGTTCAAACCAAGCTTTCGCAAAATCGCTGAGCCATGCTGTTTTATGGTGGTCTCTTTAATACCCAACTCATAGGCAATTTGCTTATTGAGTAACCCGTCGGCCATCATTTTAAGCACAACAAATTGTTGAGGCGTGAGTAAGTCCAGTTTGTTGATAAAATCTTGTTCGGTGTCATCGGGTGCTTCACCCAGTTGCTTTTCCAATTCTTCAGGAACCCACAGATGTCCCTCTAGCACCCAACGAATCGCCTGAGAAATCTCCTCCAATGGAGCAGACTTAGGGATGAATCCACTACTACCCAAACTCATGGCGCGCTTGATCATGTGCGGATCTTCAACTGCCGACACAATCACCACTAACACATCTGGAAATTGATGACGTATCTGACTCAGTCCAGTCAATCCATCACTGCCTGGCATATTCAAATCCAAGAACACCAACTCAATGTCAGCGTCTTTTTGCAAGGCATTCAATGCCTCATCTAAGTTAGAGGCCTCAGCGATATCATCCCCCAAAGTCGTGAGAACAGCTTGTTTCAAAGCCAATCGAAACAGCGGATGATCATCTGCCACTAGCGCTTTTACAGTCATTCGGTTAACACCAATCTTTCGCTTTTGTTCCGTGAGAATACGGCTTCATTCAGTTTGGCTCAAGAAATTAAAAAAGGCGGCCGGGGCCGCCTCAACACACTCAGGACAAAGTGTTTAAAACTTAAAACGAATAGCCCACTGTCAAATGAATGGTGCGCGGATCGCCATAATAACCAATCAAGGTGTTATCGCCCCCTAAGCCAGGTGTATACAGGCTGGTATTCTCAGGGTCCGACGGATCTGGTGTGACAAACTGATAACCACCAATCAGATATTCTTCGTCTGTCAGGTTTTTGCCATGCAAACCCACATTCCAATGGCCATCATCGCTGTACCAAACCACGCTAAGATTCAGCAATCCGTAGCCGTCTTGATTGAGCAAATTGTCTTGTTCAAACAAGCTGTAATCAGAGCGGTAGTAGTAGTTCGCATTCATGACAACGTCGCCAAATTCGGTAGCAAGCACATAATTCGCTGCAAAATTGGCAGTGGTATCCGGTGTATTAGAAATAGAGAAACGGTCAGCGATGTTGATGGGACCATTTACCGTTTGCTCAATAACCGTTTCGAACTCAGAGTCGATGTAACCCAATGCAAAATCAAAGGTGAGATTGTCACTGGCAACCAGAGTAATTTCAGCTTCAAGTCCTTTTGAATTGGATTTACCGACGTTACCCAAGAACTGATTCAAGTCTGTCGCACTGTCGCCTGGTAATACTGAGATGTATTGACGATCTTTGTGATCCAATGAGAACACTGTAATGTTGGTTCGCAGTGAATCATTCCAATCGGCTTTGAATCCAAGCTCATAGCTGTCGACCACTTCAGGGTCCACCGCAGGCTCGTTTTCCGTTGCACGGGGGTTGAAGGTACCGGATTTAAAGCCTTGAGAGTAACTGGCAAAAATCATCATGTCATCATTAAGTTGATATTCCAGTCCGACGCGCGGCGTAAAGCGACTCCAACTCTTTTTCGCCGGTGCATCGAGCACTGAATCGCCATCGGTATCCGTTCCCAAAACTTGCGGTACAAGGTCGCCGTCGGGTCTAACATATCCTGGGATCCAACCCGACTCCGGATAAACGTTGGCAAGCACTAAACCATTACTTACCCAAGCTTGTTTCTCTTCATCAGTGTAACGGGCTCCCAGCGTCAGAGACAATTGTTCACTGATGTCAATGGACGCTTGAGCATAAATGGCGGCGCTTTCGCTGTTATTGCAGCCTACAACTTCGCGGGTCAGTCCAGGGGTCCCAAAGGCCGATCGACCTAGCACTCCCAAGATGGCCTCGAATTGCCCACAAGATTCACCATCGTATAGATAAATACCGCTCACCACTGACAGCCCATCGCCTCGATAATTCAGTTGCAATTCGTGAGTCGTATTTTCATCGTCATAGATGGCTGGAACATCAAAGATATCCAAGGCTGTGTTATCAAAATCGATGTTAGTGGGTGAATAACTTTCACGCTTCGAACCAATGTAGCGAAGATTGACGCTGTCAGAAACCTGCCAGTCCGCCAATAGACTCCAGCCTTCAATTTCCACTTTGTTGAAAGTGGGTAGGCTGGTGTAAGAATCAAATACACTGTCTGGTACTGGCGCATCAGTTAACAAACTTGGCAGCAGCCGATAACCGCCTTTGGCGTTGGATTTGTCATCGGTTTTGTCCCACCCTAAGCGGAAAAACAAATCATCAGAAGGTCTGTATTCAAGGGTTAGGCGCGCTGCGGTGAGGTCTTTGTTGTAGTTTTCTCTATCTTGACCCGGTAGGGCTGATTGCAAAAACTCACCGAACCCATCTCGGTTCAATGAAGCAAAACCGCCACCAAGGTACAATTTGTTCTCAATTAAGGGGATTTGCCCGGTGACCTTTAGGTCTTTTTGACCATAACTTCCCACCGTACCTCGCACCGACAACATGGTGTCTCCCGTCATCTCCTTGGTCACGTATTTGACCGCACCACCTATGGTGTTTTTGCCATATAGGGTGCCTTGAGGACCACGCAGAACTTCGATGCGCTCAACATTCAGCAAATCCAATACAGCGCCTTGGGGACGAGCGACATAAACATCATCAATATAAATTCCAACTCCAGGCTCATAACCCCAAAGAGGGTCTTGCTGACCCACGCCGCGAATAAAGGCGGTTAAAGTCGAGTTAGTTCCGCGGCTGGTTTGCAATGTAGTGTTGGGTGAAAACTGCTGAATTTCAGTGAGCACTGACGCTCCCACTTCTTCCAGTTTTAGTGCACCAATGGAGGTAACAGAAATAGGTACTTCTTGAAGGGTTTCAACGGTTTTCCGCGCGGTGACTTCAATTTTCTCCAAACCTTTTTTATTAGCTTGTTCAGTTTGTTCTTGAGCCATTGCGCTATTTGTAACCCCCAATGCGAGTGCGCAGGCAGCAGCCAGCATAGATACTCGTGGTAGATTCGATAGAGCCAGTGTAGGTGTGTAAGCTTTCATAATGTGTCCTTTGGTAGACCAATGTTTTGTTATTTTCGTGTTATGTCAGCTGCGGTCATCGCTTTTTACTCAGAGAATGTCTCTAAGTCCTGTGTACTCTAATGGAAGATGTCACTATTTGCTTTAGTACCATAGTACTATGTTAAAACCATGTAAAAGCTCGCAGACTATCGGTGCCTGATGTGTACATCTGCGGTCACAGATTTCTCAATGAGAAACACAAAGAAGGGTTATTAACAATGCTGAGTCTTATTGGACTGGTTGGCGGATTGGTATTACTCATCATTCTGACCATTCGCGGCATGAATCTATTCATCGCCGCACCTTTATGTGCTCTGGTGGTTGCTATCACCAGTGGCATTCCCATTTTTATTGGTGATGTAAACTTTGTAGAAACCTACATGCAAGGCTTCTCTGGTTTCATTGCTGCGTGGTTTTTTATGTTCCTGTTAGGATCATTATTCGGCAAGTTTATGGAGGACACGGGTGCAGCAGATGCAGTCGCTCAAGCCATCATTACACGCTTGGGTCGTCAACACGCTGTCGTTGCTGTGGTATTGGCTTGCGCTATTTTAACCTACGGAGGTGTCAGCGTCTTTGTTGTGGCGTTTTCGGTCTATCCAATGGCGTTAAGTCTATTCAAAGATGCGAATCTGCCTCGCCGCTTCATTCCTGCTGCTTTGGCCTTTGGCTCAGTTACCTTTACGATGACTTCTGCCGGTTCTCCTGAAATCCAAAACTGGATCCCAATTAAATATTTAGGCACCTCTCCATTTGCCGCTTGGGAAGTCAGCTTGGTGGTGGCAATCTTTATGGCGTCTTTCGGCTACTGGTGGATAAAGAGAATGATCCGCAAAGCCGTTGAAAATGGTGAGCGTTTTGAACACCGTGAACACGACCCGGAAATCCCTGAACGGGATTATCCCCACTGGCTCACCGGTATTCTGCCGTTGCTGGTGGTGTTGGTGTTATCCTTCACCTTGCATGAATCCCTACAACAATTGGCACTAATAGTGGCACTTGCTGGCGGCGTTTTAAGTTTAATGGTGATCAACTTTAGACATTTTCACAACCTGCAAAACGCCATCAGTTTAGGTACTACTGGCGCGCTCGTAGCCATTGGTAATACCGCTGCGGTTGTGGGTTTTGGCACTATTGCAAAATCCACACAAGCATTTCAACAAGCCGTTGAAGTGATGACCCAAATTCCTGGTAACGAATTAATTGGTGCTGCGATTGCGGTAAGTGTCATCGCTGGCTTGACTGGCTCTGCATCTGGCGGCCAAGCAATAGCGCTACCTTTAGTGGGACCACACTACTTAGATCAGGGCGTCGATCCCGAGGAGTTACACCGCATCGTCTCGATTTCTTCTGGAGCGCTAGATTCCCTGCCCCACAATGGCTACGTGGTTACCACTATCCGTGCAATATGTCATGAAACCCATCAGAAGGCCTATTGGGCGGTGGGCGCATTGACCGTAGTGGTACCCCTAATTGGCTTATGCATGGCCATTGCCTTGTTTAGTTGGTTCTAAGGACGCGATATGAAAGCTGTAAAAACTGTTTTGATTGGGATCGCATTGCTGGTGCTGACTCAGGTCAGCTCATGCTTCGCCAGTGAAGTTGCTCCATTGCTGACGCAAAAGCAGCGTTTTGAAATTGCCCAATTCAAAACCTTCTCTGGACACACACTACAAGATGTCAGTGTAGGTTGGGAAAGTTATGGTCAATTGAATGTACAAAAAGACAACGTGATTTTGATCACCCACTACTTTACCGGTAGCTCCCATGCTGCAGGCAAATACAGTGAAACCGACTCTAGCAGTGGCTATTGGGATGCCATCATCGGCCCAGGTAAGGCCATCGATACCAACCGATTCTTCGTCATCAGCGTTGACTCTCTGGCCAACATCAGTCCTTGGGATCCCAACGTCATCACTACCGGTCCAGCTAGTGTGAATCCGACAACCGGGCAACCCTATGGATTGGATTTTCCAGTAGTGACCATTCGTGATTTTGTGAATGTGCAAAAAGCGGTTTTAGAGAGTTTAGGCATCAAAAAACTGTATGCGGTTGCCGGCCCGTCCATGGGTTCCATGCAAGCCATTGACTGGGCTTTGGCCTATCCAGATTGGGTTGATAGAGTCATCTCCGTGATTGGCACAGGCCAGTCAGACCCTTGGACCACCGCACTACTGGAGCGGTGGGCAACGCCCATCAAATTGGATTCACACTGGAATCAAGGAAATTACTACGGTAAACAACCACCCACTGATGGGTTGGTCGCTGCATTGATGTTCATTACCCAAGACGCCTTGCATCCTGAGTTTTTTAACTCGGTGGGAAACAGCCAGTTGAATTTCAAGCCTTTAGAGTCGGCACCGCTTCAAGATATTCGCGCATCCCATAGCATTATTACTTGGCTAAAGGAGCGCGCGAAGTCACGGGCAACCAATATGGACGCTAATCACCTTTTGTATTTAGTTAGGGCCTGTCAATTATTCATTGCCGGTCACGACGGAGATTTAGCATCTGCTGTGAAAAAGATTCAAGCCAAAACGCTGATCATCCCATCAAAGGGTGACTTGCTGCTGATGCCGTATCAAGGCGAACTTTTACACCAACGTTTAATCGAGGCTGGCAAACCCTCTGAATATGCCGAATTACAGGGTCCACTGGGACACTTACAAGGCGTCAGCGACATCGTTCAACACGCCGACCGCATCAAACACTTTTTAGCCGAATAACATCTAATCTGAGGAATGACGGTGAAACACATACTTATTTCCGCGGCTCTGCTCGCAACCAGCGTGCATGCCGAAAACATCACGCTGAATTTAGACACAAAGAACATCACTCTGTCCGGTTTATCCAGCGGTGGTTACATGGCAAACCAATTCCATCTGGCCTATTCAAGTTGGGTCAACGGAGTGGGCATTATGGCTGCCGGCCCATTTTATTGTGCACAAAATGATATCGCGGTTGCCTTAGCGCAATGTGTTAACAAATCCGAGCCAGCCATTGACTTGGCCACGTTAAACAAAGTGATTAAATCCTATGAAGACAAAGCGCTGATCGAGCCACTATCGAATCTCAAAACCAGTAAAGTTTGGTTATTTCGCGGTGAATTAGACAATCGCATTGCAGAACCTGTGACTCAGGCTCTTTATCAGCAATATGCCCAATGGGTAGACTCATCAAATTTGACCTTTGTTCAGGATAAACCTATCGCCCACGTTTTTCCCACCAAAGATTATGGTGTCGACTGTAAGGAAGCAGCCAGCCCATTTATTGGCAACTGCGGCTACGATGCTGCGGGGGAAATGTTGCAAGCCATTTATGGTCCACTCAACTCCCCTAGTCCAAGTGAATCCGGCAAAGTGATCGCCATTGATCAGCACAAACTTGGCGGTGAAGCCGCACAAAGCCTGGCTGAAGAAGGTTATCTTTATGTTCCTGATGCTTGTCAAGGTTCACAGAGTTGTCAAATCCACGTCAGTTTTCACGGCTGCAACCAAAATGCAGAAGCCGTCGGGCAAGAATTTGTGCTTAATAATGGCCTAAACCCGTGGGCAAACAGCAACCGGTTGGTCATTTTGTACCCGCAAACCAAGTCCTCCATGTTTATGCCACTTAATCCTCAAGGCTGTTGGGATTGGTGGGGCTACACAGACGAGCACTATGCCACTGTCAAGGGACAGCAAATTCAAGCGGTTCGAAACATGGTGATCAACCTAAATTCGAGCATGGAGGCCATCAATAATGACGAGTAAAAATGTTCTGATCACAGGGGGAGCCAGCGGCATCGGATTGGGCATTGCTCAATCGCTGTCTCAACAGGGCCACCATATTATTATCGCCGACATAAATGCTGAGCAAGCACAACAAGCCGCAAAGGTCATCAATGACACGGGAGGAAGTGCTCAATCGGTGCAGCTGGATGTTAGCGATGTAAGTCAAATTGAAGCCCTTCCGGAGCAACTCATGCCAGTGACGGTGGATGTATTGATCAATAACGCAGGCATTCAACACGTCGCCAAATTGGAAGACTTCCCTGCCCTCCAATGGCAGCGGTTGATCAATATCATGTTGGTGGGCCCGGCATTGCTCAGCAAAGCATTCTTGCCTGGTATGCGGCAACGCAATTTTGGCCGTATTATCAACGTGGGTTCATTGCACTCACTGGTTGCCTCTCCTTATAAATCGGCCTACGTCGCAGCAAAACATGGTCTTTTGGGCTTCGCCAAGACCCTGGCTCTAGAAACGGGTGATGTGAATGTTACTGTCAATACCCTATGCCCTGCATACGTGAAAACGCCCTTAGTTGAGAGCCAAATCGCCGCTCAAGCGAAAGAGAATAATCTCAGCGAACAGGAAGTGGTAGAAAAAATCATGCTCGAGCCTATGCCGAAAAAAGCCTTTATCGAAATCGATGAGTTGGCCGCTAGTGCAGCTTTTCTAATCGCTGATAGCGCCCGCAATATCACCGCGCAAACCATCGTCTTGGATGGCGGTTGGACAGCTCGTTAATGGGCAAAATCGGGAGCAATCTGCTTTAGGCAATTTGCACATGACTTTCGTTTTCAGTCGTGGTTATACTAGGTCCCTTTGTATTGCCACGATACGCGAGCATTATGCCCTATAAAACCATTGGGTTGATTGGTAAGCCAGCCCACGAAGGCGCGAACAGTAGCCTCAACGCCATTTTGCGCTACTTAAAACGCAAAGGCTGCCGGATTCTGGTGGAAAATAGAGTCGCCAACGTATTAACCGAAAACGGCTTTGAGTCTATGAACATCGAATCCATCGGCTCGCACGCGGATCTTGCCATTGTGGTTGGGGGCGACGGCAACATGCTAGGAGCCGCTCGCACTTTGGCCAAGCACGATGTTGCCGTTGTCGGCGTCAACCGGGGCAACTTGGGTTTCTTGACTGACATCAATCCCGATGATGTGGAACGTCAATTGGATTGTATTTTTAATGGTCAGAGCGTAAAAGAGCAGCGTTTTATACTGCAGGTAGAAGTGTACCGTGATGGCGTAAAACAAAGTTCTAACTCGGCGGTTAATGAGGTCGTGTTACACCATGGTAAAGTGGCACACATGATGGAGTTTGAAGTCTACATCGACGACAACTTTGTCTTTAGCCAACGATCCGACGGTCTAATCGTCGCCACACCCACTGGCTCTACCGCCTATTCCCTGTCAGGTGGGGGACCCATTTTAATGCCCAATTTGGATGCATTAACCTTAGTGCCCATGTTTCCTCACACCTTGAGCAGTCGCCCAATAGTGGTTGACGCCAATTCCACCGTAAAAATGAATGTATCCCATGATAATTCAGACAGTCTACAAGTGAGTTGCGACAGCCACATCGTACTTAATGTGCTGCCTGGAGACCAAATTTACATCTCCAAAAACCAAGACAAACTGTCTTTGATCCACCCCCAAGACTATAACTATTTCAATGTGTTAAGAACCAAACTGGGTTGGGGTTCAAAGTTGTATTAATTTGAACCCCATAGGTTTGTTAAAAAATATCTTTGCTCTCGACTTTACATCACCATAAATATGTATATATTTACAGTTACTGTACATATAAACACTGGTTTTTTGATTATGCTATTGCAACTTTCCATTCGTAACTTTGCGGTTGTTAAATCTCTGGATATTGACCTGAAATCTGGCCTGACCGCCATCACTGGCGAAACCGGCGCAGGAAAGTCCATTGCGATTGACGCTTTAGGGTTGTGTTTAGGTGACCGAGCGGAAGCATCCATGGTTCGAGCGGGCAGCAACAAGGCCGATGTGAGTGCCTGTTTCGACGTCACTGCCCTACCCAAAGTGACACAATGGTTAGTTGAAAACGAGTTGATGGACGATGAGCCTGAATCGCCGGTAGAGCTGATGATCCGCCGAGTGATCTCGGCTGAGGGCCGCTCAAAAGCCTACCTCAATGGCGTATCTGTATCTTTGCAGCAGCTAAAAAGCTTGGCTGGACATTTGGTTAATATCCATGGCCAGCATGCCCATCAACAACTGCTCAAAGGCGAATATCAACGGCAAATGTTAGATAGATTTGCCGAGCATTCGTCATTGCAATTACAGGTTAAGCAGCAATATCAATCACTAAACACGGCACGTCAGCGCTATGAGGAGTTGAGGCTAGGGCAACAAGGACGAGCAGATCGTAAGCAATTGTTGGAATACCAAGTTCAAGAATTAGACGAATTTGCTCTTGGCGAAGAAGAGTTTTTGCAATTAGAAGCTGAACAAAAGCGCCTCAGTCACAGCCAAACTTTACTCGAACAGAGCCAGAAAAGCGTCTACATGTTGTATGAGTCGGAAGAAGTCAACGCGCTGGATTTGGTAAAACGTTCGGTTTCGGTTTTGGCTGAATTGCGCGAACATGACGAGCAAATTGCGCCGATGTTTGAGATCCTCAATGAGGCCATGATCAACATCGAAGAAGCCGCCTGTCAGTTGCGTGATTATGCTGAAAATTTAGAGCTGGATCCCGAGCGTATTCAACAAGTAGAAGAGCGCTACAGCCAGGCAATGGATTTAGCCCGCAAACATCAGGTTAAACCTGAAGATTTGTACAACCATCATCAAGAGTTAGTGGCGGAATTAGCATCATTGAATTCAGAAGACGGATCTCTGGCACATCTTGAACTTGAATTGGAACGTTTAGAGCAAGGTTATTTAAGTTTAGCCAAACAGTTGAGTGAGTCTCGCCGCAAAGCAGCAAAAACACTGAGTAAGCAGATAGAAACCCACATCCACGATATGAACATGGCCCAAGCGAAAATGGATATTCGGGTGGAGTTTGACTCGAGTCGTGCACCGGCTTCCCACGGTTTAGATAAAGTCACCTTCTGCATATCCACCAATCCGGGTGTTCAAGCAGACACCTTAGACAAAGTGGTGTCCGGTGGTGAGTTGTCTCGAATCGGCTTAGCATGTCAGGTGATCAGTGCCAAAGGCAATCAAATCCCAACCATGATTTTCGACGAAGTGGATACGGGGATTAGCGGCTCTACAGCATCTGTGGTGGGTAAATTGTTGCGCAAATTGGGGGAGAGCTGTCAGGTCATGTGCGTTACCCATTTGCCTCAAGTGGCCGCTCGAGCCCATCAACAAATGTTTGTTACCAAGTTTAGCGACAAGAAAACTACAGAAACTCACATGATTAATTTAAATCAAAATGAACGAATTGAGGAATTGGCCCGTCTATTAGCAGGTGACACATTAACTGAGTCAGCGATTGCCAATGCGAAAGAACTGTTAAGTCTGTCTGAATAAGGCAGAAAAGATTGATTGCATGGGGTTCACTGGGTTAGCATGCCTGTCAATTTGTGCAGTCCATCTGGTGCTGCTTGGGATAGTCTCTAATTTTGAAAGTCATAATGAAGTATAAAAAACTGTTCGCCCTCGCCTTTGTGGTCACTCTTTTGTCTGGTTGCGTAGATTGGATCTATCGAATTGATGTCCCACAAGGCAATTTTCTTGAACAAAAAAATGTCGATCAACTGCGCATTAAGATGACCAAAGAACAGGTGATCTATGTACTTGGAAAGCCCGTGGTACAAGATTCATTCAATCACGATACTTGGTACTACGTGTACGAAATGAAGCGTGGTATGAAAAAGCGTGGCGAAGATGTTCGCAAAGAGTTAGTCATCCAGTTTGAAGACGGCCGCGTCGCCAGCATCAGTGGCGACTTTGAAACTCCTGAAGATTTTAATACCCCTTTGGATGAGTAAGGCGTTGGGGCTTTGCCCCAATTTCTCTTTCTCGATCTCACAAATCAATCCCCACTGTTACTTCCGACAAAGATTAGTCTCCTCATGAGAGGGCTCTTGTGGCATAATGCGCCGCAAATTTGAGCCATAGGGCTCGCGTATACATTCAATAACGATCCTGTGCAGTTCAATCCCGCAGTTTCAAGCAAATCATTCAAAGGAAATACAAACCTTGCTTACTTGTGCAAACATCACCATGCAGTTCGGCGCTAAGCCACTATTTGAAAACGTTTCAGTTAAATTTGGCGACGGAAATCGCTATGGTTTGATTGGTGCCAACGGATGCGGCAAATCCACCTTTATGAAAATTTTGGGAAATGATTTAGAAGCTTCTGCTGGCAATGTGTCAAAAGATCCCAATGAGCGCATCGGTAAACTGAAACAGGACCAATTCGCTTTTGAGCAGTATTCAGTGATTGATACGGTAATCATGGGCCACGACGAGCTATGGAAAGTAAAATCTGAACGTGACGCCATTTACGCCAATCCTGAAATGACTGAAGCGGATGGCATCCGTGCAGCGGAATTGGAATCGGAGTTTGCAGAAATGGACGGCTACACTGCAGAAGCTCGCGCGGGTGAGCTACTGATTGGTGTTGGCATTGATGAGTCGTTACATTTTGGTCCTATGAGTGAAGTAGCACCGGGTTGGAAGCTGCGTGTATTGTTGGCACAGGTACTTTTCTCTGACCCAGATATTATGTTACTTGATGAACCAACCAACAACCTTGATATTGATACTATTCGTTGGCTGGAAGATACGCTCAATGCTCGTAATTGCACCATGATCATCATTTCCCATGATCGTCACTTCCTCAACAGTGTATGTACCCATATGGCCGATTTGGACTATGGTGAATTGCGCATATTTCCCGGCAACTATGATGAATACATGACAGCAGCGACCCAAGTAAGAGAGCGCTTGTTGTCCGAAAACGCCAAGAAAAAAGCACAGATTGCTGAACTAAAGACCTTTGTCAGTCGCTTTTCTGCCAACGCTTCCAAGTCAAAGCAAGCCACGTCTCGCGCCCGCCAAATCGAAAAGATCAAGCTTGACGAAGTCAAACCCTCAAGCCGACAGAATCCGTTTATTCGCTTTGAACAAAATAAGAAGCTCCACCGCCTTGCACTGGAAGTAGAAGGTTTGGCGAAAGGTTTTGAGACTACCTTGTTTAGCAAGCTAGACATGATGGTTGAGGTGGGTGAACGTATTGCGATTATCGGCCCCAATGGTGCAGGTAAAACCAGTTTAGTACGCTGTTTGTTTGGCGATTTACCCGCAGACAGCGGTGAGATCAAATGGTCAGAAAATGCCAATATTGGCTATTATGCGCAAGATCATGCTTATGAGTTTGAGAAAGAGCAAAGCCTCTTGGAGTGGATGTATCAATGGGCACAAGACGGTGATGATGAACAAGTGATCCGTGGCACGTTGGGCCGGTTACTGTTCTCCCAAAAAGAAATCGACAAGTCCGTCAAAGTCATCTCAGGTGGTGAGCAAGGCCGTATGATATTTGGCAAACTGATGTTGCAAAAGCCCAACATTTTGATCATGGACGAACCCACCAACCACTTGGATATGGAATCCATTGAATCACTCAACTTAGCGTTGGAGAACTATCCGGGAACGCTCATTTTTGTGAGCCACGACCGAGAGTTTGTGTCATCTTTGGCTACCCGAGTGATTGAAATCAATCAAGGAAAAGTAACCGACTTTAAAGGCAATTACGAAGAGTTTTTAGCCAGTAAAGCAGCAAACTAATGTTTAAAAAGGCAGGGGCAACCCTGCCTTTTTTATCACTGAGCAAAAGGCGACAAGATGAAAAAAATAGGCGTGTTTGCCGATGTTCAGAATATTTACTACACCTGTCGTCAACACTTTCAACGTCAGTTCAATTATCGCCAATGTTGGCAGCACATAGCCGCACAAGGCGAGATCGAGCATGCCTATGCCTATGCCATAGACCGACAGGACAGTCAGCAATTAAAGTTTCAAGACGCACTCCGCCATCTCGGCTTTGAGATTAAGCTCAAACCCTTTATTTCCCGCAGTGACGGCACGAGTAAAGGTGATTGGGATGTGGGCATGACAGTGGACATGATGCACTATGCCCCTGAATTGGATCACATCGTTCTACTTTGTGGCGACGGCGATTTTGCCCCCCTGTTGGCTTATCTTAAAGCACATTTTTCTGTCACCATTGAAATTATCAGTGTGGAATCCTTAACTGCCAAAGCCCTCATTGATCAAGCACACCATTGCACCTTTATCGACAAGTCTTTTCTTCTTTAACGCACCCACCAATAAACACTGTACATTAATACAGTATTTATATATTCTTATGAGGTCTCGTAAAAGAAGCGGACAAAACAGCACTACCAAGGTTCCACACTGAATCTAACTCAGCACCAAGCTGAAAGGTCTAGATTGGTTCCGTTACCCTAATCTAAGAGGAAAATTCATGGCAGTCATTATTCAATACGTCGTGCAACACAATGGACAGGAGAAGCTGGTGACCACAGATAAAAAGGCCGCGGACCAATTCGACAAGATGTTGGAGGCCGCAGACAATCTGAATCAGTACATTGCCGCAAAAGGGATCCAATTGGACGCTAAAGTGGCGGAAGATCTGACCATAATGTTGTCGAAGAACAAAGACAGCATCACTAAGCTGCTCAAAGGTGCAGACGCTGGCTCGTTGTTGGAAGAGGAAAAGGCTAGCGTGGTGGAAATGGCGAAAAAGCAAGCCTAGAAGCTAAATGTGCAGGCTTATCCAGCCTGCACAAAAGACGCATTACAGGCCAGTGCGCAGGTGGTCTGCCACTAGAAAGGCCATTTCTAGTACTTGGTCAGCGTTGAGGCGCGGGTCACATTGAGTTTTGTATGCTTGTGCCAAATCGTCATCGCTGATCTGATAGGCCCCACCCGTGCACTCTGTCACATGCTGACCTGTCATTTCTAAATGGATACCGCCGGCATGGGTTCCTTCAGCTCTATGGGCAGCAAAAAACTGCTGAATCTCCCGCAAAATGTCGTCGAAGTTACGGGTTTTGTAACCGCTGGACGCTTTCTTAGTGTTACCATGCATAGGGTCTGAGCTCCACACTACGTGTCGCCCTTCTTGTTTCACTTTGCGCAGTAATCGAGGCAGATTCTGTTCCAAATTGTCCGCCCCCATACGAGTGATAAGAGTCAATCGTCCCGGATCATTCATTGGATTGAGCACGTCAATCAAACGCATTAATTCGTCTTCTTGCATCGACGGACCTACTTTGACCCCAATCGGGTTGTGAATACCGCGGAAAAACTCGATGTGTGCATGGTCTAATTGACGCGTACGCTCGCCAATCCATACCATATGAGCGGAACAGTTGTAGGGTTTACCGGTTAAAGTATCAATCCGAGTTAAAGCCTGTTCATAATTCAATAGCAAGGCTTCATGAGAGGTGAACAAGTTAGTTTCGTGGAGAGTCGCACTGTTGGTATTGTTGATGCCGATGACTCGCATAAATTCCAGTGTTTCATGCAGTCGATTGGCAATATCTTGATACCTCTCACGCAAAGGATTGTTTTCCACAAAGGTCATATTCCAACGATTGACCTGATGCAAATCTGCCAAACCACCTTGAGCAAAAGCTCTGAGTAGGTTCAAAGTGGATGCACTGCGATGATAGGCTTCCAATAATCGATCTGGGTCCGGTGCCCGCGCCGCTTCGTTAAACTCAAAACTGTTCACTATGTCACCGCGATAGCTGGGTAATGAAACCCCATCGATGGTTTCCAAATCGGCAGAGCGAGGTTTCGCATATTGACCCGCCATACGGGCCACTTTGGTGACGGGACAACGACCAGCAAAGGTTAATACGATGGCCATTTGCAAAATGACTTTGAATGTATCGCGGATTTTTGGTGCGTTAAACTCAGCAAACGATTCGGCACAATCACCGCCTTGCAATAAAAAACCTTCACCCATCGCCACGTCACCCAACTGCTTATAGAGTTGACGAGTTTCTTCGGCAAACACTAGCGGCGGATAGCTTTTCAGCTTTTGCTCAACTTGTTTTAGATGGTTTAAATCGGTGTATTGAGGTTGCTGCTGGATGGGTTTATTGCGCCAGCTATCGACTTGCCACTCGCTCACTTGAATTCCTTTGAATGTTAGGTTTGATTGAATTTGCTACCGGGGTCAGGGCATTGTACAACAAAAAATCGCCCGTGCCCTGAACACTATGCAACTATCCGCTGCAAATCAATGCCATTACAACCTAACAAACGCATTTTCGGAATAAGCAGGAAGGTCAAACCAAGGGACGTTTCAGTATTAGTCTGCAATAAAGTGTGAACCAGGTTATTCTGGGTCCATGTAGGTGCGAAACAGCCTACCTTTAGGGCCATCGACTTGCTCAATCTTACAAGTAAATGCCGTTTCTAAGATATTGCAGTTCATCACTTGCTGTGGTGCTCCTTGCGCCAACAAGGCCCCCCCTTTTAGCAACCAAATTTGCTGTGCATAGCGATAACATAGATTCAAGTCATGGTGAGACACCACAACTGTGTTGCCCCGTTCACAAAGAATACTGAGCAACATAAACAATTGATGTTGATGCCGAAAATCAAGACCTTGAGTGGGTTCATCCAGCAATAAAAAACCGTGCCCCGAAGATAGTGCGGGCCAAATTTGTAACATGACTCGAGCCAGATGAACTCGCCGCAGCTCCCCACCGGACAAGGTTTGCAAAGGACGGGATAGAAAGTCAACGATCTCCAGTGCCTGTTCTAGCTCTGAAGGCAAACCTTGAGTCCGAGAGAAAAACTGTAAGCTTTCTTCTACCTTCAATGAAAAATGGGTTTGTTGTTGCTGCTCTTGATAAGCTCGAAAATGGGCCAACTGATTGAGCGGCATCTGATGAACATCTTGTCCACGAAACTCCACCTTTCCTTTTTCAGGTGAGAGTAAGCCCGACAAAATGTGCAACAGCGTGGATTTGCCAGCACCGTTTTCGCCAAGTAAATGAATCTGTTGTCCTGCTTCACTGCATGCGTTAATGGTTTGCAAGCGTGGCACTAATTGACAATCTTCGATGACAAGCATTACCGCAATGCCCCACGCAGTTTTAACAACGAAAAGAAAAACACCGGTCCACCGAGTGTCGCGGTAATCATCGACACAGGGATCTGAATCCCACTTATCCAATCAGACAACAGCACTACCAACAACATAAGCAGCGCGCCAGCAAATGCCGATGCAGGAACAATCAATCGATTGTCGTGGCCGAGGAAGTTACGCAGTAAATGGGGCACCAACAAGCCAACAAATGCGATGGAGCCAGCAATGGATACCGCACACCCTACCAGCAAAGCTGTAGCCAATAGCATGCGATGGTTAAATCGAGTCACATCCAAGCCCGCTAATTGTGCATCCGCTGCTCCAAAATAATACCAATTTAATGCCTGACCTTGCCGTAATACGTATATAAGCAGCACAAACATCAGTGGTAGCGCCGCCGCCAGAATAGCCCAATCAGCCTGATGTAAACTGCCCATTAGCCAAAACGTCAAGTTGCGCAAGGACTGAGCATCCGAAAACAGATACATCCATGCGACAATTGCGCCGCACAGTGTGGATATCGCGATCCCGGTTAGGATCACAGCAGAATCAGCACCAGAGATACGGCGTGCAATATGACTAATCAGAAAAGTAGAGCATATTGCTCCCAGAAAGCAGAACAGTGGTAGTCCATAGTGAAGATAGCTGAGCATCCAGCCACTGCCACCGCCAACCAACAGCAATATCGCTGCAAACAAACTTGCGCCGCTGGTGATGCCAATCATGCCTGGATCGGCTAAAGGATTGCGCAATAACACTTGTAAGACCGCCGAACTGACAGCCAACCCGGCACCAACAAACACTGCAGTGAGTACCACAGGTAAACGAAGTTGCAGCAAGACTCGCTGCTCCAGTTGGCTGAAGGGATCAAGTTGAATGCCCTGCAAGGCGGTAACCAGTCCCACCAGCAGCACTAAAGTGGCAAGACCTGAGAGTATTGCAACGTGACGGGACACAGTCAGGATTGAGTAGTAATGTGTTTGATCAAACCATCTGAAGCGCTCTCGATAAGATCCAGAACGTAGTCGAAACCTTTACTACCACCATAGTAAGGATCAGGCACGATATCCTCATCTAATTCACTGAAATTCATAAATAGCTGAACTTTGTGATGGAGCTCTTCGGGACAATCCTTTTGCAAATTACGTAAGTTGACCTCGTCCATAGCCAAAATCAAATCGAAGGCGGCAAAGTCGTCTTTGCTGACTTTGCGACAGGAAATCCCTTCGAAACTGTAGCCTCTATTCTGCCCAGCATTTATAGAACGCTCATCGGGTGGACTTCCTACGTGATAACCATGGGTGCCAGCGGAGTCGATCTTAATAACCAATCCCTGCAATCGAGCGCGGTGACGGAAAACGGCCTCGGCAGTTGGGGAACGGCATATGTTTCCCAAGCAAACGAACAAAACAGATTTGATCTTAGACTCCATGGCAGCAGTGACCTCCCCAAGGCATTAATCTTCTCATCAAGGTTCAAGATGACACATGGGCAGCGCCGCAACGGGAAACTATCCAAAGTATTCATCATTTCAAATGGCTTCAAATTTGGTTTGCTTATTGTAACCCCCTATACTAGCGCGTCCATATCTAATTGAGGTAACAGGAAAAAAACATGAATATATTGATGCTTAGCAGCTCTCGGCGTGGCGATGAAGACTATTTGCAAAGTGCCAAAGGGATGATTAAACCCCATCTGAGTCAATGCAGCTCTGTGCTTTTTATTCCCTACGCTGGTGTAACGGTAGGATGGGACGATTACACCTCGCAAGTCCAACAAGCCCTGCCCGATTGGCAAATTCAATCGATTCATCATGCGGCAGACCCCAAGGAGGCGATAGCGTCAGCCCAAGCAATTATGGTCGGCGGTGGCAATACCTTTAATTTATTGCATCAATTGTATGAACACGACCTTCTCTATCCGATTTTCAATGCAGTTCAAGGTGGCACACCTTATGTAGGTTGGAGTGCCGGCTCCAATATTTGTGGCGCGACCATTTGCACCACCAATGATATGCCCATCGTGCAACCAAAATCCTTCACCAGCCTCAACCTTGTCCCTTTCCAGCTCAATCCTCACTACAGTGATTATCAGCCCCCTGGCTTCAATGGTGAAACCCGGGCGCAGCGCATTGCGGAATTCTGTACGCTTCAACCTAACACTAGTGTTGTTGGGATTCGTGAAGGCAGCGCATTGTTGAAGGAGGGCGATAAACTGACGCTCGTAGGCGATTTACAAGGCGTTCGTTTTATTGGCCAATCACAAGAAATAATCGAACCGGGGCAAGACTTAAGTTTTTTACTTTAGGACTGACGTATACAGCGTGGGCTGAAAAAGTCCCACGCTTATCGCGACTCATCAGAATGATTTGATTTGGTTGAGTTCGATGGTTTTCGAAACGGCAATCTTCCTGTAAAAGCCACAAAATAGGCTAGCCCGCCCACTGCCGCAAAGGTGACGACGGCCACGGATATCTGCGCCGCTTCTCCGATATACAGTAGATAGCCAATATAGAAATAGGCAAACAGAAAGGGGCTGGCAACCATTGCAATCAACACCCGAACGTTCGCGGGGAAAGTCGAAGGTTTGGAAGATTCGGACATGTTTTTACACCCTTTACGTTTATTCAAAACCTCATACAGCTTACGACAAGGCGTCCAACACACTCAAGTCTAAAAACTCAGCCGCCCTATGCTTTTCAGATTCGCACAGGTAGGGAATGCACCCAATCAAAGGGACGTTCAACCATGCTTTAAGTGTCTCAATATTTTCCGACAAATAGGCCATATCCGGGTCAATTTGATTGGCAACCCAACCTACCACTTTGCAGCCTGACGCCTGAATGGACTGCATCGACAACAATGCATGATTTAAGCAGCCCAGTTTCATGCCCACGACCAGTATCACCTGCATCTGTTGCTCGCCAGCCCAATCTGCCAAGGTCGCAGAAGAATCCAGCGGAAGTAGCCATCCTCCAGCTCCTTCCACCAGCACCACGTCGGTATCTAAAGCTAGAAGTCGTGCAAGGCCCGCTGTTACATCATGCCGGTCTATCGTTTGTCCCATTCTGGCTGCGGCTAAATGGGGAGCAACTGGATCGGCATAAGCAATGGGGTTAACCCATTCGTAGTCTAGATCTTCTGAGATAACCGCTTGTAACTGCAAGGCGTCTTGGTTGCGCAACCCGTCTTTCGTTGCTTCACAGCCTGCAGAAATGGGTTTATACGCGCACGTTGAGCGACCCAGTTTGCGCCAACATTGCAATAGAGCAACGCTGACCAAAGTCTTCCCCACGTCCGTATCAGTTCCTGTGACAAACACTTTTTGGGTCATTTAATAATCTCCATAAACAGCACTTGATAGGTCAAAGGCACTTGGCCGTTAACGCCATACACTTGCGAGTATTGCTCCTGCATTTGCAGCCAGACACTGGGCCGCAACGGTGCTGCGTCATTGCCACCAGAGACATGTCCGGCGCCAATTCCACGAATACTGTTCATTGCACTTTTGACACTGTCGTGCCATGTCACATAGGATTTAAGATGAGAGTGCACCACAAAACCTGTCTGCTTCGCTGCGAGAATAAGCGCTTCCGGTGTTTGAAATGGATTGATTCTGCCCTGACCGTCCACCGATAACCAACTGTTGCGCATTTCGAATAACGAGCCATCAGATAAAATCGCCAAATACCCTTTTCCACCGGCTTTCAACACACGATGTATCTCCGCCAGAGCACTATCGATAGGATTACACCATTGCAATGCCATACTCGACACCACGGTATCCAGACAGTCATTTTGAAAGGGCAAAGACTCGGCATCGAGATTAATCCAATGGGGATCAGTTAGCTGAGTTTGAGCATGTTGGAGCATATTAAAGGCTAAATCGCCCCCCAAGATCCACTCACAACGACCAGTCAGTTGCCGGGTAACCCGGCCAGTGCCACAGCCCAAGTCCAAACAACGACCGAGCTGGGTGGGCAGCCCCCTGATTAGATCAAAAGCAATATCCAACTGCACTTGAGCGAGATCATCATAGCACTCAGCGGCGCGACTGAAACGCTCGGCAATCCTTGCCTTAGAGGTTTTCGAGTCAGTCATATACGGGCTCCTTAGACTGCTTTGCCAAGCCCACTAAAACCATTCCATCCACCAACGCTTCGATGTCTTTGGGTTGATGGCTGGCACTGAGAGTGATGCGCAAGCGATCTTGCCCTTTGGGTACTGTGGGATAACGCATGGCAGTGACCCACAACCCCAAGGCCCGCAACTTTTCGCTGATGGCAAGACATTGCTTCGGATCGTTAATTCTTACCGGTTGAATAGCAGTTTCTGATGGCATAAGTGCTATGCCATGGACGTCACATAACTGGCGAAATTGTGCGATACGTTGCCGCAATAAGGTTTGTTTCTGTCCATCTTGCAGCGACTGGATACTGGCCAAGGTGGCCACGGCTTGAGATGCAGGCATCGCGGTACTATAGATGTAATGTTTAGCGAAATTGATCAAGTAATCAATCACATCTTGGCTGGCGGCCACAAATGCGCCAGATGTGCCAATGGCTTTGCCAAAGGTGCCCATGAAAATCGGTACCTGCTCACTTGTCAAACCATGCTGTTGCAGCGACCCCAACCCGGCACTGCCCAGTACCCCAAAACCGTGGGCATCATCCACCATCAGCCAAGCGTTGTGGTGCTCAGCGAAGGCCACAAGTTCAACCAAAGGCGCTTGATCGCCATCCATGCTAAAGACCCCTTCGGTGACAATGATCTTGTCGCCGCCTTGCCCTTCAATTAAATCTGCCAGATGGTGTAAATCGTTGTGGCGAAAGCGCTTAAATGCTTGGCAGTGACTCTTTGCACCCTCCATAAACGAAGCGTGCATGAGCTTGTCCGCAAACACAGAGACATTTTGGCTAAGCAGCGCCTGACAAAGACTCTGATTTGCTGCGTAACCGGAACTGAATAGCAACACAGCCTCATAGCCAAGTTGTTGGGCAAGATAGTCTTGCAGATCTTGGTGGGCCTGGGTGTGTCCCGTAACCAATGGCGAAGCACCACTACCAGCACCAAAATCAATGGTGCCCTGCAACTGCGCCTGCAAAACAACAGGATCATGACGTTGGCCTAGATAGTCGTTACTGGAAAAATTCAGATAGTGCTCTTTTCCCACCTGCATCAACGCACCGTTTGCCGATTCAACGACGGTGAGTTCACGCAACAGGTGCTCGTCCCGGCGCTTATCTAGCGCCTGACGGATAAATTCGAACGCCACCGAAGATTAACTGGCTGATACGGGTTCAGAACGAGCCGCTGCTCGCTTGTCTGTGCTTACCGTAGCGTCGTAAAACAAATCTTTTGCTGCTTTTTTCTGCTCCTGACCGGCTTCGATCTCTTCCAACAAAGCCGCCTCATGAGCTTCATCTGAATACTCGCGGGTTTGAGTGGCATTGATCCCAAGTTTTTTAAAAAGCACTACGTCTTCGTGGGTCTCAGGATTGGATGTGGTCAAGAGTTTGCAACCATAAAATATCGAATTAGCACCGGCCATAAAGCACAAGGCCTGCATTTGTTCATTCATTGCTTCACGACCCGCAGACAGACGCACGTAAGACTTAGGCATCATGATGCGAGCTACAGCAATGGTGCGAACAAATTCGAACGGGTCTAAATCCTCGACACTGTCCAGTGGCGTGCCTTTGACTTTCACCAACATATTGATGGGCACACTCTCTGGATGGCGCTCAAGATTGGCCAACTGCATCAACAAACCCGAGCGGTCTGAGGCGTTTTCACCCATTCCTACTATGCCGCCCGAGCACACATGCATGCCTGCGTCGCGCACATTTTGCAGCGTGTCTAATCGATCTTGATAAGTGCGAGTGGTGATGATGTCACCGTAGAACTCTGGTGACGTATCCAAATTGTGGTTGTAATAGTCCAAGCCCGCTTGTTTGAGTGCAATGGCCTGATCGCGAGTCAGCATCCCAAGTGTCATGCAGGTTTCTAAGCCCAACTTTTTCACTTCTTTGACCATTTGCAATACGTATGGCATGTCCCGTTCTTTCGGGTTACGCCAGGCGGCTCCCATACAAAAACGAGTCGAACCAGCTTGCTTAGCTTCTTTCGCTCGCTCGATGACTTTTTCGACTTCCAACAGTCGTTCTTTCTCAAGACCCGTATCGTAACGAGCACTTTGCGGACAATATTTGCAATCTTCCGGACACGCGCCCGTTTTAATCGACAACAAAGTGCTTACTTGCACGTAATTAGGATCAAAATTTGCTCGATGAACACTTTGTGCTTTGAACAGCAAATCGTTGAATGGCAGAGCGAACAACGCGTTTACCTCGTCGAGGCGCCAATCATGGCGGACCGCTGTAGTCCCGATACTGCCTTGTGCTAACGTCATATTTTGATCCTTTACTATTGTGGAATGCTGGCTTAGTCTAAGGCCCAAACAGCCATTGTCAACTCGTACCACTTGTCAAATTTTACATGTGAGCATTTTTTGAACAACTTTACTGAAAACCTCGAATTCGATCAACGTCATATCTGGCACCCTTACACTTCAGCAATTAACCCTCTGCCCTGCTATCAAGTGGTTGCTGCTAATCAAAACACCCTAACGTTAGCTGAAGGACAGCAAGTGGTGGATGGCATGTCTTCTTGGTGGGCATGCATCCATGGCTATAACCGAGCTGAATTAAATAATGCTGCCAAACAACAAATCGATGCATTTGCCCATGTAATGTTTGGCGGGCTAACTCACCAGCCAGCAATCGATTTGTGTCGCAAGTTGATTGGAATGACGCCAGAGGGTCTAGAGAGAGTGTTTTTGGCTGATTCTGGTTCGGTTTCGGTGGAAGTGGCAATGAAGATGGCGCTGCAGTATTGGGCCTGTCAAGGGAGCCCCGAAAAAGCCAAATTTATCACACCCCGTAATGGTTATCATGGCGACACCTTTGCAGCAATGTCGGTGTGTGATCCCGTCAATGGCATGCACAGTTTGTTCAGCAAAACGTTGAATCAACAAGTCTTTGCACCAGCACCTCAAACTCGATTTGAGCAAACCTGGAATGAAGATGATATCGAACCATTGAAGGAACTGTTTGAACGGCATCACCATGAACTGGCGGCTTTGATCATTGAGCCCGTCGTGCAAGGTGCAGGTGGAATGCGCATTTATCATCCTGAATATCTGCAGAGATGCCGACAGCTGTGTGACGATTACAATGTTCTGCTGATTTGTGATGAAATCGCCACCGGATTTGGCCGAACTGGAAAATTGTTTGCTTGCGAGCACGCCCACATCAGTCCAGACATTATGTGTTTAGGCAAAGCGCTTACTGGCGGTTATCTGACCCTCGCTGCAACCTTGTGTACTGAAGATGTCGCATTGGGCGTTTGTTCCGGAGAGCCTGGCGTATTTATGCATGGCCCGACCTACATGGGCAATCCGTTAGCCTGTGCCGTGGCCAATGCCAGCCTCGACATTATTTTGCAAGGACAGTGGCAGCAACAGGTGGCAAAAATTGAGGCTCACTTGAGGCAACATTTACTGCCGCTTAAGTCTCACGAAGCGGTGGCAGATACGCGGGTCCTTGGTGCAATAGGTGTGGTTGAATGCAAACATCCCGTCAATGTGGCTCGTATTCAGCGCCATTTTGTGGCGCGCGGTGCTTGGATCCGGCCATTTGGCAAGCTAATTTACATTATGCCGCCTTACACCATCATGGCCAACGAGCTGACCATTTTGACTGAGGCGATTGCAAGTTCCCTTGAAACCCTGTGAGATGGTTTATTGTTGCATCAACGGAATGATTTCCGTCGTGATCCAGACCAAAACCGTAAGGGAAATCGCCAGCAAGATCACCACGTTGATCCCAAAGTAGTCCTGCTTGCGGCGATTGCGTTTTCGTCGCAAAAGCAAGACCACAAAACTCATGATGGTGCACAACATCAATAGCCCAACGAGGTAGATACTCAGCGTATCAGACCAATCGTTTCGTCCTTCCATACCCCAAAATTCCTGAACCCCTGAAATGAGTTCGGGTCGTGCATAGTGAAATACCACCAAAGAAACCACAAAAATTACCCACGCAAGTACATTCAAAGCCAATACAATTTGATAGAATCGGTCCTGACTTCGGGGGGTAGTACGGCGGTTTTTACCCTGATATTCGGTTGAATTGGTCATTATCTTCGTTTCACACCTATTTTTGCTTGAGTCTGTGCTAGAGCTAAGTAAGATTACACCCCCAAAGCCAAGTTCGCTGGTAACACAGTGCAACGCAGTTTCTGTGAACAACTGTAGAGTATAATTGTCGTTCCATCTAGTGATGGTCTGTTTCAGAACATCGATGGATTTGGCAAGCATTCAATAATTCGAGTAAATGACATCAGTTACAAACCTGATGGATTAATGGAGAGAGTACATGACGCACGTCCCAGTAGCCGACGTTTTAGCGGGAAAATACCCGATCGGTGAGCAGTTGACGCTAAAAGGATGGGTGAGAACACGCCGGGATTCAAAAGCAGGTTTGTCGTTCATCGCCTTACACGATGGCAGTTGTTTTGATCCCGTGCAGGTCATTGCTCTAAATACCCTTGAAAATTACGAGCAAATTCAACGCTTGACCACTGGCTGTTCCATTTCCGTACTTGGCACAGTAAAGGCATCAGAAGGCAAAGGTCAGGCTCTTGAAATACAAGGTGACAGTGTTGAGATCATTGGTTGGGTTGAAAATCCAGACACTTATCCAATGGCTCCTAAACGTCACAGCATTGAGTATTTGCGCGAACATGCGCACTTGCGCCCTCGTACCAACATCATTGGCGCGGTAACCCGGGTAAGAAACTGTTTGTCACAAGCTATTCATCGTTTCTTTCATGAACGAGGCTACTATTGGATCAGCACGCCAATTTTGACCGCCAGCGACACCGAAGGTGCTGGTGAGATGTTCCGTGTATCAACCTTAGACATGCTCAATGTGCCCAAAACCGAGCAAGGTGAAGTGGACTACAGCCAAGACTTTTTTGGCAAAGAAACCTATTTAACTGTTTCAGGCCAGCTTAACGTTGAAACTTACTGCGCCGCGATGTCCAAAGTCTATACCTTTGGCCCGACGTTTCGTGCTGAGAACTCGAATACTTCCAGACACTTGGCTGAGTTTTGGATGATAGAACCAGAGGTCGCCTTTGCTGACTTGTCCGACATCGCGCAATTGGCTGAAGACATGCTGAAGTATGTATTCAAAGCCGTGTTAGCCGAGCGTCCAGATGATATGGCGTTTTTCGCCCAACACGTGAATAAAGAAGCGGTCAGTCGCTTGGAAAAAGTGATCGGACAGGAATTCGTGCGCATGGATTACACCCACGCCATTGAGATCTTGAAAAACAGTGGTAAAAAATTCGAATTCCCAGTGGAATGGGGCGTGGACTTGTCCTCTGAACACGAACGCTATTTGGCTGAAGAACATGTTGGTGCCCCCATCATCATGCAAAACTATCCCAAGGACATCAAAGCCTTCTATATGCGCATCAATGATGACGGCAAAACCGTTGCAGCAATGGACATATTGGCTCCAGGTATCGGTGAAATCATTGGTGGATCTCAGCGTGAAGAGCGTCTGGATGTATTTGATCGCCGCTTGGAAGAAATGGGACTGGATAAAGAAGACTACGGTTGGTACCGGGATTTACGTCGCTATGGCACCGTGCCCCACTCTGGCTTTGGCCTCGGCTTTGAGCGCTTGGTCGCCTATGTGACTGGCGTGCAAAACGTAAGGGATGTGATCCCCTTCCCGCGCACCCCCGGGAATGCCAATTACTAGCGTTAGATGCTTTACGTAATGTAAAACACAACCCGGCTCTGCGCCGGGTTGTTTTTTTAAGTACCCACACTGTAAAGGTTCTCCTATCTCGTCGGTCGACCAAGCAGATTAATGAGTGATTAGGTCAAATAGCTTCCACCACGTTATTGCCAAGAATACGCTCCACGGTTTGGCGGTACTGATTTGCGTCAAACCAGTAGTCGGGGAGCTGTGAATAAGGCTTTAGATGGGGTTGATTGAGAACAAATTGCCAATAGACCGTGTTGGCGACTTGAATACTTTTTACCGCCACATGGGAACATTCCCAATGACCGCAACTGCAAGCGAGCAATATAATGGACGTGTCATCATGACAGCTGATAGACCAAGCCCGTTTGGAAACGTCGGCGAAATCGGAATCTAGAATAAAATCATCATCAAAGGTTTCTAAACCATGTTGAGCATCATAATCTGCAATGATGTGTGTCAGTGGTTTGTTATTGATCGCGACTTCTAGATAACGTAACGGTTGATTTTTTCGGCTTCGCTTACTGTGGGTTTGCCAAGAAAGCCCGAGCCTATCCATCGTCTGTGTCATGATTTTTTATCCCAATGGGCTCCGAACGGGGTGATTTTCAATTCGCGAAGCTTGCTTTTTGCCATAGCGGGTTTAAACGCCCTTTTTTAAGGGATGAATAAAAACATCGTGTTGAGGATAATATAAATGCGTTCATTGGTTAGATAAGTTTTTTATTTGATCAATCATATTTCACCGCTTTCAAATTCATCACCCATACACTTAGCAAGTCGATGTGATTTTTTCGCTTCGTCTATTCATCTCTGGCTTAAATTTTGACATTTGTTATCGACTCAACTAAACCTGATGCGAAAAGGTATGAATGAAAAAGAGAGCACGGATGAAAATTAATTTGGATCAACTCTACGAAAAACTCTCCTCTCCAAAATCCTTGTTTTACCTTAAAGCGATCGCAATTGGGCTGGCTGCTGTATTCACCGTTGTACAATGGGTGATGCCACTAATATGGGAACGGTCGACCAATTTTAAGTTTCATTTTGCCCCCTTTGACGATGGAACTTTGCTCAGGGCTCAACCTTATCAAGGATTTGCTGGGCAATGTTTGATCTGGGGTCAGCTAGAGATTGAGAACAAAAGTAAAGCGCCCTTACACATCAAGAATACTAACCTTGCATTTATTCCCTATGACCTGACTCTGTGTGAACAGGACGCTGAATTGTGCGTTGCACCTGTGGATCATCCCTTTGCGGATTTTGGGACAAAACCATTAATAAAATACCAAATGAAATCGTTGATGAGCCAATATCACAGCAAAATCATTCACCCTGTCACCCAGAACCATGATGTGTTTCCGGGTGGGACGGCCAACTCGCCCCTTTGTTGTATCTATTCCAATCGAACAAATAAAACGGCAGAGGCTGACGGTAGTTGCCGAACAGGAATACGGTAGCAGTTTTTGCGCGTCATTAAACGAGCAGAAGTGGTATCTACCCAACTGCGAATCATCACGGGCGGTCATTCACATACCTTCCCCATGTCTTTGAAAGCACTTCGATTTAGCAAAGTAAAAGACACAATAAATAAGTGAATGATACACAGCGCAGGCTAATTACGTTCAAGCAAGTTGCACTCTGGGAACCCATCTGTATTTTATGAACCGCAAAAAACGCTAGAGCGATTGTGGCAAAAAGTGCTAGGGTATTATTATTCCTTTTCGAGTCGGAAATTTCATGTCCGAACTTCAAAACCGCCTGTTTCAACAACGACAAGACACGACTCTTTTTGAACTGGCCAGTAGCGAATCATTGCGCTATTTACAGCAATTTGAGTCACTCCCTGTCACGCCAACATCAAACCAGCTCGAACGACTGACTCAACTGGATACCCTTTTGCCACAGCAAGGCGTGGATGGCAAAACCGTCATCAAAGAATTAGCAGAATTAGGGCTACATACTACCGTCAAGCAAATGGGCGGACGCTATTTTGGCTTCGTCAATGGCAGTGTGTTGCCAGTGGGCATTGCGGCTCGCTGGTTGGCCGATACTTGGGATCAAAACGGTGCATTGTACGTGATGTCCCCACTCAACTCCCAGTTAGAGCAACTTTGCCAAACTTGGCTTGTGGATTTGCTGAAACTACCTTCATCGACAGTCGCGGGGTTGGTGGGTGGCACCTCAG
Organism: Aliiglaciecola sp.; assembly: GCA_965227085.1. GTDB lineage: Bacteria > Pseudomonadota > Gammaproteobacteria > Enterobacterales > Alteromonadaceae > Aliiglaciecola. The sequence continues at coordinate 118,545 of CBDDFO010000001.1, forward strand.
TCGCCACACTGTGTGCTCTTGCCGCGGCACGTCATCACCAACTGACCAAGCTGGGCTGGGATTTGCAGCAAGAGGGGCTGATGGGCGCTCCCCCATTGCGCATAGTTCTGAGCCGCCAAACCCATGGCACTGTGATTAAAATGCTCCATTTGCTGGGTTTTGGTGAAAAACAATTAGAATGGATAGACACCGACCATCAAGGGCGACTGAATCCGGACAAACTGCCACAACTTGGACCCGACTGTATTTTGGTTATGCAAGCTGGAAATGTATGCAGCGGCGCTTTTGATAATTTTGCCAAAGTGATACCTCTGGCAAATCAAGCCAAATGTTGGGTTCATGTAGATGGTGCATTTGGCCTTTGGGCGGCGGCATCGGCACAATTTTCCGTCCTCACTCAGGGCGTACAACTGGCAGATTCTTGGTCCGTCGATGGTCATAAAACGCTCAACACGCCCTATGATTGCGGTATTGTTTTATGCCGACACGAGCGTGCTCTAACAGCAGCGCTGCATCAACAAGGCTCTTACATTCAATCTTCTATGCAAAGAGACAGCATGAATTTCACCCCGGATATGTCCCGCCGGGCCCGAGGTATCGACTTGTGGGCTTGTTTGAGATCCTTAGGTAAACAAGGCATAAGCGATCTGGTGGAACTGTTGCATCAGCGTACCGTCTATTTTGCACAGCAACTTCGTTTGCACCGTTTCACCGTACTAAATGACGTGGTTTTTAATCAAATTCTTATCGCATTGGAGCATGACGAGGCTACCGACCAATGGCTTAAAATAGTGCAGGACTCGGGCAAGATTTGGTGTGGCGGTGCGATGTGGTTCTCCACCCGGGTGATGCGCATCAGTGTGTGTTCCTGGGCAACCACTCAAAAAGACATTGATATGGCCGTGGCGGAATTGGTTTCAGCTCGACAGCAGGTAACAATGTGAACACAGTGTGCCACGGTGACAATCGTACACTGCGTTGTCATGAGTGTAACTTTGTGGTCAAAGTCCCGCTCCTTGCCCACAAACAAAAAGCACTCTGCCCACGCTGCGGATACCTATTAACTCGCAAGAATCTGTTTGCCGTTGAGCGCATAGTGGCGTTTGCTAGCTCGGCACTTATCTGTCTATTTTTGGCGCTGGGGTTTTCCTTTTTAGGTTTTAAAGCCAATGGTCGAGAACAATCCATCAGCATTGTCGAGGGCCTAGAGGTATTGGTCGAGCAAGACTACCTATTTTTAGCGGTAATCCAATTACTGTGTATTGCTGCGATTCCCGCCGCGATTCTGATGGGATTGTTGTACCTCACTGTACCCGCTCTTTTACAACGGACACCGCCGGGTGCAAAACACGTTATTAAGGGAGTCTATGCTTTGCTCCCGTGGAGTATGGCCGAAATATTCTTGATCGGCGTTATGGTCAGTTTGATTAAAATCAGTTCCTTAGCTGAAATCTCCATTGGTCTTGGTTTTTACGCTTTCATTGGCTTTACCGTATTTATGGTGCTGACGTTTTTGAATATGGATAAGCAACAACTTCTGGGGATGTTTGAAGCTCATTCTAAACCCAAACCCATTGACCGATCTTTAAGCATACAAACCACACTGGCGCTATTGTTCACCTCGGTGCTCCTTTATATCCCTGCAAATGTGTTGCCCATAATGACGACCCGGTTCCTAGGAAATGATGAACCCAGCACCATTTTGCAAGGCGTAGTACTGCTTTGGCAAAGCGGCTCCTATCCGGTTGCCACAATTATATTTATCGCCAGTGTGCTGGTTCCTGTTGCCAAATTGATCATCTTGTTTTGGTTAACATTTTCAGTATCCAAAGAAACAAAAATCAAGCAAACTGAACGGATATTCTGGTATCGTATTACCGAATTCATTGGCCGTTGGTCAATGGTAGACGTGTTCGTTGTTGCCATATTAGTCAGTTTAATTCAGTTGGGTAACACCATGAGCATTTACCCCGGACCTGCCGCGTTAGCATTTTGTGCAGTGGTGGTACTCACAATGTTAGCGGCGATGACGTTTGATACCCGCCTGATATGGACAGAGGATGGTCATGACAGAAACTGAAAAAGATGCCCAGGAAGCCGTAGTTAAGCCTTCAAGTGGCATTTCCAAAATCTGGCTAATACCGCTGGTTGCGCTGTCGATTGGCATCTGGATGGTCTATTACCAGTGGAATAATCAGGGGCCTCTGATCACCATAGAGTTTGTGTCAGCGACCGGTATTGAGCCAGATAAGACCAAGATTAAAGCTAAAGATGTCGAAATAGGTTCGGTCAAAAAAGTGGCTTTAAAATCCGATCTTAGTGGCGTCATCGTTACCGCTCGTATTGAAAAATCGGCCGCTCATTTGCTCACTAGCGAGAGTAACTTTTGGCTAGTACGCCCACGCGTATCTCTCAGCGGTGTGTCGGGTCTGAGCACTTTACTATCAGGTCCATACATCACATTAGATCCAAGTGAAAAAGGCCAACCGCAAACTGACTTTGTGGCATTGGACAATCCCCCAGTCACACCAACGGGTACACCAGGTCTACAAATCACCCTCAACAGTAATGATGAATTTGCCTTCAAAGAAGGAGACCCGATTATATACAAGGGCTTAAAAGTCGGTGAATTTGAGGATATTTACTTCAATTTGGAAGAACGCGTGGTGTACTACAATGCGTTTATTGAAGCGCCCTATCACAAGCTTATCACTGAAAATACCAAATTTTGGAACACCAGCGGTGTGCGATTTGAGCTTGAAGCCAATGGGGTAAAAGTCCAAACCGGCAGCTTAGAGACCCTGCTTACCAACGGAGTGACCTTCGGCATCCCCCATGGAATGCCGGCAGGCAGACTCATCACCCAACGGGCGTATTTTGACATCTATCCAGATTATGAAACCGCGTCTAACGAGCGCTACAAGTTGGGCGTGAATTTTGTCGTGTTGATTCGAGACACCATTCGAGGGCTCACGGTCGGCGCTCCAGTAGAGTATCGTGGCTTAGAAATTGGCAAAGTTCTTGAGATCAACCTACCCAACCCCGCCAATGAGCAATTACTAGAGGAAGGCTATGCCATTCCAGTGTTGATCACCATCCAGCCGAGCCGAGTCCAGCAACCGGATAATCGTAAGGGTGTCGAGTTTGTCCGTGAGCAAACCTTGCGCTGGATTGATAAAGGACTCAGGGCGTCACTCAAAATGGGTAATTTGATCACCGGAGCACTCTACGTAGACTTGCAACACTACAATGGAATAGAACCGGTGGCTCGCGAACAGTTTTTGGGTTATGACGTGATCCCAACCACCAGTGGCGAATTTGCGCAAATCACTCAGAAAGTCAGTGACGTATTGGATAATTTCAATAGCGTTGAATTTGCAAAACTGTCTAGCCAAAGTAAGACATTGCTCAGCGCTCTAGAGAAAACAGCGGGGGATTTACAAGCAACGCTGGCTAACCTGAATGGCCTCATTACGGACATCAATGATAAAGAGACGGCTGCCAACATCAACGCTACACTCAATAGCATGAACACCTTACTTCGTGACTTGTCCGCCGGCTCCCCCAGCCATGAACAAATGATGAAAACCTTGGTCGAGTTTCAAAGCACGATGCAACAGCTGACACCATTGCTAAATCAACTGAACAAAAACCCAAACAGTTTGATCTTTGCCGATGAGACCTTACCCAATATTGAACCAAAGGGTAAACGAACCGCAGATGAAGGAGAGCAATGATGCGAGCGTTCTGGATCCTACTCGGCTGTATGGCACTGATCAGTTGCTCCACTCGCCCCGTGGAGAAAAATCACTACTATGTATTGGAGCCTGCATCCGTTAGTGCCCCTTTAACTTATTCAGCCCAAGCAAAAAAAGTAATCGGTATAGATGTCGATACCGCGAACTATCTATACCAACGGGGGCTTGCAATGCAATTGCGCAATCACCAACTGTATTTTTCTGCGCAGCACCTTTGGGCAGAGGACGTATCCCAAGGCATTGCTCAGGTGTTAGTCAATCAACTCAATCGAATGCAAACCTCGGTGCACTTTGTGGTACGTTCAGCACTCACCAACCCTATGCTGAGTCAGACTTTGCATGTACAAGTGGAACATTTTGTTCCGACCCAAGATTCACAAGTCATATTGCAGGGACAATATTGGCTGTCTGGTTTGACACAAGAGAATGCAGGCACGATTCAGCGCTTCTCCTTCGATGCGGATTTACAACAAGATGGCTATCCTCATGCAGTTTCTCAATTACGAGATTTACTGCACAATTTAGCAACACAGCTGAACAACGATGCTCCATGGAATAAATTAGATGATTGATCGCATAAAACAATTGTTTGTTAATTATCTCAACCTAGGGGTGTCGCAGGACAAAAGCCAGGAGATCAATCAACAAATTTTCGTATCGAATCTTTTCTCGACGATTGGATATAGCATTACCTTACTTATGGCTGTCAGTGCGACGGTTCGGGGAAACTATGTTCTTGCCGGTTCACTATTTGTTGCCAGCGCGCTATTCTTCTTTGCCTATTGGATCAATCGTTTCGCAGCCGTTACCAATGTCCACAAGATATCTACCCGTGTCGTATTGGTGAGCTTGATGAGTTTGATGGTCTATCTTGTGTACACAGGTGGGCATCAAGGCACGGGGCCACTTTGGATTTACATTGTTCCGCCAGTCGCCTTCTTTTTCGGCGGCATGCGCCGTGGACTGAGTCATATTGGTATTTTTGTTATTGTTATTTCGGTGATGTTGTTTTATCCCAATCACCAACTGGTCGCAATTGACTATAGCTTCGAATTTAAATCCCGCCTGATTTATTCCTTTCTGACTGTCACGTTATTGTTCGGCTTTTATGAGTTTTCCCGCCAACAAACCTATCGCTCAATTCGCGAATTGAGTCAGAAATTTGAACAACAAGCCATGCACGATCCCCTCACTCATCTAGCCAATCGCAGAGGCATGAAGGAACATTTGGACTATGAATACAACCGTTCCCTGCGCAGCAAACTCGATATGTCGGTGATGTTGTGTGATATCGACCATTTTAAATCCATCAACGACCGATTTGGCCATGACGCAGGTGATCATGTTTTAGAACAATTGTCCAAATTGTTCACCGATACACTACGCAAACAAGATATTGTCGCCCGCTGGGGAGGCGAAGAATTTTTATTTCTACTGCCTGAAACCAATGGTTTCGAAGCCTTTACACTGGCAGAAAAGATTCGTAAGCGGGTTGAATTGCATACCTTTGAATTCAAAGGTCGAAGTATTCGATTTACATTAAGCATGGGCATTAAAGAAGTGACCCATGACATTAGTATCGACAAAGCCATCAGCCTTGCCGATCATTTTCTTTATCAAGCAAAAGATAAAGGCCGCAATCTCACCATGCCCGAGAAGTCGACCTTGTAACTCACCCTTCCCGTTGTACTGATGTGGTTTTGATTACCTCTCATTGATACTTCTCACCCTCTCTCACTTTCTTCGAATTTCACGCGAAAAAAAACCGCAACGTGTGCGGTTTTCTTAAATATGGCGGAGAGAGAGGGATGTCCCAGAGCACATCCCTGTGCTCTGCCCTACGGGCGCCTGCGGCGGTACTCTTTGTTCCCGACAAATAGTCGAACCGCGAGGCTTCTCACCCTCTCTCACTTTCTTCGAATTTCACGCGAAAAAAAACCGCAACGTGTGCGGTTTTCTTAAATATGGCGGAGAGAGAGGGATTCGAACCCTCGTTAGGGGTTAACCTAAACACACTTTCCAGGCGTGCGCCTTCAGCCACTCAGCCACCTCTCCGAACTGTTTGAGTCATTCAAGCTTACTAGCCATGTCGGCTTGCTCGACTCGGCGCACTACGCGTGCGCGTTATTTCAGGCATCCTGCCTTTCGCCCTTCGGGCCATGCTGCGCATGTTCTAATTTGTTCCAGACAAATTAGTCAGCCACTCAGCCACCTCTCCGAACTGTTTGAGTCATTCAAGCTTACTAGCAATGTCGGCTTGCTCGACTCAGCGCCCTTTGCTAAGAGCGCGCGTATAGTATGGAATTAACGTGCAGGGATCAAGAACTAAACACAAAATTCCTGTGCATTGTTCACCGATTGATTAAGGTTTAGCCCCTTGCTCGCAACTCGGCGGCAAAATCTAACATGCGGTTCAATGGAATCAGTGCCCTCTCCCGTAAATTTTCATCCACAAAGATTTCATGACCCGTGGTATCGACTAAAGCGCTGTGAATTGCTCTAAGGCCATTCATCGCCATCCATGGGCAATGTGCACAACTTTTACAGGTTGCGCCGTTACCGGCGGTTGGAGCCTCGATTAGCTCCTTGTTGGGCACTTGTTGTTGCATCTTGTAAAAAATGCCTTTGTCCGTCGCCACAATAAACCTCGAATGGGGCAAACTGGCCGAGGCTTTGATCAATTGTGATGTAGAACCGACAGCGTCGGCCATCTCTACCACACTTGCTGGAGACTCTGGATGCACCAAAATTCCAGCATCCGGATACAAATGCTTCATATTCGACAACGCTTTGGCAGAAAACTCATCGTGAACGATGCATTCCCCTTGCCACATCAACATATCGGCACCGGTTTGTTTTGCAATGTAGTTTCCTAAATGCCGATCGGGTCCCCAAATGATTTTTTTGCCCTGTGAATCTAGATGTTCAACAATCTCAAGAGCAATACTGGAGGTCACCACCCAATCCGCTCTTGCTTTCACGGCTGCGGAGGTATTGGCGTAAACCACAACAGTATGATCAGGATGGGCATCACAAAAGGCACTAAATTGCTCAATGGGGCAGCCCAAATCTAACGAACAAGTCGCTTCAAGGGTTGGCATCAGTACTTTTTTATCAGGGCTGAGAATCTTCGAAGTCTCGCCCATGAAACGTACACCAGCGACTATCAGGGTGTTTGCTTCGCAATCGCGACCAAATCGAGCCATTTCTAAAGAATCCGAAACAAAACCGCCGGTTTCTTCAGCTAAAGCTTGTATTTCAGGATCGGTGTAATAGTGGGCAATGAGTTTGGCATTTTGCTGCTGCAGCAACTGCTTGATCTCATCTTTATAACGCGCTTGTTCATCCAAACTCATCGGTATGGGCTTGGCTGGAAACGGGTATTCTATGGCATCGATTCGATTTGCCTGTGTCATCTATCGTCTCTTGTTAACAACGGGTACGAAAATTCCAGCGATTATACTGAATTGTCATAAAAATTACACGTTACCTGCATAGAGTTTGTAATTTGGAATGTAGGCTTTTTTGTCGAAAAAGCGGCTTCTCACCTAGCACTCAACGAGAATTTGGATAGCTTATTGGTTTATTGCTTTTTGAAGGACTGTACGATGGTGGGTCGTGCTGGATTACTCCAGGCATCCTGCCTTCCGCCCTTCGGGCCGTGCTTCGCACGTTCAAAAATGTTCCAGACATTTTTGTCGAACAAGCGGCTTCTCACCCAGCACTCAACGAGAATTTGTTTAGCTTATTGGTTTATTGATTTTTGAGGGACTGTACGATGGTGGGTCGTACTGGATTACTCCAGGCATCCTGCCTTCCGCCCTTCGGGCCGTGCTTCGCACGTTCAAAAATGTTCCAGACATTTTTGTCGAACAAGCGGCTTCTCACCCAGCACTCAACGAAGGTTGATTCTGATTATTGTGCTTTTGAATGGTTGTGGAGTAAATCGATGGTGGGTCGTGCTGGATTCGAACCAGCGACCAATTGATTAAAAGTCAACTGCTCTACCAACTGAGCTAACGACCCATCGTTTGGATATAAAGAAGGTCTGAGAAAGTGGTGGGTCGTGCTGGATTCGAACCAGCGACCAATTGATTAAAAGTCAACTGCTCTACCAACTGAGCTAACGACCCTCTTTCATCAGTGTCACAGTCTTGCTGCAACGGCGGCATATAATACTCAAATATCTGTGTGGCGCAACCAAAAACTGCTGATTATTTTCAACTAATTGGCTTTTCGTTCAAAAACTAAACGAGGTTAATCCTTCATTAACGAATGATTAACCTCGTCGTTCATTATGATGATACTAATTCAACGTTTTGAGTCGCGACTCAGCCAGCTTGCTTGAGGACGAATCAGGATAGGCTGATATCACGTCTTCGAACAATTGCTTGGCTCTCGCTAAGTTTTCGCGCTTTTGCTCCACAACGCCCAATTTGAACATGGCATCGGCTCGCTTATTAGAATCAGGGTAACCACTGACTAAGATTTGGAATTGCTCAGCCGCACCACTCCAGTCTTGATTGTTGAACAACAATTGCCCTAGCCAATAGTGAGCATTTGGCGTAAAACTCGAGTTAGGATAATTTTGCAGAAAGTTTCGAAATTCAGGAATGGCATCTTCGTATCGCTTATCCCGAATCACCAAATTGACAGCTTTGTCGTAAGCCTCACTCTCACCCAAAACCGCAACATTTGCAGCATCTGGCGTCACTGGGGTTACCGTAGTAGACGACCCACTCAGGGCTGGCGTACTCGCCATTTGAGAACTGACCTGTTCAATACGACGATCAATCTCTAAATACAATTCCCTTTGGCGCTCAAGGATTTGTTCCAATTGATGATTATGCAGTTCTAGTGTACCGCGTAATTCACTGACCTCTTGCTGCATGTTATCCAACTGTTGTTGAATTCTCAGTTGCATGTCGGTACGGGAATCTACGATGCGTTCCAAAACAGCCAAACGCTGTTCCATTGAGTTGTCATTTAAGTCCGTTACAGGCGCAGGAGCCGCAAAAACTGCGGCTCCTGACAACAACAGACCAAGCGCACTAAAGCGTTTAATCATAATATTGTTTCTTTCTTATTGGTAAACCAAAACACCACGACGGTTTTTCGCGAACGCGGCTTCTGTTGTGCCGTTCACAGCAGGCTTTTCTTCACCGTAAGAGACGATTGAAATCTGTGAACCGCTGACACCTGAGTTCATCAAATAGGTTTCGATAGACTTAGCACGACGCTCACCCAAAGCGATGTTGTATTCAGGCGTACCACGGCTGTCACAATGACCTTCAATCACAATTGACTGTCCTGGGTTTTTCGCCAAGAAATCAGCGTGCTTCGCCAATGTAGAATAGGAATCGCTATCCAATTTGGCGGTATCGAAATCGAAGTACACTGTTTGCTCGCCTTTGAGCATATCTAGCGTATTGCGAGTTTCCATTTCTTTCATGTCTTTCGCTTTTTGTGCTTGAGCAGCGATAGCAGCGGCTTCACGCTCTTCTGCTGCACGACGATCTGCTTCCGCTTGTTCCATTGCTGCTTTGTTAGCTTCGGCTTCTGACATGGCGTCTTGATTATTTGATGAACATGCCATCATAGTGACAACAGGCAGCGCAATGATGAAACCTTTGAACAATTTGTTAAGTTGCATTTTGTAGTCCTTATCAATTTCTAAGTGTAAGAGCTTGTGTAAGTATATTATAAAAATGGCGACCAGCTAGGTGATTTCACCTGACCGTCCGCTGCCGGTAATCGGGCTTTGAATCGGCCATCCAAAGAGACCAGTGACAAAACCTGTTTGCCCTCATGCAGCGTGCTATAAATAATCATGCTGCCGTTAGGCGCAATACTTGGAGATTCGTCGAGAAACGTGGTCGTCAAGACAAACATATCCCCAGACTGCAAATCCTGTTTCGCAATGTGATAATTCCCCCGGGTGCGATTTACCATTACCATCTGATTTCCATCGGGTGTAATGGTCGCGCCGAGATTCATATCGCCATCGAACGTAATCCGTCTCGTCTTTCCTGAAGCTAAATTTACTCGATAAATCTGAGGTTTACCACCCCGTTCCGAACTAAAAATCAAGTATTTACCATCAGGAGACCAGCTTGGCTCGGTATCTATTGCACGATTTCGGGTAATTTGACGCAGTCGTTTACTGGCAATATCCATTACATAAATTTCCGGATTACCGTCTTTTGACAGAACCATGGCCAATTGCTTGCCATCTGGAGAATAAACCGGAGCACCGTTGATACCTGGAAAATCCGTCATCATTGTGCGACTCATGGTGTAAATATCCTGAACGAAAATCTGCGGACGTTTGTTTTCGAATGACACATAGGCCAGTTGTCGGCCATCCGGTGACCAAGCGGGCGACATTAGCGGCTCTTTGGAGCGCAACAAGGTCGTTTCATTGGCACCATCATAATCCGCCACCACTAATTGAAATGGGTGGGGCGAAGTTTCTCGATCCCGCACAATTACGTAAGCGATACGAGTTAAAAATGCGCCTTTCTCGCCAGTGAGCTTTTCATAAATGATGTCACTGATACGGTGGGCATACTGACGAAAGTCTTCACTGCGGATCACTACAGACCACTCGTCTAAGATATGATCACGGGAATTGATCAGTCGGCCATCGGACAATATTTGCGATTGCCCTCCTGTAATCTGTCCCCGAATGACGTCAATTAATTGCAATGACACTCTATATTGGTCAATACCTTGTTCTTCGATTTTACCCAGCAATACAGCCTCTACGCCCTTGGCAGCCCAAGCGCTGAAATCCATATCGGTGTCAGTTTCTGGCAACTGCGGCATGTCCTCTTCGGCGATAGCAAAAAACTTACCACTACGGGTCAAATCGGCTGCTACAACCTCAGTAATGCTGCTGGGTAGCACCACACCAGGTTGCACGGCAAAAGGTACAATCCCTAATGGTCTGGCTCGGTTTACCCCTTCAGTGATCACGATCTCAAGAGTAGCGTGGGTCAGACCGGAAACGGTCAACATCAACAGGCTTAAGGCATATAAGAGTGGTTTTTTCATTAGTCTCACAAAGTAAAGTTTAAAGTAATATCTTTGAGTTGCTGATAGACGTCTGCTTCTGGCGACATGGGCAAATCCCCAGCGCGTCGCACGGCTCGCTCAGCAGCCAAGCACAAAGTGGTGTCTCCGCCAAGTACTTTTACTTGCTTCACAAACCCAGAAGTAGCCAGTAAAATATTGATTCTACAGGTTTTTCCCCTCATAGAATCGTCTTCTATCAGATTTTGTTTAATCACGCTTTGGATCATCGCAGTATACTTTTCGGTCTCACCCACAACATAGCGTTGACGTTGTTGCGCACGGACAGCTTGCTCTGCTTTTAATTGCTCTTGCAACAAGCGTTCCTGTTCTTGCAATTCCAGAGCCTCCTGACGCTTCCGCTCTGCCTCTTTAAGGGCCTTTTCTTGGGCTTCGCGCGCTTCTTGGGCTTTTCTGGCTTGCTCTTCCGCGGCCTTTCGTTCTTGTTCTTTTTTCTTGCGCTGAGCTTCAGCCTGCGCTGCGCGCTCCTGTTCTTCCTGTTGCTTCTTACGAGCCTGCGCAGCCGCTTGCTCTGCACGTTTTTTGTCTTCGATTTGCTTCTGCTTTTGGTTTTGCAGTTCTTTTACACGATTCTCTTCTTCTTGACGACGACGTTCAGCGGCTTTTGCGCGATTCTCCAAATCGCGGATGCGTTTGAGTTCAGCAATCTTCTCGGCTTCTTTTTGTTGCTTAATCTTTGAGACTTGCTGCTCTAAGGCTTGCTGGTCGATTGCTACGGCTTCTATGGGTTGGCTGTTCACTGGCATTGGTTGCGGTTTGACAGGCGTGTGAAAGTCCATGCTCACCAAAAGCAATCCGCCCAAAACAATGTGCAATATAAACGAATAGCTAAACGCAGGACCAAACTTCAAGGGCAACCCACCTATTCAATCTCAGAATCTGTCATCAGTCCCACCGAAGGGACGCCAGCCCGTTGCAGCAACACCATTAACTGAACCACATTATTGTAGGGTACTGCACCATCGCCTTTGACCACCACCGGCGTATCCGGCTCTAATTGCAATTGTGCGGCAACCACTGTCGCCAAATCCACCGCTGACATAGGTTTGTCTTGACTGTCGCCGACATTTAGAAAGTATTCTCCTTGCGCATTAACCGAAGCAATTAAAGGTGGCTTGGTGTCTTGCGACAAGGGTTCAGCCTGTGCTTTTGGAAGATCTACTTTGACCCCCTGAGTTACCAGCGGCGCGGTCACCATAAAAATAATCAACAGCACCAACATCACGTCAATGTAGGGCACCACGTTAATTTCAGAGACCGGACGACGTTTCTTTCTCACGTACATAAACTATGCCTGTCCATTTTCCGCGCGTTGTGCCAAGGTTTGACGATGTAGGATACTAGAAAATTCTTCCATAAAGTTGCCATAACTGTTTTCCAGCTTCTCAACCTGATTACTAAATCGGTTGTACGCGATGACCGCTGGAATCGCAGCAAACAATCCCATTGCAGTTGCAATCAGCGCCTCGGCAATGCCAGGAGCAACCATTGCCAAAGTGGCTTGTTGAACTTCTCCCAAAGCGATAAATGCGTTCATTATCCCCCAAACCGTACCAAACAAGCCGATATAAGGGCTAATAGAGCCTGCTGTTGCCAAAAACGGCAAGTTACTCTCAAGGTTGTCGACTTCACGGGACAAAGCAATGCGCATTGCGCGGTACGTGCCATCCATTAAAGCTTCAGGCGGTGTATGGGGGCTCTTTCTTAGCCTTACGTACTCTTTAAACCCTGCGCAGAACAAACTCGCCATCCCCTGAATGCTCTGGCGAGCGGACAACTCTTGATACAACTTGTTGAGGTCAACCCCGGACCAAAATTTATCTTCAAATTTTTTGGTTTCGGATTTGGCGTTTTTCAGTATTTTTGCACGCTGAAAAATAAACGCCCATGACACCACTGAAGTTGCCAAAAGCATAAGCATAACAAGTTGCACAAGCAGACTGGCCTGCAAAAACAGGTCAAAGAAAGACAGGTTAGATGACACGTGAAAATTCCCCTAAAATCGCTTCAGGTATTGCGGTTGGCTTCATTTTGGATAAATCCACACAAGCAACTCTGATCTGCGCACTAATCACTTTTTGATTATTTGAGTTTGTTATTATTTGTTGGAAGACCATGCTAGCACGTTTTAATTCAACGATCTTGCTACTCACTGTCAGTTGATCGTCTAATTTAGCCGCTAACAGGTTATCCATTTCCACACGTTTGACGACAAAACCGACGGATTGTTCCAACAACTTAGTTTGTTCGAATCCTATCGTTCTTAGCCATTCGGTTCTAGCCCGTTCAAGAAATTTGAGATAATTGGCATAATAAACAATACCACCAGCATCAGTATCCTCGTAATACACTCGAACCGAATAGAGATGTTCGGCCTTCTGCATAATTTCTACTCCTGTTCCAAGTGGCAAAACACTCAGCGAGCTTTTGAATATTCATTCAAACAATGCACATATTCTCGCGCAGAATCGCTACATTTAGAATTAATAATGAATAATATTTCTCAATTATCCCCTTCAGCCCAATGATTTAGATGGGTAGATAAAGTAAATAATTTGTAAATAAACAGATTTAAAACATTTACGATTAGTTTTTCTAATCTGAAAGTGTAATTTATTTCAGTTGTGAATGTTTTTCTGATCGCTAGAATACGCATCGTTCTCTGGGCTGGCGCACAATTTGCGACAGCCAATTGAAATCGTCAATTTCATTGTTGACGACTTGTTCCCTGGAATTTTCCTTCCAAACACTTGTTGCTTTGCCCGCGTTTTTCGCGGGCTTTTTTTTGTGTTTTTTCCAAGCCCATCGCGCTACTTCATTGTTGGCTATTTTTACTTCAGACTTTAGCTTCGCCCATGTGAATTCAACAAGAGTAATAGTGTTGTTGGAGTAGGACGTTTACACCGTCAGTACAAACACTCGCTAGTACTGGATATCCGTTCGACTAAAGATCTCTTTCGGAATAGTCTTTACCAAAATGTAAGAACGCCCGTTGAGAGGCAATTCGTCCCCTTGGTGTGCGCTGTAGAAAGCCTTGTTGAATCAAAAAGGGTTCGATCACATCTTCAATGGTGTCTTTTTCTTCACCAATAGCGGCGGCCAAATTATCTAAACCAACAGGACCGCCCATAAACTTGTCAATGATGGCAAGCAATAGTTTGCGATCCATATAATCAAAGCCTTCTTTGTCCACATCGAGCATGTCCAAAGCTTGGGAGGCGATATCCAAACTGATCTGTCCATCGGCTTTAACTTGTGCAAAATCTCGGACGCGGCGTAATAACCGGTTGGCAATTCTTGGCGTACCCCGACTGCGTCGGGCAATCTCCACTGCCCCTCTTTCGTCTAAAGGTAAATTAAGATAGGAGGCCGACCGCCGAATAATGGTGGTCAAGTCTTGTAGATTATAAAATTCTAAACGCTGAACAATGCCAAAACGGTCACGCAGGGGTGAGGTTAACGAACCAGCCCGGGTGGTGGCCCCCACCAAAGTGAATGGCGGTAGATCCAATTTGATTGAGCGGGCTGCGGGCCCCTCGCCTATCATGATATCCAGTTGATAGTCTTCCATGGCTGGATATAAAACTTCCTCTACCACAGGACTCAAGCGATGAATTTCATCGATAAACAGCACATCGTTTTCTTCTAAATTGGTCAACAGTGCTGCCAGATCACCGGCTTTTTCCAGAACCGGCCCAGATGTGGTTTTGATATTCACGCCCATTTCATTGGCCACAATATTGGCTAAGGTGGTTTTACCCAGCCCTGGAGGACCAAATATCAACAAATGATCGAGGGCATCGGCACGATTTTTTGCGGCTTGGATAAAGATTTCCATTTGCTCGCAAACGTGTTGTTGCCCCGTGTAGTCAGCCAACATTTTCGGCCGAATAGCGCGATCGACCGCCTCGTCTTCTCTACTGGCGGTGGGTTGTATCAATCGGTCTGCTTCTATCATGATGTTCCGGAGTTCACTCTACAGTGTGTTTTTATACAGTAAAATCGAATAAGGGTACAGCGTTATTGTTTAGCCCATAGAGCGCAATGCATCACGGATCAAATCCTCGCTTGACGCTCCGTCTCGATAGACAGAATTGACCAGTTTTGCCGCTTGATTTGCCTTATAACCTAGTGCGATCAACGCACTCAGTGCATCTTCTTTAACGTCCTTGCCAGTCACAAAAGTCGTTTCGCTCAAGGGCTGCTCCAACGCTCCCAAATGCTGACTTTCACCGCCCATTTCCTGCAACGATTTAAGACGATCTCGCATTTCTATAACCAAGCGTTCAGCAGTCTTTTTACCCACACCCGGTAGACGTACCAAACCACTGACATCATCATGGGCAACACACTGAATAAACTGTGACGCCGACATGCCCGATAAAATTGTCAATGCCAGCTTGGGGCCGACACCGTTGACTTTAATGAGTTCACGAAACAGTGCTCGCTCCGACTTATCAGCAAAACCAAACAACAATTGTGCGTCTTCTCTGACCACGAAGTGGGTATACACTAGGGCTTCACTGCCTACTTCAGGAAGTTGATAAAAGCTAGTCATGGGCAACTGAATTTCGTAACCCACACCACCGGCTTCAATCACTATCTCTGGTGGCTGTTTTTCCAATAACCGTCCTCGAATCAGGCCTATCATTTGCTATTCCTTTGTTGTTATTTACGCAGGCGACCGCGTACGGTTTTTGATGCCTGACCCGCCAGTTTAATCAAGCTTTGTTGAGTGTGTCCATGACAAAGGGCAACCGCTAGTGCGTCTGCGGCATCGGCCTGCGGCGTTGCGGGTAATTTCAGTAAGTAGGTCACCATATGTTGGACCTGAGTCTTTTCCGCGCTGCCTTTGCCCACCACAGATTGTTTGATTTGTCGTGCCGAATATTCAGACACCGGCAGTTCCATATTGGTGGCCGCTACGATGGCCGCGCCGCGAGCTTGTCCCAATTTCAATGCTGAATCTGGGTTCTTCGCCATAAACACCTGTTCGATAGCAAAGGTGGTCGGACGAAACTGTTCAATGATTTGTGTAATGCCGTGATAGATTTGCTGCAATCGCGAGGCTAACTCATCGCCCTGCACACGAATGCAGCCGCTGCCGAGATACTCGAATTTGCCACCAAATTGGCGGATCACACCGTAGCCGGTGATCCTAGAGCCCGGGTCAATACCCAGTATGATGGCCATGTTACTGAATCCCCTTCATGATGGTACCCAGTCATTTATGGCGCTGCGATTGGTTGACGACCAAACTTTATTCATGGCTTCAGATTTGCTGAGCCAAGCATAATCGAGATGTTCTGTCAGGATAATAGGTGAGTCGGAACAAACCTGCACACTGAACACGTATTCGGTATTCACTTTGCTATGCGCCGGGTATCGATGTTGCCACATTGGCCGAATAGGATATTGATTGGTCACTCGACAATCCAATAAGGTCAAACCATTTGCTTCAATGTCGATTCCGGTCTCTTCGAATACTTCCCGCTGGGCGGTTTGCCTCGGCGACTCACCCCACTCTAATGTCCCGGTTACCGATTGCCAAAAGTCCGGATCATCTTGCCGTTGCAATACCAGCACTCGTCTTAGCTCATCGTAGATCACAACGAGTGCTGATTCAGGTCGACGAAGGGTCATTCTACCGAAGGTTTTTCGACAACCGTGGCAATAGACAACTCTTTGAGCTGCTCTGGATTGGCAACTCCCGGGGCATCCGTCAAAGGACAGGCTGCTGTGGTGGTTTTGGGGAATGCCATAACGTCACGGATGGAGCTAGCTCCAGTCATCAGCATCACCAGTCGGTCCAAACCAAAAGCTAATCCGGCATGAGGTGGTGCGCCATACTTTAATGCTTCGAGCAAGAAGCCAAACTTAACCTGTGCTTCCGATTCTTCAATACCCAACAATTTAAACACTGCTGATTGCATCGCTCCATCGTGAATACGAACCGAGCCGCCACCCAGTTCTACACCATTGAGTACCATATCATAGGCATTAGAAATCGCTGTCGCCGGTTGCGCTAGCAACTCTTCCGGCGTCATATCACGAGGTGCTGTAAATGGGTGATGCAGCGCGTAATATTGACCGTCTACTTCTTCGAACATTGGGAAGTCGACCACCCAAAGGGGACGCCATTGCCCTTCCAGCAAGCCAAGATCTTCACCCAACTTCAAGCGCAAAGCCCCCATGGCTTCGGTAACCACTGTGCCAGAGTCGGCACCGAACAACACTATGTCGCCATCTTGCGCACCGGTGCGCTCAACAATACCCAAAGCGACGGATTCATCAAGGAATTTCAAAATGGGCGATTGCAAGCCTTCCATGCCTTGCTGTAGGTCGTTCACTTTCATCCACGCCAAGCCTTTAGCTCCGTAGATGCCAACGAATTTACCGTAATCGTCGATTTGTTTACGAGATAAAGAAGCTCCACCTGGAACTTTGATTACTGCCACACGGCCTTTGGGATCATTTGCAGGGCCAGAAAACACCTTGAACTCAACATCCTGGACCAAATCGGCAATATCAACCAACTCCAATGGATTACGCAAATCAGGTTTGTCACTACCAAAACGACGCATCGCATCGGCATAAGTCATGGTGGGGAAGGTTCCCAAGTCGACGTCCATCAAATTCTTGAACAAATCACGAATCAATCCTTCGGTGATGTTCATCACACCTTGAGCGTCGAGAAATGTGGTTTCAATATCGATCTGAGTGAATTCAGGTTGACGATCAGCACGCAAGTCTTCGTCACGGAAACACTTAACAATTTGGTAGTAACGATCCATGCCTGACATCATCAGTAATTGTTTAAACAACTGTGGTGATTGAGGCAATGCGAAAAACTCGCCTTTATGAGTACGGCTAGGCACCAAATAATCACGAGCCCCTTCAGGTGTCGCTTTGGTCAAAATCGGTGTTTCAATATCTAAGAAACCTTGCTCTTCCAAATAGCGACGCACCAAGCTAGTGACCTTCGCACGAAACTTCAAGCGATTGCTCATCACTGGACGACGCAAATCCAAATAGCGGTACTTAAGACGTTGTTCTTCAGAGTTTTCCTGATTCCAATCCAGAGGTAAAGCAGGTGCTTTATTGAGAATAGTTAACTCTTTGCCGAGGATCTCAATTTCACCGGTGGACATGTCTTTGTTTACTTGTCCTTCAGGACGAGGACGAACCAAGCCTTTGATCTGGACACAGAATTCGTTACGCAAGCTATTAGCCAATTCGAATACATCAGCCAAGTCCGGATCATAAACCACCTGCACGATCCCTTCCCTATCGCGCAAATCCAAGAAGATAACTCCCCCCAGATCCCGTCGCTTATTTACCCAACCACAAAGGGTAACTTCCTGTCCGATAAAACTTGCATTAATATTGCCGCAATAATCTGTGCGCATGAAAAGCCTCTTGTGCAACCACTCTGGCCACCCACTGGTTTGAGGGACGGTGGATACAATTAATTTGTGTCAAAAATAAAGGCCGCATAGTATAAACAAATCTCTGACAAAGCACACGACTGACAACCAAAAATTTCGACTCAATCATGCAAGATTTCAAAGCCCAACCTGCAAACTTGATGATCGGTTGTCCGATGTGGCATCACAAAGATTGGCAGGGGCACTTATACTCAGGCTCGAAGCAGCCTCCCCTGTACCATTACAGCCGCTTGTTCAACAGTGTCGAAGGCAATACCAGTTTCTATCATATGCCCAGTGTCGAGGCGCTAAAGCAATGGCAATCATTGGTACCATCCACCTTTCAATTCACCTTTAAATTCCCACAAACCATAAGCCACAGTGATAATTTGAATAGTCAGCCTGGGTTATTGGCCGAGGTCATCGAAACCTTTGATGTGATAAATCAACACATTGCCTGCTTAATGCTGCAGTTGCCCGCACGCTTTGGTCCAGAGCGCCTGTCTGAATTAGAGGATTTTCTGAGCAGCTTGCCCCGGCATTTCACATATGGGGTAGAAGTGCGACATATGGCCTTTTACGATAAAAGTGAAAACGAACAGACTCTCAATCGATTGCTAAACCGATACGGTATCAATCGGGTGGTGCTTGATACTCGAGGCCTGTTCAGCGATGCACATCCTGATGATGCGCTGGTGCAGGAAGTACAAAGTAAAAAACCACGAGTCCCTTGCAATGTTGTGGCAACCCATGAAATGCCCATAGTGCGCTTTGTTGGTCATCCGTTATTGTCCGAAAACCGGCGTTTTTTTAAACCTTGGATAACTAAAATCCATCAATGGTTGGCGCTCGAAAAACAAGTGGTTTTCTTTTTCCACATGCCTGACAACGCATTGGCACCTTGGTTGGCACAGCAATGTATGCAGGATTTGCAGGCAAGTTATCCAGACTTAAGGGTTCCAGAATTCAGTTTACCCGCCCGTGATCAACAACTCGGTTTTTTCGAGTAACCTATCGATTCATTCTAGGCATGTTCGTGTTTAAAATCGCCAGAGTGGAGATCATGCTTTTTCATCAACTTATGCATGTCGGTACGATTTCTCCCAGCCAGCTCCGCTGCCCGAGTTACGTTTCCGTCGGTCATTTTGAGTAACTTCAACAAATAGCTCTGCTCAAAGGCATCTCTGGCTTCGGTCAAGGTTGGCCATTTCTGTTCTGATGCCGACAAAGCTTGCTCAACAAGATGAGCCGCGACCACTGGGGTTTGGGTCAAGGCGACACATTGCTCAACCACATTCACCAGTTGTCGAACATTACCCGGCCATGGTGCGGTGACCAATAATTGCATGGCATCATCAGAGAAACGGTTAACTTTAACTCCGTGACGCTCCGCACTTTTCGCTAGTAAGTGACGAGCTAACAAGGGGATATCTTCCGAACGCTCCCGTAATGTGGGTAGCGTTAAATTGACCACATTCAATCGGTAGTAAAGGTCTTCACGGAAATTTTGCTCCTGCATTTCCTTACTGAGGTCTTTATGAGTGGCTGAGATAACTCGAACATTGATTGGGATCTGTTTAGAACTGCCCACAGGACGAATTTGTTGTTCCTGCAAGGCTCGCAACAATTTAACTTGCAGAGATACTGGCATATCGCCAATTTCATCCAAAAACAAAGTTCCACCGTCGGCTTCTCGGAATAAACCTTGATGCTCATTAACCGCTCCGGTAAAGGCACCTTTGGCATGACCGAACAATTCCGATTCCAACAAATTCTCGGGCAATGCACCACAGTTGATGGCCACAAAAGGACGGTCTGCTCTATGACTGGCGTTGTGTAGCGCTTTAGCCAACAGTTCTTTCCCCGTGCCACTAGCGCCACTGATCAAAACGCTGACATCCCGCTGGGCAACACGAAATGCTTGGTCCAAAAGATGTTCCATTTGCATAGATCGGGTGATGATTTCTTCACACCAACTGCCCTTTTGACCACTTTGTCGTTGGCTTACCGCTTTGTTGAGCAAATTTCTCAGTGCATCGTGATCAATGGGCTTGGTCAAAAAGCCAAACACACCTCGTTGGGTCGCCTCTACCGCATCTTCGATGGTGCCATGTGCAGTCATTAAAATCACTGGTACGTCGCGGCGCAGCGCAACAATCTCTTCAAACAGACTCAGCCCATCCAAACCCGGCATACGCAAATCACTTAAAATGACATCGAAGTTTTGCGCATTAAGCAAACGTAAGGCTTCTTTACCACCTTCGGCAGTAGTGACCTGAAAACCTTCGCCTTTAAGGCGAATGGTCATTAATCTCAACAAACTTTCGTCATCATCGACCAACAGAATTCGTGGAATACTGATCTCTTCAGTTTTACTCATTGGTTAATCCCCTCTCGCTTTTCCATCATCGACGCTTCGATTTTTAACAGTTTTTCTATCTGCTGCTGTTGCTCGTTCAATTGCTCTTGTTGAGCATCTAACGATTTTGATTGATTGGTATTAATTCGGGTCAATATCGTTAGAGCTGATTCATATTCCAAGCGTTCTTGGGATGGTTGATAAATCATCACATAAAGTAAATTTTTCATTTGAGTCGTCAGCAGCGGCAGCAACTGATCAGCCCACCCCTGTGCGCGCAGTCGATTCTGGTAGGGCGTGCCCTTTGCCTGACTTAACAACACTTTCTTTAACAGCCCATCCGGACTGTCATCCAATTTTTCAATCAAATCACGTCGTTTGGGCCAGCTCAATTCGTCGTGGGCAACCCAGTAGTCGAGCCAATAGTGTAAATTGCAATTGTGGCTCAGTGTCTGTTGATAAGGCCCACTTTCGTTCAGTAGACACCAATTGTTTGTGCCGCTTTGTACCTTATCTGATGATTCTGCTCCTTGCACATTGTCTAACACCTGACATCCAGACAAACTGAGCGTCATGAACGCTGCAGCGATTATTGTTCTTTTCATTATGCCGCCTCAATTAGGGGTAAACTCACTCGCATACACACGTCGGCATAGTCCACATCGACAATCTCCGCTGTGCCATGCATCATTCGTGCGCAATCGGCTACAATGGACAGTCCCAGTCCAGAGCCAATAACCCGATCATTTCTTCGATTTTCCCCTCGGTTAAAAGGTTCAAACAACACTTTTCGCTTTTCAATGGGTATCTTCTGACCACGGTTAGCGACCTCTAAAATCAACATATCTCGCTGACGATACAAGCGAATATTAATGGGTCTACCGATGGTACCGTGGGCCAGTGCATTGGAAATTAAATTATCAATAATGCGCCTGAACAAATTCGGGTCGACCGACGCTTGCTGCACTTCAATGTTCTCGATGATTTCATTGCCATTTTGTGCGATAGCCAAACCATTCTCCGTCAAGGCCGCCTCAATCAATAATTTAATGTCTGTTATTTGATACACCGGCTTAGCCTGCTGCAACAGCAGGTTATAATCAAGCAATTGTTCTATCAATAAGTTGAGTCTTTCGGTGCTACTGGTCAGTAAACTCACGACCTCTAATTGACCTTCGTTGAGATCTCCCACAACGCTTTCGGATAATAGTGAGCAGCCTTCTTTAATGCTGGCCAGAGGTGTTTTCAGTTCGTGGGATGCATGCCGAAGCAAAGCTTTACGTAGATTTTCTAATTGAGTTAAACGTTCCGCCAATCCATGTAGCTTGTGTTCCACCTCGATCAATTCTTTTGGCCCCGTTTTCGATATCTGTGGCAAGGTTTCCGCCTGCCTTGCGATGGCACCGATGATCCGTTCAATCTTGGCAACGGGCGACAAAACTAAATGAGTAGCAAATGCCAGTAGAATGAGTGAAACGGTCACTAAAACAGCAGTAGACCAAGCCTGTGTTTGCTGTACCGAATTAACGTAGTCTTTTTGTTCTTGTATACGGTTATCGAGCAAACGGTCGACCTCGACTCGCAGTTGCTCAACTAACTTACGAAACTCTGCCAATTGGGCATCCAATAACAATTCATCGCCAATATCTTGCAAATTCTTCAACTGGGTAGCTCGATGCTGAGTGGATGAACAGATTTCATCTGGATTAAGATACTTACAAACGGATGCCAATTGAGCCAAAAATCGTTCAACGTAGCTTTGCGTCAACTCTTTGAGTTCATCTTTTTTTAATACTTGGTATTGGCGCGCAAGTCGCTCGATGTCGATGGATAGATTCTCTAATTTTTGAATGTGGCGTGTGGTGGTAACCGAAAATTGAGCTTCGTTGTCGGCAATATTAGACATTCGACTCAGCGTGCTTTGGCTCTGCCATAAAAGCACGGCTAGCGGGATTAACGCCACCAAAAAACTCACCAGGGTCAGTTGGCGTAGTGAGCCAATTTGCATCTTCACTCCTAATAATACGGCTAGCAACGAAGACATATCCTATGCAATGAGTTGACACAACACCACAGATAATTGTCAGTGGCAGATGAGATCTAGGCGCTGCACATACTGCGTGCAACGATAGGTTAAGATTGGCTTTTGAGTTTCAGATTTCGGATGGCAACGTCGAGTTCTGTCTGACTGATTTTGCCATCGCCGTCGGTATCTATTTTACCGAATGCCGCGAGCAGATTCGGATCAGCGACCGCCTCACGAATACTGATTTGGCCATCTTCGTCCTGATCCATCTGTGCAATGAGATCAACTTGAGCATAAGCTCTGGCACTTGCAATCATTTGCACACATGCGGTGATAATCACCAACAAAGTCATTCCCAATAGTTTTTTGATATTCATACTCACCTCCTGTTGTCGTATTGAAAAAGTGGCATCCTTGCCCGACTGAGCATCGAAAAGTCGATGCGGACCGAAGCGGAACCTAAGGGTGCAAACGCCATCGCAGCCAATAACCTAGTTATTATTTAGGCACCACTTCAGAATTGTGAAATCCCTTTTTGCGGAATAGGAACCAGTACCCCGCTTCACAATATCGAAGTCTGTATTACATTTACTGTGCCAAAGATAATATTTCTATATATTTCATATAGTTATACCATCTTGCACGGAAAGGGGCTGAAGTCGGCGGCTTGAGACTGTATGTAATTTACGACACACCCTCTAAAGGACAATGCTTTTCTTTGTATTTCAAATACTTAACATGTCTCTTAAAAGAGACTACTGGTCATTTTGTGCCAATATCTTAAGTTTGCTTTGGATGTATTCGCTGTGAGGGATATACAAAAGATCGGCGATTTTTCGGATCAAATACTCTTCTTCCGGGTCGAGTTGTTTGTCGGCGAAGGCGATGTCCCATAATGCGTCGAGTACTTTTACTTTTTGCTCCATCTGAAATTGGTCGTTGAGTACTTTTGTGAATTGATGGAAATCAGCAGCCTCACTGGCTACGCTCTGACATTGACTCATCAATTCCTGCACCTGCCCATCAGACATGCTAAATTTGTCTGCTAATCGCTTCTGCAAGACTTGCTCTTCACGCTCATCGAATTGATCATCTGCTCGCATGATTTCATACAATAATACCGACGTAGCGAGTTTTACACTGTATTCCGGCGATTGTTCTTTCTGTGATTGACCGTTACGTATTTGCTGTTCAAACCACTGACTGATTTGATGAAACATGAATTCACCTTTTTGAACTGACGTTAATTTGCTTACTAAGTTGGATTGGAATGGATCACTATAGGGTATTGGTGAGCCCGCTCAATGAAAAGTTCCGATTGTCCGGGATGAATGAGCGGATGTTTGCGATCAATCAACCTCAGTCGCGGTTCCAGCGGAAATAATCCGGTAATTAACAGTGCTCAGTCATGTGGAAATACGATTAGGTGTTCAAGATCGAGGCGAATTCCGATGGATTCTCCCATTTTGTGATCATGATGGCTGGGTGCTAAGCACAATATTCTTGACGGCTTGTCTCGATCTGCATCAATCTGCAAATCATACAAGATGTGTGCTCCGCGAAAGGCTTTACCCACAATCCGTCCTTGCAACGGGCTATCATCATCATGCAGTACGTCATCGGGGCGCACCAAAACTTGCAGTTGTTGGCCCACGGAATAACTGTGTGCAGCGCTCAAAGTAAAGTCGCCCAATGGCGTGTGCAGTAAACCGCTGTCACCCAAATTCCCCGTTAAGAACACTCCATTGCCAATAAAATCTGCGACAAAATGGGTACTAGGACGGTGATAGAGCTCATATGCACTGGCCCACTGATGCAAAGCTCCCTGATGCATGACACCGATGACATCTGCCATCGCAAACGCTTCCATTTGGTCGTGTGTCACCATCAAGGCTGTGGCATTTTCATGTTTAATAATTCGCCGCACTTGTTTTGCTAGCTCTTCTCGTAACTCGGCGTCGAGATTGGCAAAAGGTTCATCTAACAGCAGTAATTGGGGTTTGGCCGCCATCGCTCGGATCAAAGCGACTCGCTGTTGTTGGCCACCAGATAGCTGATGGGGATAGCGTTGTGCAACATTATGCAACTCAACCAGAGCAAGTAACGAGTCTACTCTTTCTTGTCGTTGGTACTTGGGCCAAGATTGGATCCCAAAGCCAACATTTTCCGCCACGGTCAAATGAGGGAATAAGGCAAAATCTTGAAACACCATGGCAATTTGGCGTTTCTCTGCGCTAATGTGGATATCTGCTCCAGCAACTTGCCGATTGCGGATTTTAATCTCTCCCTCGCTAATCGGTTCAAAGCCTGCTACAGCTCTCAATACCGTGGTTTTACCGCAGCCAGATGGCCCCAGCAAGCAACCAATTTCACCGCTTTTCAATTGCAGATTAAGTTGTTGTACGGCTTTCAAGTCGCCATAACGAACGGTAATGTTAGTGAGATTGAGCATTCATGATTCCGTTTGATTGTCCAACGCTTTGGTCAGCAAGATCACTGGCACAATACCAGCCAAGACGATCGCAACCGATGGCAAACTTGCATAGGGTAAACGCTCGTCAGAAGCATATTGAAACGCTGTGACAGCCAGTGTATCAAAATTAAAAGGACGCAGAATCAGGGTCGCTGGCAACTCTTTTAGTACGTCTACAAAAACCAACAATAATGCGCTCAATATACTGCTTCGCAACAAAGGGATGTGTATTTTCCCCAGCACTTTTAGAGGCGTTAACCCCATTGATCTGGCCGCATCGTCCATACTGGGTGTAACACGTTGCAAACCCGCATCGACATTTTGAATTGCCACCGACAAAAAGCGAATAGCATAGGCGAATATCAGCGCAAAAATAGTTCCCGACAGCAGTAATCCAGGCGTCCAATCAAAACTCCACTGAGTGAATTCGTTTAATCGCTTATCGGTCCAACTCAGCATCGTCATGACCCCAACAGCGATAACCGTGCCGGGGATCGCATAACCCATACTGACAACTTGCACTTGCCACCTTATCAACCAGTGGTTCTGCAGCCGTTTTCCGTAGCAAAACAAACTTGCAAGGGCGACGGTAACGATGGCTGCAACGGTGGCTAAGTAAATTGAATTCCACGCTCTTTCAAATAATCGCTCATCAAAGCCGTGCCAGCCAATTTGAAGGATCCAATTGAGCAATTGCATAACCGGAATAATAAATCCCAGCGCTACAAAGATAAGGCAAAACACGACCGCGGCAATACTCTTTCCAGAACCCAACTTGATTCGAGTTGATGGTCGTTTAATTTGCGATGTTTGAAAATAGCGCACTTTTTGTCGAGAAGACTTTTCCAGCAGAATCAGAACCAACACAAACACACACAACAGCCCCGCCAATTGCGAAGCAGCCAATGGATTACCCATACCAAACCAGGTACGAAATATCCCGGTAGTAAAGGTGCTTACACCATAAAATTGCACTGTCCCATAGTCAGCTAAAGCCTCCATCATTGTCAGCGCCATGCCAGTGATCAATGCAGGACGACTCAAAGGCCAGACAATGCGTAACTTGTAACGCCAAGCACTGATACCCATGGTTTGACAGACTTCTTTATAACGCACCGACTGCTCATTAAATGCAGTTCGCGCCAGAATAAAGACATAAGGATATAGCACCATTACCATGACCCATATAGCGCCAGGCAAGGTGCGAATGTCAGGAAACCAGTAATCTTGATAACCCCAGCCAAACCATGCCCTGAGTTGGCTTTGTAGCCAAGAATCATAATCCATGATGCCACTGTAAGTGTAGGCAGTAATATAGGCTGGCATCGCCAATGGCAAGACGAGGAGCCATTGCAATACACTCCGTCCCCAAAAGTCGTATTGGCTAATCAGCCAAGCCAAACTTGTCCCGATAAGTAAGCAGCCAAGTCCGACGCCCAAGGCTAACAATAATGAATTGACAACGTAGTCTTGCAGAACGGTATCTAATAAATGTTGCCATAGTTCCCATTGAGGGAGATAGAAACTTCCAACAATCACCAACACCGGAATGGAGAGCACGGCACTGGCTAACAACAAAGCCCCTGAAAAGGGGCTAAATCGGAACAAGGACAACAACACCGAAGGTCGCGACAAAGGCTACTTCCAACCTGCCCTGTCCATGACTTTCAAAGCGTCGGCGTTCAACTCGCCCACACGCTGCAGTTCAACCTCTTCACTTTTGAAGGTGCCAAATTTTCGTAGCGTCTCACTCCAAGGTACGTCACTGCGAACAGGATACTCATGATTGGTGTTGGCGTACCAAGATTGACTGTTTTTTTCGAGTAGAAAAATCAACAGTTTTTTGGCGGCTTCTGCATTTGGCGCAGTTTTGATTAGTGCTGCCCCGGAAATATTAACATGAGTGCCTCTATCCTGTTGGTTAGGCCACAATACTGAAACCTTTTGCGCAATCTGGCGTTCAGTTGTATCAGGGCTTTCCAGCATACCAGCCAAATAATAGGTATTGGCAATAGCCACGTCACATTGGCCAGCTACCAAAGCTCGAATTTGGTCTCTATCACCGCCTTTCGGAGGCCGGGCAAAATGGGCCACTAGACCCTTGCTCAAATCGTGTGCGTAATCGCTACTAGTTTGTTCAATCAAGGCGGCCAGCATGGATTGATTGTAAATGTTTGAAGAGGACCGAACACACAAAGAACCGGAATACTCGGGGTCAGCAATATCTTCATAGCGACGAATACCATCAATGTTACTCTGTCCTTTGACGTACATAATCGGTCTGGCACGCAGTGTTAAGGCAAACCAATGGTGCTCATTGTCTCGAAGAGTCTCATCTACATACTGTTGCACGACTTCGGAATTGAAAGCTTGCGTTATACCTTGCTGCTTGGCTCTGACCAATCGACCCGCGTCGGTGGTAAGCAAAATATCTGCGGGACTAAACTGTCCTTCGCTCTTGATTCGACTGATCAGGGCATCGGCTTTGCCGGTAATCAAATTGACTTCGATACCGGTAGCTTCAGAAAACTGATCCAACACGGGTTTGATTAGAGCCTCATTGCGGGCGGAGTAAACATTGACTTGTTCAGCAACACTACTAAAGGTTACCAAACCCAATAGGAGAGCACTGAGAATCTGGGCTTTGAAATACATAATGACCTGTGTACGTTATTAAGAGACCCAAAGTGTAAACTTGTTGAGAACGATTCTCAATAGCAATTAGGAGGCTTTTTCCGTTTCAAACATCAAATAGTGTGAAGGTGCCATGCCCAATTTCTTATAAGTTTGCTGCGCAGCAATGTTGTCGTTCTCTACATATAAACGATAACCACAGACATTTTCCTCATGTTGCGCCATCTTTTGTACACGGTGATATAACGCAGAATAGACACCTTTTCGACGGTTCTCAGGGGTAATATAAACACTTTGAATCCACCAGAATGTTCCATTTCGCCAGTCACTCCACTCGAATGTGACCATAAGGCTACCAATAATGTTTTCTGCATCATCGGTGGCTACGAGGTAAAAGCCCCGTTCCTCATGGCTAAGCAACCCGGCAACGCCGCGACTGAGAATGTCCTCATCTAGATGTTTGTTTTCTGTTTCTAACGCCATGGCCTGATTAAATTGAACAAGGGCTTGCTGGTCGTGCATTTGGGCTTTTCGAATATTCACTGAACTACCTACAAAAAATTATAAAGAAAAGGTGACATCCACTCGTTTGCCGCCTTCAGAATAGACGATTCCATTGGACAGCTCTTTGATAAGTGGGATACCGCGGCCGAAGCTATCTGAATCTGCCGCCGAAACCACTTTGTCATACTCGAATCCCTTGCCAGAATCTACCACTGTCAATTGCAGCAATGTGGAATTGGGGTCATGTCGTAAGTAAATGTCGATTTGACCAAACTCAAGCTCCTCCAATCGTTCCATCCGTAAGTTGAAATAATCGAAAAAGCCTTCCGTGGTTTTCTTCAAGTTCGAGTCGAGCCCAAGAATGCCATGATCCAATGAATTGTTAAACAACTCGCTTAAAACAGTCGAAACGTCAGAGCGTACAGTTTGCATGCCTTTTTGGCTGGCAAGCATGGATATTGCGTCCATCACAGGATCAAAGGTTTTTAACTGTTCAGTTTGCATGCAAATATGTATCTCAAAAGGCAAAGGTGTCACGACATATTCGGGTCGAATCGCCTCCAACGACTGGCAGGTGTAACTCACCAGAGTGATATCATCCAGTTGTTCTGCATTTCCTCGAAATGCTTCAATCTTCTCATTCAACTGGGCCACTCGAATGCTCGGGTCGTCTGCCAACCAAGTCATCAGCGCGTCCTCGCCGAGCATTTGCTCTTTTACATTGGTCAGTTCAATTACGCCATCAGAATACCCAATGAGTCGGTCTCCCATTTGCGCTTCAAAATATTCTACGTCGTCTTCAAATTCATGATTATCAAGAATGCCCATTGCCATATGCAAAGAGGAGAAACGCTTTCTGACTTCCCCCTCAGGCGACAACACAATAAAATCGGGCATAGCACCATTCCAAACAGTGAAATGGCGACCGTTGGCGCTTATCTCCACAATCACTGAGGCGAAAAACATGTCTACCGGCAAGAGCGCCAAAAGCGTGCTGTTGAGGGTGTAGGCCATTTCAGAAACAGCAACCCCTTTTTTTGCCATCGCCTGAAACGCCTTAGCCACTGGCAAAGCGCCGATAGCCGACGCCAAACCGTGACCGGTGAAATCCCCAACTAAAAAATACATTCCCCCAGAAGGACTGGTTTCAATTAAAAACAAATCGCCATTGAAACTACTCGCGGGAGCTAATCGATAGTCGAAAAAACCAGACAACTTTCGGCTAATACTCAACACATTGGAGAATATATGCTCGACGATAGCATGCTCACGTTCAACCCCATTTCGAAAGTAAGTGAGCTCTTTATTTTGCTCGAATGTCCGTCGGCTCAGCAGGCGGGTGCGCGCGTGTGCACGAATCTTGGCCGTAAGAATGGTTTTGTCGAAGGGCTTGGAGGCAAAATCATCTCCCCCCACTTCTAAACAACGAGCTAACGCCTCCTGATCATCAAGAGACGTAATAAAGATGATCGGCAGATATATACCGCCCGCCATTTTTTTCAATAACGGCGCTACTTCGTAGCCGTTCATATCTGGCATCATTACATCCAACAAAATAAGATCCGGTTGGATTCGCTTTGCCAGTTGTAACGCCTCTCTGCCAGTCTCCGCCTCAAAGCAGTCTGTATACCCTGCTTCTTCAAGCATGTGTACCAGTAAAAACCGGTTCAGAGACTCATCATCAACGACCAATATGCGCATAAGAAGAGTCTGACTTAACTCATTTCAAACTTTTTGTCGAAGCGGGATATTTTAAGAATTTTGGCGACCTGAGGGCGGCTGTTGATAATCTTAAATGTCTTAATTTTATCAGCCATGGTTTTTTGCATGTTAAGCAACATACCTAACGCTGAACTGTCCATATATTCGGTGGCTGCAAGGTCTACCACAATGGTATTAACGCTTTTAGGAGCAGTCGAATACGCATCTCTGAAATCTTGTACCTTACCGAAATCAAATTTTTCTTCCATGAAAATGGTCAATTCCATTTCATTTGAAGACAATTGCTTTTCTAAACTCATCGAACGCTCCAAAAGTTGCTATCATTATTGAATTGCTACCGAAACACGATAGCTCCTTTAAAATAGCTTGGTTTTTGAATTTACTCAATGAGTTAGCACACAATCTCACGGTCAAAAGTGTCCGATAAAAGATTTATTGCAAGATTATTTATGTCATCGTGGTTTTTGACTACACTGGCGCTCATTTGTTGTCATGGAAATCCCATTTTATGTCTTCAGACCACCTAGTTTATAGCACCGATGTTGGCCGAATTAAGCCGTCAGAGAAGTCCTCATCCACCGCCAGCAAGGGTGATGGTATCGTGCGCATTCGTCGTGAGACGAAAGGTCGCAAGGGCAAAGGTGTCACGACCATCAGTGGCACAGACTTACCCGCAGATAAGTTGAAAGTGTTGTGTAGTGATTTAAAGAAAGCCTGCGGCACTGGAGGCTCTGTAAAAGACGGAATAATTGAGATTCAAGGTGACAATCGTGACAAAATAAAAGATATTCTGACTCGACAAGGTTTTACGGTGAAATTCGCCGGTGGTTAAGGCTTCTCTCTGAATTAAGGATTCATAATGGAACATATCTCGCTATCAGATATGAACGTGCTGTTGGTAGAGCCGTCCGATACCCAGCGCAAAATCATTACCACACTTCTGATTAAAGAAAACGTCGGTGAAATCGATGCGGTTTCCACCATTGCCGAAGCGAAAAGTGCCCTACGCGCTCATGGTAGTGATGTGGTTGTCAGCGCAATGTATTTTGAAGATGGCACAGCGCTCGACTTGCTCAAACACATCAAAGAACAGGAAGAAACTTCCTCCATACCTTTCATGCTGGTGAGCAGCGAAAACCGGGTTGCCAAACTGGAGCAGTTTAAGCAAGCTGGCGTGGCTGCAATTTTACCTAAACCGTTTAAACCCGTACATTTAGCGCGCGCTTTAAAGGCCACCTTAGATCTCATCAATACAGAAGAATTGGATCTTGAATTGTTTGATATTCATCAGGTTCGGGTATTGTTGGTAGACGATTCCAGATTGGCTCGAAACCACATTCGCCGGGTGCTTGAGGGAATGGGATTGAAGCACATTGATGAAGCGGAAAACGGTGCAATGGCGTTAACCTTACTTAAAGACAATATGTATGATTTAGTGGTGACAGACTACAATATGCCGGAGATGGACGGACGGGAATTATCAGAATTCATTCGTTTCAACCCAAAAACCGCGCATATCCCCATTATTATGGTGACCTCTGAAGCCGCAGACAGTGCCCACATGGCCAATATCCAACAAACCGGGGTCAATGCCCTTTGTGATAAACCCTTTGAGGCAAAAGAAGTCAGACAAATGCTGGCGACGCTACTCAGCGAGACCTGATATTGACGAGATCCATTGGCTTTTTCGAATGGGTCCCAGCCGATATAAAACTGAGTATATCTAATAGCCAAGTTATGATTGACTTTGACCCAGCGAATTTATAGATTCAAGTTATGAAAAAAACCAACCTCACAGTGTTTCGATTTATCATCCTCCCCAATTGGAGGTGAGGTTGTGCTGTGTGTGTAATCCTGCAAAAACCTCCTGAATTAGGAGGTTTTTTGTGTCTGCCGTGAGTAAGTGAGCATTATGTCTACCCAGGAATTAGAAACCTTACGTCAACAAATTACCCAACTGGACAGTCAATTGTTGGAATTGTTGGCACAGCGCCAAAAATGCACTAACCAAGTGGCGGAAACTAAGATCCGTAATCACATTCCAGTGCGGGACCAGAAGCGTGAAGAACAATTGCTGGTTCGCCTGATTAAACAAGGACAAGAAGCAGGATTGGATCCTCATTTCGTCACCCAACTGTTCCATGTCATTATCGAAGATTCGGTGCTAAACCAGCAGGCACTTTTGGCACAACGTGCAAACCCTGGCAGTAGCCTCCCCCTCAACCGGGTCGCATTTTTAGGTGATCGGGGCTCTTACAGTTATTTGGCAACGCAGAAATATTTCTCTCGCCGCCCAGGGGAACTAATGGAACTGGGATGCAAGAGCTTCGCCGAGATCATTAAAAAAGTAGAAACCAACGAAGCGGACTATGCGGTATTACCCATCGAGAATACCTCATCGGGCAGTATTAACGAAGTGTATGACCAACTGCAACATACTCACCTCTCCATAATCGGAGAGTTAACTCACCCCATTAAACACGCCATGTTGGTGGCAAAAGAGACAGAATTGAGTAAAATCCGCACCTTGTATGCGCACCCGCAAGTGTTCGCACAATGCAGCCACTTCTTAGCCGAGTTGGGCAACGTTGAAGTCAAGCCCTGCGACAGTACGTCAGCGGCAATGATAATGGTTAACGAATTAAACAGTGAGCACGTAGCCGCCATTGGTAGCGAAGCCGGCGGCGCACTGTATGGTCTAAGTGCAATAAAGTCTAATTTAGCCAATCAAAAAGAGAATCACAGTCGCTTTATCGTAGTTGCACGGACACCGGTAAAAGTGCCACTTCAAGTTCCTGCGAAAACGACCTTGATCGTATCTACCGTGCAGAAACCTGGCGCACTTGTGGAAGCCTTGATGGTGCTCAAAGAGAACAATATCAATATGACCAAGCTTGAATCTCGTCCCATTACCGGTAATCCATGGGAAGAGATGTTCTACATTGATGTAGAAGGCAATATTGAAGACGGTCCAATGGAACGAGCATTAGAGGAATTACGTGCCACCACTCGTTATTGTAAAGTATTGGGCTGTTACCCGAGTGAAGAGATCAGTCCGACTAAAGTGGCTGCGGTAAATGCCTTGACGCAAAGCTAAGCAGTTTATCCACTTAAGGAAACATTCCCACTACCTTGGGTATTATAATCAAAATAGGTTTTAATAAGAGCAATAAAAATGCCGCATGACAGCGGCATTTTTGTTTAATTTAATTGTTCTGACGGATTAGACTTTGAACCTCGACACTAGATCATGGGTATCAGATGCTATCCTTGCCAACTCATCTGCAGCATGGCTAGTTTGTGTGGCACCCTCACTAACCTCACGAGCCATATCATTGATGTTATGGACGTTTTCGACCACAGAATCAGAAGTCACATTTTGCTCTTCTGTGGCTGCGGCAACCGTATCGGTCAATTGCAATACATGCTTAAGGTTTGCATCCAATTCATTCATCGCAGTGGTGACCAAATCAACCAAATGAATACCGCCATCGGCTGCTGCCGCAGCTCTTTCCATGCGCTCCACGGATTTTTGCGATGATTGATTCATCACTTCGACCATCTTCGAAATCTCGACCGTGCTTTCTTGTGACCGGGTAGCCAATGCCCGCACTTCATCGGCCACAACTGAGAACCCACGCCCAGCTTCTCCCGCCCGCGCCGCTTCAATGGCCGCATTCAGAGCCAACAAGTTGGTTTGGTCGGCAATACTGGTAATTACACCTAACACCGTAGTGATTTGATTCACTTCATTCTTCAAGCTGCTGATCACCACACTACTGTCATTGATTAATTGCACCAGCAATTTGATGTTTTCAGCGGCCATATTGGCCCGTTCCATGTTTTCTTTGAGACTGGCTTGCGCTTCCAAAGAGCGTTCGCTTGTGTTGGTGGTGGAATGGGCAATTTCATTGATTGATGCGGAGAGCTCTTCCATAGCGGATGCCACCATGGCGGTTTGATCACGTTGTTGCCCTGTCACTGTTTCACTTTGACTAGTAATGGCGCTCAATTCTTGGGATGCAGCGGAGAGGGAATCGGCATTCGTCTTAACTTGCGACACTATCTCACGAATCTGCCGAATAAAAACATTAAAACTCGTAGAGATATTATCAATCTCAGGAATGTTGACCGTTTTAAGTTGAATGGTCAAATCTCCTTCACCAGTGGTAAGTTCTTTACAGGCGGTTCCCATGCGATTCAATGGTTTAACCAACATATTGGCCAAATACAAAGCAACAGCCGCCGCGCCTGCTATCAATAATATGGTCAAAACGATCGTTGATTGAATCAAACCGTTTCTCAACTTGCCAGCTGGACGCAGCGATTCTTCCACATCAATTTCAGCAATAACACCTAAGGTGTGTTCCCCCAATTGCACAGGAGTATATGCGGAAAACACCTCTACACCGCGATAGTCTTCCACCGTTTTAAAGCCTGATTGACCTCGCAGTACTTGCCTCGCCGACTCAGAACGTACCGGCTGAATCCCCACTGAAGTCCCCCGTAATTTGGCTTGCTTGGCAACGTCAGGATACTTTTTCCCAATTGCGGCGAAGTAACCGTTAGCGTCTTCGAGGAAAAAGCGGCTTTCCGTGAGCAACAAACTGTTGGTATCCACAAGATAGGTTTCACCGGATTCACCTAAACCTTGGTCCGACCACTTCTGTTCGTGAGTCATAATGTCGTTGATATGGTCCATCGGCATTTGGAAAATCAATACTGCCTGTAATCGGCCATTGACGAAGATAGGCGAGGAAATAAATCCGGCATTGGCTGAGTATGAGGGTAAATAAGGCTCTATCGAGGTAAAAAACACTTGATTCGCCTCTTTTGCGCCAAGCGCCAACTTAAAGGCTTTCCCTATCCCAGTTGCTGCATAAGGACCGGCACTGAGATTGGTGGCATAATCCAATTCTTTGAATACGCTATACACCAAATTACCACTTGCGGCATCAACAATAAAAATGTCGTAGTAGTCAAATTCATTGAGTAAATCACGAAGTTCAGAGTGGTATTTTTGATGGACTTTAGCGTAGTCAGTGCCGTTACCTAAATCGACTAACTTGTCTTTTTCGCCCAATGGATATGGGGACGCAGCGATAAAATCGTGCTGCAAGGCCAGAGCATCATTGTTTAACCCTTGCAGCAATGATGCTGGATTATCTATTGGCTTGGGGTTCAACTCGCTGTAGCGATTGGCAAATTGTTCAGTGTAATAGCCACGCAAAGATGCCATATCAGCACTGGATACCTGCCCTCGTTGCGAAGCATAGCGACTGTACGCAGCGGTAAATTCTTGCGAAGCCTCTTTAACCGTTTGACTGTTAGATAAGGTGCGCGCTTGGGACTCGATAAAACCAAAGTAGTCACTGATCGCCTCTGCCACTTGTTTATTCTGGCTGACAAGTTTGTCTTCGGCAGAATTACTCAATGCATCAGTTGATTGACTGACTGCCACTGTGACCGAGATGATCCCAGCAACAATAATTGAGATTAGAACCAGTAAAACCGTGGACAGAATCAATCGGAGTTTTAGTGACATAGTTGTTCCCAATAATTTTGCTTTTCAAAAAGTTAGCTGTACAAATGAAAACAAACAACAAAAGCATGTAATAATTTAAGCAGCCAATTTATTCACTTTTTTGGAACGTCCCTGCCCCTGCGTCAGCGAAGAGTAATCACCCTATCATCATCGGCTTTCAACAGAAGCTTTTTGCTGCTTACTAAACATTCCTTAGCATAGGGACCGAACCACTGTCCGATTGCAAAAAATTGTTTTACAAACTCGCCTTTGTTGCCATTCTCTAGCAAAACTAAGGCGGCGTCAAAACGTTTTCTAAATCGTTTTAGTAAGGCGAGACTTTCGGTGTTATTGAAGATAATATCGGCATATAATTCAGGGTCTTGAGCAAATAATCGCCCAACCATTTCCAATTCTAGTCGATAAATCGGCGAACTGAAGGCAACCAATTGCTCTAAGCACGGATTTTCTCCGGCTAAATGGGCACCGTAAACAAAACTACTGAAGTGGCGCATGACTTGAATAAAGGCCATCGCATCATCGTGCTCTTGGGCACTGCTGTGGTGCACCACACTGCCCCACACTCTAAATTGCTCCACTACCCAGTCGTAACGCTCCTGATGTCTACCATCACACACTACGATGACTTGTTTCACTAGGC
Source organism: Aliiglaciecola sp. (assembly GCA_965227085.1). GTDB lineage: Bacteria > Pseudomonadota > Gammaproteobacteria > Enterobacterales > Alteromonadaceae > Aliiglaciecola. The sequence goes on from CBDDFO010000001.1 coordinate 154,728, forward strand.
TTTGCACATCGGGGCCAAACATGGGGTGCAACCCTACTACCGGCCCTTGATGATGGGCCAGCATAGCCTCAAGAGGCTTTCGCTTGGTACTGGTCACGTCTGCCAACACACAATGCTGGTCAAGCAAGGGCCCTAATTTAGCAATCACATCTGTGGTGACTTTAATCGGAACTGCGACCAGTACCAATTGCGCACCACCAAGTATGTTTGCAGCGTCAGGCCAGTCGTGGTGTTCTAGCACCACCACCGAATAACCGCTTTTTCTGAACATCTCGACAAAAATTTTACCCAGAGCACCGGCGCCCCCAACAACCACAATTTTGTCGACAGCAGGGTTAACTTTCAGGTAATGACGATTTTGGGTAAGGTAGGATTCGCGCATGATGCGCCGCAACAAGTCTTCCACTAACCCTGGTGAAACCTCCTTTTGCTGCGCCTCAGCGCGACGCTTTTCGATCAACTCAGCTTCTCGCGACGGTACGTAAATTGGCATACCTGTGCGACTCTTGTGTTCACCAACTTGTTGGGTCAACTTGGAGCGTTGCGCGAGTAAATCAACCAATTGGCTATCCAATTGGTCGATTTCAATTCTGAGCTGATCGAGGGATTTCGACATGAAGTATTCCGTTAGGCGGTTCTTAAGAACTTATTTAAGCGCATAGGCAGAACAGTTATCAACTTTTCTCGGGTCAAATTAATCAACTCTTCTGTAGATTGCCAGCCAATACAGCCATCAGTAATGGACACACCATACTCAAGCTGCTCTAAGGTTTTGTTGGTACTGCTTTGATTACCATCCTTCAAATGGCTTTCCAGCATAATACCGATGATAGATTGATTCCCTTCAAGAATTTGATTTACCACGTTTTGAGCCACCAGTGGCTGACGTCGATAATCCTTGCTGGAGTTGGCGTGGGAGCAGTCTACCACTAGGCCGGCACTGAGCTTAGCGCTCTCCAACTCTTTTTCGCAATCACTGACACACACGGAGTCATAATTAGGCTGTTTGCCACCGCGCAAAATGATGTGGCCGTCTGGATTACCTTGGGTTTGAATGACGCTCACTTGACCTTGTTTGTTTATTCCCATGAAACTGTGCCCAGAGGCTGCTGATTGCAGGGCATTGATGGCAATATCCAAGGATCCATCAGTGCCATTTTTAAAGCCTACGGGCATGGAAAGACCACTGGCCATCTCTCGGTGGGTTTGTGATTCTGAGGTTCTAGCGCCAATGGCTGACCAGCTAAACAATTCCGCAAGATACTGAGGTGAAATAGGATCCAAAGCTTCGGTTGCCACGGGCAGTCCTAACTCCGCCAACCAAATCAGCAGCTCACGAGCCTTTCGCAATCCTGTTTCGATATCAAAACTGCCATCCAAGTGTGGATCATTGATCAGGCCTTTCCAACCAACGGTTGTCCGCGGCTTCTCAAAGTAAACTCGCATGACAATGTACAAGGTATCTTTGCACGACTCATGCAACTCTTTGAGCTTGAGTGCGTACTCTTTTGCCGCGGCAATATCATGAATTGAGCAAGGGCCAGCAATTACCAACAGGCGATGATCGCGTCGATGAATGATGTCCGCAATGATACGTCGGGATTGCTCAATTTCCCGCAATGCATTTTGACTCGCCGGTAATTCGGCTGCCAATTCGTCCGGTGTGATAATGACTTTTTCTGAAGAAACGTGGACGTTATTAATGGGATCCTTAAGCATGGCAAACTCTTTATTGAACAAGGTGAATTGGAAATGGATGAATGGCGAACGGCAATTGTAAACCTTTAATTACACAATCATAAAAATTAAAACCGCAACCAGGGTTGACTTTTTACCAGCCTTTAGCTTCTAGCACAACTGAAATATCAAAAATCTTCTATTTACCCCTTAAAAAACCTGACACAGACTAAACTTTAAACAACTTAGGGACAGCACAAACTCATTGCAACTTGTTGCTTGGAAACCTTATCCAGTGAACTTTTTATCGAAGCAAACTCAACAACAGACGATAAGCTTGCTCAACCTGTTGAGCGATGACAATGTCTCCGCCTTTGTCGGGGTGATGGCGGTGTAACAATGACCGATAACGCTGTTTAAGCGTGGCACTATCATAATGCCCATCTAATTCGAACAGTTGTTTCGCTAGATTGAGTTCAGATTGGGTATGTTCAACTCTTGGAGAGCGGCCCATTTTTGACCAGAAGTTGGTTAACATTGCTTCTACATCTGCCGTATCGGTTTTTTCAAAATTCGTCCAATCCAAGTAGTAGGCTTTGAGTTTATCAGGGGTTGTTAACCCCTTCCCAATTGGAACAAAAGGTTGGACAACAATCCGAGTAGATTCGATGATTAAGTCTCGGAATTGCTCTTGACGCCAACGCCGTTGCAACTGATAAAGGCAATGGAAGAGCATAAAATGGCATTGAAACAACAACAATGGATCAGAAAACGCATCTTCTTTAAAGAAGGCAAAAGGCGGCTTTTGCAGCCGCACAATTAATTCGTATTCACTGATATGCTCGGCATCCTCAAGTATGGATGCCAGAGCGTCAATTAGTGCGGAATTATCCGACAATCTGCTTATCCTGCAGGATATACATAGCTAGCTTGTATTCCGAGAGGAAGACCCAGCCCCCAATATGCCAACAAGAATACCGTCCACAACAGCAATATGGTAATTGAGTATGGCAACATCATCGACAATAGCGTACCAATACCGGTGGATTTAACATAGCGCTGACAATACACCACGACTAGCGGGAAGTAAGGCATTAGTGGCGTAATGATATTCGAAGATGAATCTCCCAATCGATACGCTGCTTGAGTCAAATCCGGAGAAATATTCAGTTGCATTAGCATGGGCACAAAAATAGGTCCCAGCAAAGCCCACTTAGCCGAAGAGGATCCCACAAACAGGTTCACAAAAGCGGTCAGGAAAATGATACCGACTATGGTCACCATACTGGGCAGTTGCAAGGCTTTTAATACTTCCGCGCCTTCGATAGCGAGCAAGGCTCCCAAGTTGGATTTCCCAAATGCATCAATGAACAATGCACAGAAAAATGCCATTACGATGTAGTAACTCATTCCCTGCATCGCTTTTGTCATGGTGTCAATCATATCCTTGGTACTGGTAAAAGTGCCTGACATAAAGCCATAAACCACCCCAGGGAGCAGAAACAGCAAGAATATCAGCGGTACAATGGATTGCATGACTGGCGCAGCGAAAGAGGTGAGCTGGCCATCTGGTGATCGCATCGGCGAAGATTCGGGGATCAGGATGGCGATCAATAACCCTATTCCAGCCAACATCACCCAAGAGGCGACTTTTAATGCACGACTTTGCTTTTCAGACAGTTCGTCAAACTTTGGAATGTCGCTGGGATCGCCATCCACTTCTACATCTTTTAGGCGAGGTTCAATGATCTTATCAGTCAAATACCAACCAATTCCTACAATGAGTAAGGTCGATGCCGAGTTAAAAAACCAGTTATTTAATGGGTTGATCTGGATTTGAGGATCAATGATTTGTGCGGCACTTTGGGTAAAGCTTTGCAACAGTGGATCGATTGCCGAGGGAATAAAGTTGGCGCAAAAACCACCGCTTACACCAGCAAATGCGGCTGCAATCCCGGCAAGGGGATGACGTCCCATGGCGTAAAATATCACACCGGCTAGCGGAATGACCAAAACATAACCCGCATCGGTCGCGGTGTGACTGACAATGGCCACCAACACAACCATTGGTGTAAGCAAGGTCTTAGGCGTTGCGTCCAACATGCGTTTCAATCCGGCACTAATAAAGCCAGAATGTTCCGCTACGCCAACGCCAAGCATGGCTACCAACACCACACCTAAAGGTGCGAAGCCGGTGAATATTTTCACCATTCTGGATAGAAAATCTGCCATGTTTTCACCGGTAAGCAGATTGGTCACTACCACTGCCTCTCCGGTTCGAGGGTCTATTGCTGAAAAACTGACATTCGACAGCAAGGCTGATAATCCCCAAACGATAAACAAACACACGGCAAAAATGATGGCGGGATCCGGTAGCTTATTACCGACTTTTTCTACCTTATCCAGTGCCCGTGTTACCCAGGTTACCGAACTACTCATTACGTCTCTCCTGTAATTATTATTGTTATATTCAATGGTCCCGTTAACAATCGTTTGGGAATTATTGTATTTCTATATCTCAACGCTAGACAGGTCGACAATGCACTCCTCGCAAGATGACTATATTGTTTTTACCTTTCTAGCCGGAACGCCAGCGACCACCGTATTCGCTGGTACATCGCGATTGACCAATGCCCCTGCTGCAACCACCGAATTTTCACCAATGGTTATACCTGGCAAAATATTGGCACCCGCTCCAATCCAAACATTACTTTCAATCACAATCGGATGAGCAGATTCCAACCCTTTTTTGCGCAGTTCAGGATCCAATGGATGAGTTGCTGTGGAAATCACCACGTTTGGTCCCACCAATACATGGTCGCCGAATTCTACTTCAGCCGCGTCCAAAATCGTCACATTGTGGTTAAAATAGACCTGTTTGCCAAGTCGAATATTGTACCCATAATCACAGTAAAAGTTGGGCTCTATCCAACAAAAGTGATTTGATGCAAATAACGAGATTAATTCCCGAGTAGCCTGTTTGCGATTCTCCAAACAGTCTCGATTGAAACGGTGACAGGCGAGTTTCGCTAAGTTGCGGTCCTGTTGCAATTGCTTGTCGCTGGGGAAATACAGTTGGCCCGCTAACATCTTTTGTTTTTCTGTAGTGAGTTCTGGTTGATTCATTCTCTAGACACCTTCGGGTAAATTTTTAAACCACTACATACGTATTCATTTGGCAATAACAACATCCATTCACTATGTTAACGCGCTGTTGCATTTTTGTTACAAATCATTGCAGCAAAAAAACTAAAACAGTATACACGCACAAAAACCATTTGTATTTCAACAAGGTAAGGTTTTGGTATGGATGGTTTCATCTATGGCTCTACCCAGATGAAAGGTCACTAATGGCAATGTGCGATCACACGGGACAAACCTTATCATGTTAAAAAAGCAAAAGTCACGATTCATAGCGCAAGCGCTAGCTGGCGTGTTTATATCGGCGTTAAGTTCGGCCTCAGCCCAAGCTCAGCCCACCACTTTCGTCCACTTGTTTGAATGGAATTGGCAAGACATTGCCACTGAATGTGAGACCTATCTTGGTCCTAAGGGTTATGCAGCTGTGCAGGTTAGCCCGCCAAATGAGCATATTACCGCAAGTCAATGGTGGGCGCGCTATCAACCCGTTAGTTATGTTTTGCAAAGTCGAGGTGGCAATCGTGCCCAATTCATCGACATGGTGCAACGATGCGCCAGCTCAGGCGTAGACATATATGTAGACGCGGTCATTAATCATATGGCGGCAGGCGGTGGTATGGGTACCGCGGGCAGCGCGTTTGGAAACAAACAATATCCAATATATTCGCCTCAAGATTTCCATAGTAGTTGTCCAATCACCAATTATGGCGACCGTTGGCAAGTGCAGAATTGTGAGTTGGTAGGGCTGGCCGACTTAGACACTGACGCCCCCTACGTGCAAGATACTATCGCCGCATATTTGAATGATCTGGTTAACATCGGTGTAAAGGGATTTCGATTCGATGCCTCGAAACATATGGCCAGTACTGACATCGCTGCAATTTTATCCAAAGTAAATGGAACACCTCTGGTATTTCAAGAAGTGATTGACCAAGGTGGAGAGGCCATCACTGCCTCTGAGTACTTTGGCAACGGGCTGGTTACTGAGTTCAAATACAGCGTCAATATTGGCAACACCTTTCGCAATGGGAATTTAGCCTGGTTGAGTAATTTTGGCGAAGCCTGGGGCATGATGCCCAGTTATCTTGCAGTGGTATTTATTGATAATCACGATAATCAACGAGGACATGGTGGTGGTGGTAATGTCATCACTTATGAAGATGGTCGATTGTATGATTTAGCAAATACATTCATGCTGGCCTATCCCTACGGTTATCCTAAAGTGATGTCGAGCTATGATTATCATGGCGACACTGATGTGGGTGGTCCAAGTGTGCCAGTGCACAACAATGGTAACCTCGAATGTTTCGCAAATAACTGGAAATGTGAGCATAGATGGTCCTACATCGCAGGAGCGATGGACTTTCGCAATAACACCGCCGATGATTTTTTTGTCTCTGATTGGTGGGACAATGGCGCTAATCAAATCGCTTTTGGAAGAGGCAGCAGCGGCTTTGTCGCCATTAATAAAGAGGGCTACTCGCTGAATGCAACAGTACAAACATCTATGTCGCCCGGTACTTATTGCAATGTATTGGATGGTGAATTAAATACAGACCAAGCTGGTTGCTCAGGTTCTACCGTGACCGTTCAGTCCAACGGGACCATCGCCTTGAATGTGGCAAGTTGGGATGCCGTCGCGATCCACAAAAACGCAAAGATTATAGGTGCAACCAATAGCAATATTCAGCGCACAGTAGTATTCATTGAGGCCCAAACCAGTAGTGGTCAAGATATGTTTGTACGTGGTGGTTTGGATCATGGCTATGCAAGTAACAACTTGGGTTTGAATTGCACATCGAGTAATTATCTGTGCGCCATGCCCATTAGCCACAACAATTTACTTAATAATACAACTACACCATGGAAAAGTGATGACAACTACTTAGACTGGTATGGTATTGAGGCTGGGCAAAGCGCCGCTGCAGAGGGAACACCATTAGATTGGACGACCAATAGTTGGCCCGCCTCATGGGGTACCAAGCGCACGGTAGCGTCCGACGGTTATGGGGAAGAGCCTTTGAACACATGGGGGCCACACCATTGGATGCTGGATGTGCAAATGGATTGCTCTAAGACTCACAATGGGTGGTTTGAGCTCAAAGCTTATGTGAAAAACGGTCAAGGTTGGGAAAGCGACATTCAGCAAGTCAACGCTCCTTACCCCTCTAACAATCACTTTGCCCAGTGCGGCAAGATAAACCGCTTCAGTTTTAACAGCAACACTGCCGAAATCCGCGATTTCTAACTATCGTCTAGGCCTGTGAAAACAGGCCTTTTTTCAATGCATTTTGCCAATCTAGTTCAAAACCGAGCAACTTTTGGTGTGTGCGAGACTGCTCGTGAGCAAGGCGTTCTTGGTCACTTCCAAAGGGACCTTTGCCACACAGAGCACAGTGACCGGCACGGTGTTTTGCTGACATATCCAATGCGAGCCCTAGTCTCGCATTTGCATCGCGCCCCCAAACATAGGTAGTACCATTAGTGGACTTGATAACCTTGTCTCGATCGACATTGCGAACTTGGTAGTCTGGGAAATCTCGCTCACAGAAAGGGCTCGATCCTAAAAACAGAATGTCATTTGCGTCATCGACTAGACCTTCAATGTTCCAGTGGCAGTAGGGTTTGACGTCTTTTGAAGTAATGTAAGCAAGTGATCTGCCGAGAGGATCGAGAAAGTATCGGAACGAGTGCAGCAAAAACTGCCGAAGCAACCCTCTATTGAGTACATTATTACCTAGCTCAGCGTGTTGTAAATAATGACTTTCCGTCGAAAAATTGGGTATCAGTGGAAATTGGAAAATCACCAGATCGAAGTTTTGCTTAAGAGCAATAGGAAACTGCTCAGGCTGGGTAATATCCAAACCAAAATGAATTGGAATCCCTCTTTGTAGTAGAGCCTCAATGCCGTTTTGGGGGTATTTTTCGGCCAGCAATGTCTCAGTGTCCAAAATACTGCTGTGTAAGTGTTTGACTTTGTGATGTATTGCCAAACTAGCAGAGAAAGTTAAGTCACCGTCACCGATGGTCAAGATTCGCCAGTGGGGAAGAATCGTCATTGTTTGTACTCTTGGGCAAACAAAAAAACGGCTCTTGTGAGCCGTTTAGTTTAACAAAGACTGAGACAGAATTAGGCTTTTTTGCGACGCAACATTAACATGGCCCATCCCAAAGCAATCAGAGCAAAGCCTGACGGATTTGGTACCGCTACGGATGTATCAGGCAATTCAATTACAGGACTGTTGCGGAAGCGAGAGTCTACTTGAGTGCTGAACAATTCACTGCCAAAGACGTCAAAGAATGACACATTATACAAATCACGTTGTTGACAACAATCTGAACGGCCAAAAATTTGAATTGATTGCAGCTCAACCGCAGTTGCAAATTCGATAGTCAAAGTATCGCCAGTGCGAGGATTACCCTCGTGAAAAATTTCTCCCAGACTATAGTTGCCACCGGTGTTACCGTCGATGGCATTGATAGGCATTGTAGATGGACTCCATACATCTGGAGCTGACGCGGTAGCGCCATTGCTAACAAGCGCCATATCCACATTGAACATATCCAAAGCAATGACTTCTGCAACTTGCAACCAGTCGTTCAATGCATTGTTTATCTCGATGGTTTTAACGCTGATCAAGCCCGCCTGCGCGTTGGACATCATTCCCAATGCCAGCACTGCACCTGCTAAACCTTGCTTTAATTTACTCAGACTCATTATCAACTTCCCTTACTGCAAACTACGATAAAATATACACAAGCCAAGCAAGATATAAGCCATAATGATATGCATCTGAAATATATGGATTTTTAACCAACCCTGTCGCAATTCGTCGACAGGGTGTTAAAAAAATGGACAAACTTATCTTAGTTTTTGAGGGGCAAAACCCGCAGCTCAACACGGCGATTTTGTTGACGTCCTGTGGCACTCTCATTGCTTGCAATGGGTTGTGATTCTCCAAAACCCAGAGTTTGCAATCGAGCTGCTGCCACGCCAGTGGATTCCAAGTAGGATGCCACACTGTTTGCACGCTGCATCGACAAAGCCTGATTGTATTGAGGATCACCAACAGAATCCGTGTGTCCTTCAATACTCAATTTGGTTTTATCGTATTTAGTTAAGACTTTAGCCACACCATCGAGAACAGGATAAAAACTGGTGACAATATTGGCCTTCGCAGTTTCGAAAGTAATGTTGCCGGGAATAGACAAGCGGATACTGTCGCCTTCTCGATACACCTCAACACCACTTTGTGCCAATTCTTTACGAAATTCTTCTTCTTGCTTGTCCATATAGGCACCAATCGCGCCGCCGGCAATCGCACCCAATGCTGCTCCCCAAACGTATCGACTTTTGTCATGGTCACCTGTCCCCTTCCCTGCAATGGCTCCCAACACCGCGCCAATACCGGCACCGGTTTGCGCGTTATTGTTGGATGCACAACCGCCGAGTAACGACACCGCCACCATAGAGACAACAAGGGTTTTCTTCATAAATCGCTCCTTAACATCAATCATAATAGTTACCGCACTTTTTCATGGGGTAGTAAGCAGAAATCATTCCAATCGGTAATCTTTTAAACTTCTAACCAATAAAGAGTATGACAAGTCTACCTGAAGGGATGCTGAATAGACTTATCAGCAACAAACTGAAACATAAAAAAACCCGCCAGAAGGCGGGTTTTCACAAGTTAACAATAACGCGTAAATTAAAATCTTAGTTAAGCTTTTCTCTGATACGTGCAGATTTACCTGAACGCTCACGGAGATAGTAAAGCTTAGCTCGACGTACTGCACCACGACGTTTCACTTCAATTGAAGAGATTGCGGGGCTGTGTGTTTGGAAAACACGTTCAACACCTTCGCCGCTAGAGATCTTACGTACAGTGAATGCAGAGTGTAGGCCACGGTTACGCTTAGCGATTACAACGCCTTCGTAAGCCTGAAGACGCTCTTTGTCGCCTTCTTTAACTCGTACTTTAACAATTACTGTGTCACCCGGGCCAAAAGCCGGAAGATCAGTTTTGAGCTGTTCTTGCTCAATTTTTTTGATGATATCTAGATTGATTTTGCTCATCATATCCTCTCATCCTAGATTAACTGTCGTCTTGCGAATCCGCTTGCTGCAGCAGAGATTGTTGAAACGCGTCCAACAACGCCTGCTGCTCCTCAGTCAGAGCTAGGTTATTTAACAATTCAGGGCGTCGTAGCCAGGTTCTCCCCAGCGACTGTTGTAACCGCCACTGCCTGATTTTTTCGTGATTACCACTTAACAACACCTCGGGAACAGTTTTGCCATTCAAAGTCTCTGGCCGAGTGTAATGAGGACAATCCAACAGGCCATCCGTAAAGGAATCTTGCTCTGCGGACAATGTGTGTCCCAATACCCCCGGTACAAACCGAGAAATAGCGTCCATTAACACCATGGTTGGCAACTCGCCACCGCTTAACACGTAATCCCCAATTGACCATTCTTCGTCAATTTCGGTTTCGATTACCCGCTCATCGATGCCTTCGTAGCGCCCGGCGACAAAAATCAAACGCTCATGTTGCGAAAGCTGCTTGACGCCATTTTGGTCTAATGTTTTGCCCTGAGGTGACAAGTAGATCACCTTAGTATTTTCTCCAGCTGCCTGTTTGGCAGCATGGATTGCGTCTGTTAGTGGCTGAACCATCATCAACATGCCAGGCCCCCCACCATAAGGTCGGTCGTCTACCGTTCTGTGCTTGTCGTGAGTAAAGTCTCTTGGATTAAAAAACGCTACTTCCAACAATTGGTTCTTCACCGCACGGCCGGTTACACCTTGATGAGTAAAGCTGTCAAACATTTCTGGAAACAGACTTACTACACCAAACCAACGCTTTGGTTGTTTTGGGTTCATTAGAACCCGGGATCCCAATCCACTGTGATCGTTCTGCCTTGCTTATCAACCTGCTTGACAACCTGTTCAAACAAGAAGGGCAGCATACGTTCTTTCTGACCAAAACCGTCGTTTGGATTGGCGCGTACTAACATGACGTCATTCGCTCCGGTCTCAAACAACTCTTTGACGACACCCAAGTCGTAACCTTTTTCGGTTACCACCTTCATGCCGACCAGCTCTCGCCAATAAAATTCGTCTTCGGCCAATTGAGGTAGCTGCTGTGCTTTAATAGAAATGTCGAGATTTTTAATGCTTTCTGCATCGTCTCGAGTTTCCACCCCAACCAGTTTCGCGACTACGCCTTTATTGTGCGTTCGCCAATGGTCAACGGTATATTCTTTCTCATCTGCACCTAATAACCAGGGCGAATAGTTGAATACACCTTCAATTTCATCAGTATAGGTAGTGATTTTGACCCAACCTTTTACACCATAGGGTGCGCCGATTTTGCCAATCACTATTGTGTCAGACGCTTGACTCATCTATACCTCAATCTTAGTAATACAAAAACTGCTTACGCAGCAGCTTTTGCATCTTTTACCAAGCGAGCTACACGGTCAGATACACCAGCGCCGTTGCTTACCCAATACTCAACACGCTCAAGATCTAAACGCAGTCTTTCAGACTGACCTTGTGCTGTTGGATTGAAGAAACCAACGTTCTCGATGAACTTGCCGTTGCGTGCACGACGACTGTCGGCAACAACCACTTGATAAAATGGACGCTTTTTTGCGCCACCACGCTGTAAACGAATAGTAACCATAAATGCCTCAAACTCGTTGTAGCGTTACCGTTAACTTGTTTTGCCCGTCCTTTCTGACCAAAGAGGCCGAAATTCAAGGCCGCCGAATTATACGTATATTCTCATTGAATGCAAGGATTTAGCACAACACAACTGTACCAATCTTCTCGATGATTCGTTTTACCTTTTAAAATCGAATTTCAATAGGCACTCAAGCTAGCAATGCAGCTAAGAATTTCGGTGAAACAGGGATTTGGACTTTTTACTGGGATCATTGGCGTCAGAAGTCAACATCAAAGGGTTTAGCCAATCGACTAACAGGGTTGTCAGTATACCTAAGAGAGTAAATATCATTACCTGTTGTGGTGCGATAAGTCCAAACAGCAGAAAAAGTAAGCTCAGTGCGCTAGCCACAACGACGATAAGTGCAACATGTTTGATCACAATCATCTCCTGGAAAACGGCGCAACGCTGCGCCGAGAATTTATTTGATGGCGTACCACATTGCCATACTGGATGAAACTATTGAGGCTCCCGCTAGAACACCTATACCGATGGGGGTCGTCACCGCTAGAGCCATTCCTAAAAATGCGACCGAAGCACCGACGGATACACCCCACTCAGCATTGCCAGCCCCTGCAACCGAGTGAATCTCAATTTCATTTAATTCGTAAAAATTCGAGCAATTTGTTTCGTTCATTTTCCTATTCCTTGTTTACTTTCCTGCGTCATTGCAGAGTCAAACTATAAGTAAAAAATCGGAAAATCGAACCTGTACCAAGGTACAGTTTTTAAGGAAGGTTTTGCTATTTGAAGAAACTAGAATTGGAACCGCCACATATCTACCCACATAATCGGAGTGGTGCAGCTCAACCTTGGTTGAGCTGCGCATCCTTTATTTAACGGGGAGGAAACATTCCCCCCATGCCGCCGGGGGGCATCATTCCTTTCATATTACGCATCATTTTTTTCATTCCGCCACCGGACATCTTCTTCATCATTTTTTGCATTTGCATAAATTGTTTTAAAAGACGATTCACATCTTGAATCTGTGTCCCTGAGCCCTGTGCAATTCTGCGTTTGCGGGACCCTTTGATAATATCAGGTCGCTGACGCTCTGCTGGAGTCATGGAATTGATGATCGCTTCCATTTGATTGAACTGTTTGTCATTAGCTTTTTCTTTGATTTGAGCAGACATATTGCCCATACCTGGCAATTTATCCATCAACCCCATCATGCCGCCCATGTTGCGCATTTGTTCGAGCTGCTCTTTGAAATCCTGTAAATCGAAACCTTTGCCCTTCTGCACCTTACTGGCCAGTTTCTGCGCTTTTTCTTTATCAACTTTGCGCTCAACTTCTTCGATCAAACTCAGTACATCACCCATACCGAGTATGCGTGAGGCTATGCGCTCTGGATGGAAAGGCTCTAAGGCATCCAACTTTTCACCCATACCGATGAATTTGATAGGCTTGCCAGTAATTTGACGCACTGACAAAGCCGCACCACCACGAGCATCACCGTCGGCTTTGGTCAGAATAACCCCGGTCAAGGGCAATGCTTCGTTGAAGGCTTTGGCGGTATTGGCAGCATCTTGGCCGGTCATGGCGTCAACCACAAATAAGGTCTCGACCGGCTTAACCGCTTGATGCAGCGCCTGTATCTCGCTCATCATCTCCGAGTCGACGTGCAAGCGTCCGGCGGTATCCACCAGCAGCACATCGTAAAATTGCTTTTTCGCGTGATCGATGGCCGCTTCTGCGATGTCGACTGGGCGTTGCAGAGCACTGGAAGGAAAGAACCCAACGCCAACATCCTGAGCAAGAGTTTCAAGTTGTTTAATTGCAGCGGGACGATAGACGTCAGCACTGACAACTAAAACCTTTTTCTTTTCGCGCTCAGACAAGTACTTCGCCAGTTTACCCACACTGGTGGTTTTACCAGCACCTTGCAAACCTGCCATCAAAACCACTGCTGGGGGTTGGGTTGCTAGGTTCAGCTTTTCATTGGCCTGCCCCATAACCGATTCGAGTTCAGACTGTACAATCTTGATGAACATTTGACCGGGCTTGAGACTTTTACTGACTTCGGTGCCCACCGCACGCTCTTTGACTTGCGCGACAAACTCACGGACCACTGGCAAAGCAACGTCGGCCTCCAACAGTGCCATTCGGACTTCACGCAAGGTGTCCTTTATGTTGTCTTCGGTCAATCGGCCTTTACCACTGATGTCCCGCAGGGTTTTACCAAGGCGTTCGGTGAGATTCTCAAACATAGCTGTCGTACTTCCTGAAAAAATGAATCGGGATTATATCGAATATTGATGGATATAAGAACCATCAATCCAAGTTCAAGTGGCGATTCCCTTGAATTCCCCCTGAACTTGTCTTTAATCTGTTAATCGGAACAAAACCATTTATGTTTTGTCTAGAATTGGCGGTATACTGCAACACTATCGTCGCCGGATTAACTGAAATCAAAACAATAAGTTAGTCAAAGAAGACAATTATCAATCTGTACCAGCCATTCTAAACAGGAGTCTGCAATGATATTGGGGCTGATTTGCATCGTCATGTATCTTGCCACCACAGGGATCATCGCCTCACGTCTGTTTCACCATTTGGGGCCCCAGCCAAAAGTGTTTGCTGTGCCAGCCTTTGTTGCCTTGGTCTTTCACCTGTACTTGATCAGCAATGGGTTGTTTATGGCTGGCGGTGAAAACATGAGTATGCTCAATGTCGCCTCCATTATTGCCTGGTTGATTACCATCACCATGACCTTGGCGTCGTTCTCTTTGCCAACCACAATTTTAATGCCGGTTGTATATGGTTTTTCTGCCTTAGTGGTGCTGCTCACATTGGTTATACCCGACTCTTACATCATGCACATTGAGCTCAGACCGGCTTTGTTGGTGCATATTACCCTTGCTCTGTTCGCCTATGGTTGCTTGAGTATTGCCGTTCTGTTTGCCTTTCAAGTGGCGTATATCAACAGCACTTTGAAACAGAAGAAGGCAACCATTTTACATTCGTCATTGCCACCCTTGATGACGGTAGAGACCATATTCTTTAAGTTATTATTGACCGGCACTGTATTGTTGACTTTTTCACTCCTGAGCGGATTTGCGTTTTTAGATAATATGCTGGCGAAAGAACAAGCCCACAAAACGGTATTGTCTTGTTTGGCTTGGTTGGTATTTTGTATTACCTTGATCGGTCACAATCGTTGGGGCTGGCGCGGCAGGCCAGTCATCGTGGCAACAGTCTCTGGAGCGACATTACTGACCCTGGCTTATTTTGGCAGTCGCTTTGTGCGAGAAGTCATTCTGAATGGATGATGATCGGGTATAATCCTCGGCTTAGTTCATTTATGTGTCGATTGCATCAAACTAATCACGATTTGGACTTGAAGTTAACCTCACTTACACATACATTCAGACTTGAGCCATAACATAGGAACCACCTAGTTGGACGAAATATCGACGGGCACACTTCTTACCCTGCTCGCCATACTTATCACGATGTCAGCCTATTTTTCCAGTTCGGAAACCGGCATGATGACGCTCAACCGCTATCGCCTGAAACACCTGCAAAACGAAGGTCATAAGGGTGCCATTCGAGTTGAGAAACTACTGCAACGTCCAGATCGATTGATTGGACTCATCCTAATTGGCAATAACCTAGTCAATATCGCGGCTGCATCCGTCGCGACCATACTCTGCGTGCGATTGTTTGGTGACTTATGGGGCTTGGCCATCGCCAACTTTGGCCTCACCTTTGTGATCCTAATTTTTGCCGAAGTCACACCGAAAACTCTGGCGGCTCTTTATCCAGAAAAAATTGCATTTCCTAGCTCGTTTATTTTGTTGCCTTTGATGGTGATAATGTACCCCTTTGTGTACCTCATCAATGGCATTTGTAACGGTATCCTCATGCTGCTGCGAATCAACCCGGTCAACGATGATGGTAAAAACCTAAGTCGCGAAGAGTTGCGGACGGTGGTGCACGAAGCTGGGGCGTTGATCCCACAAAAACACCAAGACATGTTGGTGGGCATTTTGGATTTAGAAAACGTCACAGCAGAAGACATTATGGTGCCAAGAGCGGATATCGTTTCCATCGATATCAATGATGATTGGAAAGATATCCAACGTCAGCTCGTCAACGCACAACATACTAGAGTGCTGTTATATCGTGACACCATTGATGATGCAGTGGGATTCGTGCACATGCGCGACGCGCTGCGCTTACTGTCTAAGGATCAATTCAGTAAAGCCAGTTTGTTACGAGCAGTGCGAGAAATCTACTACACCCCAGAATCCACACCGTTGCACACCCTGATGTATCAGTTTCAGGCAGCAAAAGAACGCATCGGTCTTGTGGTCGATGAATATGGCGATATTCAAGGTCTGGTGACGCTTGAAGACATTTTGGAAGAAATCATCGGTGATTTCACAACCAGCATGGTGCCAGACCATTCTAAAGAAGCTCACGTTCAACAAGATGGCAGTGTACTGGTCGATGGTAGCGCCAACTTGCGCGAATTGAACAAAGAGATGGACTGGAATTTTCCAACTGAAGGGCCCAAGACGTTGAATGGTCTGATATTGGAACACTTAGAAGATATTCCCGATGCCAACATCAGTTTACGACTGCATGGCTACCCTATCGAGATTGTTGAGATCCAAGATAATAAAGTGAAAACGGTTCGAGTATTACCGGCATATTTTAGCGTGCCTCCAAACGAAGCCTAATAGATAACCGATTTTGGCCGTCGCGTTATTGGTCACTCTCAAACAGCACAACACGGTTTGCAAAGACGTTATTTGCTTTGCAGTCGACGCTGTTTGATTGTTGCTTTGATGGTTTCTACTCGCTCATTTAACCTGGTGAGTTTGTCGTATATTCCCTGCAACTCTTCATCATGAGTCAATTGGGACTGCTCGACATGGTTCTCTAATACTTGGCGTAAATAAGCAGGCAAGTTTTTGCTTGTCATTGGCCTCTCCTCTCGTTGACTTTATCGGTCAACTGAAAAAAAGCTAAAGCAATTTTCGATATCTGCTGGACACCTCAAATCGATAAAAAATAGTGAACGGGATGGGCACTGCTTTGGCACAAAAAAAGTTGGCGAGCAGTATCTTAGAGACGCAATTAATCGGGAGAAAATTGCGAAACGAGCCGACCTCTCGATGCACTCTCATCATATTCAACGCAAGCAATAGCACCGGTGGAAAATATCATGGAATGATGTTGACCGCTCAAGGTATCAAGCAGATAGCTTACAAAAGGCATATGGCTCACCACCAGTAGCGCCTGAGTCTGTTGCCGATGGGAAAGCAAAACATCAATGTAGTCATGAGCAACTGCCGCATTTGACGAAGGCACGATGTCATTGCTGAGCAGAATCTCACCCACATCAATGTGCTTTTGCATCAAAGCTAAAGTCTGCTGTGCCCGACGATATGGACTCACCATTGTCGCGGTGATAGAAAGTGTTTGCTTATCACAGAATTGCTTGAGCCATTGCCCGCTGTGTTTGGCTTGAGACTGGCCATACACACTCAATTCTCTGTCTTGGTCATTTTGTTGCTCAGGTACAGCATCAAAGTGGCGCATAATAAAAATGTACATTCTTGGATGTCCAGATTATGCTTGAGTCGTAGTAAGTCTTTGTATAGTAAAGTTGTTATGTACGAAAATATAGTGTTTTTAATTAAAAATGCATTGTCCGTTGCCGCTGTCTAGACGGCAGTTTATGGTGCTAAGGGACAGGTTCCCCGCTCCGCTGCATTTTATAATACGCCCCAAACACCCAAGGTGATCAATTGGGTTATAAATACGGTATGAAGTGTAGCCAATCGTTAAGAGTTTGAAATCAAACGGAGCTTTCGAGTGCCAGAGCCGAAAACCAGTCAACATGACCATAGGCAGTTTACATCGATCACTCTCGAAAATGGCCTAGAGTGCCTGATTGTAAATGACCAGCAAGCCAAGAACAGTGCGATTTCGGTAGCTGTTGGCATGGGTCAGTTCGATGACACTGAAGCCTTTGCCGGACTTGCACATCTTCTGGAACATAGCCTGTTTTTAGGCAGCAAAGCTTATCCTGAAACCAACTCACTACAGCAGTTTATTGGCACTCACGGTGGAAACCTCAACGCATTTACCGGCTTGGAGCATTGTAATTTTCATTTCGATGTCAGTACGGAGCATCTCTCCACCGGCCTGGTTATGTTTGCAGATATGCTGGGTAATCCCCTATTTGACCGAAAGGCGATTGAAAATGAAATTCAATCCATCGACGCAGAATTTAAGCTCAAACAGAATGATGATTTAAGACGCCTTTACCAGGTCCACAAAGAGACATGCAACCCGCAACATCCCTTCAGTCGCTTTAGTGTGGGAAATTTGGAAACCCTAGGGCATGATTTTGATGGGCTGTTCGAGCAGTTGGAGGCACTTCACCAACGCAAATTTGTTGCCACCAATATGCGAGCTTGCATTGTCAGCTCGTTAAGATATGAAGAAATTGTCGAACAATTGCAATCATCCTTGGGCAAACTGCCAAAAGGTGCTGCCATTAGCCCTATTGATTTGCCGCCACTTTACACTCCAGACCAGTTGGCGGTGCAAATTAATATTATGCCCACCAAGGAAGCGCGAAGGTTAATCATTAGTTTCGCCCTTCCAGATGTGCATCAGTATTATCGCAGCAAACCTCTGGAATACATTAGCCATTTACTGGGAGATGAGGGCGAAGGCAGTTTACTGGTGTATCTAAAATCCCAGAATTGGGCAACCAATCTCAGTGCGGGCGGCGGTATTGATGGTCGTAATTTCAAGGATTTTAACCTTAATTTACAGTTAACCACTGAAGGCACTCAGCACGTCGCTCAGATCGTCAACAGCGTGTTTTGGTATTTAGAGTTAGTCAAATCCGGCTTAGCACAGACCTGGAGATTGAACGAGAAAGTGGCTTTGTCGAACTTAGCCTTCGATTATGCAGATCCATGCAAACCTATCGATGAGGCGGTCAACCTTGCCAATCAAATGTTTCACTACCCGATAGAAGATTTGCTCAGCGGTGATTACTTAATCGAAGAACCAAATATTGAGCCTATCAAAGCGTGTTTGGCGATGATGTTGCCAAACAACATGCGTATCAAGTTGATCACTCCTGATGTGGCAACCGATACGGTGGCAAAGCGGTATTTTACGCCTTATCGGGTTGAGAAACTGAATAGCAACTGGCTGACGTCTTTACAGTCTCCCACGCCAATCGATTCAATTCACTTACCTAAGCAAAATCCCTATATAGTCACTTCAACCGAACGATATGAACCGGACTCTGAATGGGAATTACCCAAGCCTGTAGTCACCACTGAGCAAGGACAAATTTGGTTTGGCCAAGACAGTCGCTTTAGACTGCCGAAGGGCGATATATACCTGTCATTCGATTGTCAAGCTACCCTTGAAGGCGTAAAAACCGCTGCCCACAAAAGACTTTGGGTGGCCATGGTGATGGAAAAACTCAATCAACAGTATTATCGAGCAGGTATTGCTGGCGTCCATCATCGCATTTACACCCATCAAGCAGGATTCTCTTTGCATACTAGCGGTTTCAGTGACAAACAGATGGATCTGTGTCGTGATATCTTTTTGTCGATCCACGACGACATGGACTTCTCCGATGTTTTTGAACAAGTTCAAAACAAGCATTTTAGCGCCCTGCAAAATGCCCTACTGAACAAACCCATCAACCGTTTATTCACCCGTTTGTCTGGCATTATACAACGATATAATCACTCACCCACGGAGCTGTTGCCTTATGTTCGCGACGCAAAATTGGCAGATATGCCTAGAGTACAACAACAATTATTAGCAGAGTATTTTACCGAGGGTTTGATATATGGGAATTGGCCGAGTAGTCAAGCTAGGGACTTTGCCCAAAGTATCATGCAACTACCCTTTACTCCAAACAAAGGCAGCCCCATCAAACGAGAGGTCGCGGACTTAACCAGACAACAAGAGTTTATACATCAAGTTGACTCTCATCACGACGACGCAGCGTTGGTATACTATATCCAATCTCCGAGTACAAATGAATTGGATGTGGCGATGACGATTTTGGTTGAGCAGTTACTTGCTTCGCCGTTTTTCAATACGATGCGCACTGAACGACAGTTAGGGTATTTAGTCGGCAGCGGTTACTTGCCCTTGAATCAACATCCTGGAATGGCGTTTTATATCCAATCACCCCATGCAAGTGCCAAGCAACTCTTGCTTGAGATTGAATCATTTTTGTCCCACTTTTTGAGCAATATCGATACATTTATTGAAATTTGGCAGCATGTTCGCAACAGTGTCATCAAACAATTAAGCGATAATGACACCAGTCTCTCCGTCAAAACACAACGACTATGGATGGCTATTGGAAATGACGACAAAAACTTCGACCAACAAGAATCATTAGCCAACACATTGAAACAATTGCAGTTCGAGCAGATCTTCGAATTTTGTCAATCAATACGACAAACCAACAGGTTTGGAAAGCTAGTGTTGTTTTGTGCCGGCAAACACCTTAAAGACATCCCCAAAAATGGTCAATTTATTTACGATATTCAAGACTTTAAGTCGAAAACTTGTTTCATGATTTGATACAATAACGGCAATTTTGGCAATTTTAATAACCTGATCGCTGTTATAATACCCAAACGCGCCACTTTGCACTTGTAGATGGGCAGCAAATTGGGCATATTAGCGTTTCTGTTTGGCGCCCGGTTTGATGGCGCAAAGTATAAGAATAACAATAACAAGACACGCTTTTGTCGACGAGATTTTTGTGCAGATAAACCCTTTCAGCCGGTCCCTCCTATATGTAATGATATCGCTCCTTGCGGTATTCGCGAGCTCGACTGCATTTGCTAACGTCGCCGACATTCAACTTCGCAACTATTCCGTTCAACAGGGTCTTTCCCAAAGTACCGTTATCGACATAATCGAAGACAAGCACGGCTTTATTTGGTTTGCCACCATGGAAGGCCTGAATCGATTTGACGGAAAGAACTTTGTCCAGTATTTGCCACGAAGCAACGACGAAAACAGTCTACCAAACGAATTTGTGCGCAAATTGTATATCGACAAGGAAGGTGTACTTTGGGCATCAACCATCGGTGGACTGGCTCGCTACATTGCCGAAAAAGACCATTTTGTTTCCTATACCAGCGAAAACAGTCAATTCGAATCCAATCAATTTTGGGGTATTACTGAAACCTTAGACGGTCGATTGATTGTTTCTGCTCAAAATAAGCTTTATGTGTATCAGCGTGAGCAAGACCAGTTCTTACCATTAGAATATTCCGGGCCACAAATAAAAGATGTAGCACGAACCCTTCTCAGTGAACGGGACAGAATGTGGGTAGCGACAGAGAACAATGGTCTGTATATCTTAGACTTGCCTACTATGCGGATGTTTAGTCTACGTGAAGACAATCCTTGGAATTTAATCGTACGCCCACGAGTTAACGACATTCAAAGAATTGACGGTCAGTATTGGCTGGCAACCAATCAAGGTTTGTACATCGTTTCTCAAGACAATCAAATATTGAAGAATTACACCACTGAAACGACACCAAATCTAGCCAGCAACGTGGTGACAAGCATTGCCGCGCCAATAGGAAAATCGGTCTGGTTGGGCACAGACGACGGATTGACGGTGTTCAATCGAGAAGCAGAAACTACCTTCTCCATAACCCAAAGCAATTACATGCATGTGGGTCTGAACAGTCGCTACATTATTAAGATTTTCCAAGATTCCAATCAGTCTCTTTGGCTTGGCACATTGACAGCCGGCATTTTCCAGTTTCACGAACAGTTTTCTAGCATCAAGCACTTCAAAAACATCTATGGAAGTGTTTTTTCCAGCACAGACAATAACGTGTGGGCTATCAATGATTACGGCGAAGATACGGTTTGGATTACTCCTCAGACTGGTGGACAAAGCCTATACAATATCAAAACTGGCGAATTCACTCGTTACTTGCAAGACGCCAAATACAATACTTGGGATGCCACCGTTGACAAACAAAAGCGTCTTTGGCTTGCCACTGACGATGGCGTTTACGTCTATCAGAAACAACAGGACAAATTAGTATTGGTCAAACATTTGCTCGCTGGGCAAAGAGTGACCAGTATGAATTTTTTGGGCGACAAAATCTGGGCCTCCTTAGCAAATTTCAAGCTCTATGAAATTGTGCCTGACAACTTCAATATTCGCTTATTTCAAGACCAGTATCCGAGTTTAACCCAACCCTTCCCCATGTATGTGGATTCCGAATCTAATCTATGGATTCGAAGTGCATCTGGTTTGTGGGTAATCGACACCATTTCCAATACGATCACCCAGGTTCAATTGAAATTTAATCTTAGTGGTGCCAGCCCAGTGGCGGAGAGCATTCATGAAAATGCCAATTGGATTTGGGTATCTACTCTGAAGCACGGTTTACTGAAAGTTGATAAAAAGACCCTGCAAATCGTTGAAAATATTAATCCCCGTGGCGGTGAAAGCCGTGCCATGATTATCAATGCGTTGTGGTATGCAGATGAAGAGAATTCCATTTGGCACAGCTCGAACAGCGAGATTTGGCAAATTTCTCTACAAGATGGGCAAATTCGCAATTTGATCAGCAGAGACATGTTGGATTTTAACGATCTCAACCAAGGTGCGTCGCACGTAACATCCAGTGGTTTGGTGATGTTTGGAGGCACACAAGGATTCCATGTGTTTGATCCAGTGCGATTGGGGCAGATGAAGCGAAATAGCCTCAATGATATAAATCCAAATGCTCGGCCTACCATCACCGAGTTGCGGATCATGAACAAACCAGTGGGTATCGATAGTCCGAAATCGCCCTTAACTAAGCCCATTTATCTAACAAAATCGTTGACCTTGGACAACAACGCATCGCCCTTCAGTTTGGAATTCGGCTTAATCAATGCAGTCAACGCACTGAATATTCATTATCG
The DNA here is from genome assembly GCA_965227085.1 of Aliiglaciecola sp. Taxonomy (GTDB): domain Bacteria; phylum Pseudomonadota; class Gammaproteobacteria; order Enterobacterales; family Alteromonadaceae; genus Aliiglaciecola. The sequence continues at coordinate 177,240 of CBDDFO010000001.1, forward strand.
CTATCGGCTTTTGGGTTTGAGTGATGAATGGATTTATACCGATCAATCGAATCGGGTTGCCACTTTCACCAACATTATGTTCGGCCAATACACTTTCGAGGTACAAAGTAAAAATGGTTTGTCAGGCTGGTCACAATCCACCCGCGTCGATATTAACATCAATCCTCCTCTATTTTTGCATCGTAACGCTTTGATTGTTTATTGCTTCTTGTTGGTCTTCTTTGCCGCATATATGGTGAAACAATATAAGCGCAAATTGGCCATTCAAACGGCGATAAAAGAAAGTGAAGAACGCTTGAAATTGACCCTATGGAGCAGTGGCGATGAATTATGGGACTGGGATTTATATCGTGGTCAGGTATATCGTGCCAACACCTGGGGCACTATGGACTTTCCTCAAGATAACATCCGCGCGAACAGCTCATATCAGGCTAATATTCATCAAAATGACATTGTCCGTGTACAAGAAGCGCTGCAAAAGCATATCGATGATAAATCAGAATATTTTCAGGTTACCTATCGGGCACGAACCTTCAAAGGCGATTGGATCTGGATACTTGATCGGGGAATGGTGGTAAAACGAGACAGCAATAACCAGCCTCTGCGCATGACCGGTACGTTAAAAAACATCAGTCACTTAAAGCAAGCAGAAGAGCAATTAAAGCTGTATAAGCGCTCAATTGAGACAATCTCTGATGGTGTTTTCATTGCAGACACTAACTTTAAATTTATCTCAGTTAACCATGCCTACTGTTTATGTACAGGTGAAACCCGAGAACAGGGCTTAGCCAGCTATTTGAAGTTTAATCAATATCCAGAAGCCTTTACTGAAGAGGTCAAGAAAGCCCTCAAACAAAAGGGCAACTGGAATGGTGAAGTAGAATCTCGTCGTGTCAATGGCGACAAATATGAAATGGAGCTCAATATTGATGCCATTTATGCCGAGGATGGCAAAATCAGCCATTATGTTGGAGTATTCTCTGACATCACTTCACGTAAGAGTACCGAAAAAGAATTGCTTAAGTTGGCTAATACTGATCCCTTAACGGATATGCCCAACCGCTCTTTTTTCCAAGCTAGCCACAACAACTTAGTCAGAAAAGATATTCCCCACGCGTTGCTGTGTTTGGACATGGACAACTTTAAGAAGATTAATGACTCCTTGGGACACCAAACCGGTGACATCCTAATAAAGCAAATCGGTAAACGTTTGCAGAAAATCGCTGGAAACCACTCTACCTGTTATCGTTTAGGGGGCGACGAGTTCAGTATCTTGATCGACAACAGTGAGGAAATGACCCGCATCAACCACTATGCGCAGAAAATTCTCGATCAGATGGCCTACCCATTCCTGATCAACAAACAAGAGTTTGTGCTGGGTGCTAGTGTGGGTATCGCCTTCTACCCTGAAGATGGAAACACGCCGCAAGAACTGCTCAAAAATGCCGACACGGCCATGTATTTTGCTAAAAATGCTGGCGGTAACAAATACCAGTTCTTCAGTGGTGAGATGAACCAGAACGCAGTGCGTCAATTGCAAATTGAAAACTTGATCCGCTATGGACTCAAAGAAGATTTGTTTACGGTTTTCTATCAGCCTAAGGTCGACATTTCTACTGGCAAACTGGTCAGCATGGAGGCCTTAGTACGCTTTGAACATCCAGAAAAAGGCATCGTCAGCCCGGCCCAATTTATTCCTCTTGCAGAAGAAACCGGACAAATTGTAGAGATTGGCGAGCAAGTGCTGCGTAAAGCGTGTGAAGATACCAAGCGGTGGGTATCTATGGGTTTGTTCACTGGCCGAGTCGCTGTCAATATCTCGGCACGTCAATTTGAACTACCGGACTTGGATGACCGGATATCCCGCATCTTACAAAAAGTCGAATTGTCTCCCTTGCATCTCGAATGTGAGATCACCGAAGGGACCTTGATGCAAAATCCAGATCAGGCTTTGCGCATGATGGAGCGATTGCGAGAAAAAGGGATCCATCTTGCACTGGATGATTTTGGTACGGGTTACTCTTCCCTTGCATACTTGAAAAAGTTCCCATTGAATACACTCAAAATCGATAAAGCCTTTATCGACGATATCGCTAAAAGCAGCGTCGACAAGCATATGACAGCAGCCATTATCAATATCGCTCACAATCTGGGGTTGAAAGTGGTCGCCGAAGGCGTTGAACAAGAAGAGCAACTCGCTATATTGCGCCGCTATGACTGCGAGATGTTGCAGGGCTACCTTTATAGCAAGCCATTAAGTGCAAGTCGATTCGAACGACTTCTCAGCGAAAATATTCATATAAACCAGCTACTTACGCCAAACAAACAAGTCTAAAACCGCAAAACAGTTGTTAAGTCAGGAAATTTTTTAACCTAATTCTCGCCAAAAGGCTAAAGTTGGCATGTTCTTCGCAGATACAGAACCGACTGACAAAAAATTGTCGGCGTAAATAATAAACTTAGTATCAAAGAGGAACCTAGAATGTTAAAAGCATATGCTGTAGCACTAATACTAACCACTTCAGCCCCAGTTGCCACCGACTTAGACGGTGCTAAAAACGCTGAGCAGTTGAAGCAGACCACAACCACTACTCAAGCTCGTAAGCCTGGTACTGGTATTGGGTTCTAAGTGCAGATGCATTAGACTTTTTGTGGAATAAACAATGGACGTTTTTTTAAAAGAGAGAGGTAACCCCTCTCTTTTTTTTCAAGCACGCAAGTAGCTATTGCCAAAACCTTGCGCGTGACGCAATTTGACATGCTGGCTGATGGTAAAGAAAGGCAGAGCCATCGGACCCAATAACAAGCCAACCAATGCCCACTTTTTCGCAGACAATCCGGACTTGAATGACTCAACATAATAAAAAAGACTACTAAGTAGGGATACAACCAGTAAAGACAACATAATTTCACTACCACCCAATTCATTTCGCGGCGAAATTATAGTCAACCAACTCTATAAAACCAGCACTTTTAGCCATCTCATACAAAAAAACCGGGCCAAGCCCGGTTTTTAACTTTTTGGTAACAACAACCTTACTTTTTAGTAAAAGGTTTTGCCCTCTTTTGCCATCTCAACCAAGATATTTGCAGGAGTAAATTTGTCACCCAGCGTCTTGGTATAATGGTTCAGACGATCCACCACATGTTGTGCGCCTAGGCTGTCCATGTAGCGGAAAGGACCGCCTAAGAACGGCGGGAAACCAATACCAAAAATAGCGCCAATGTCACCGTCACGTGGATTACGGATAACGCCCTCATCCAAACACATTGCCGCTTCGTTGAGCATCATCAATACACAGCGTTCCGCCAGTTCTGCCTGACTCAAATGCTGTGAAGGACTGACACCTAACAGGGTGTACACTGATTGGTCGACTTCTTTACCTGGCTTCTTACCGTTGTAGTCATAGAATCCACGCTTGTTCTTTTTGCCTTTACGATCGTCAGCTAAGATTTTGTCGAATGCGTCGGCAGACTTAAAGCGGTCACCAAATTGCTCCATCAAGATAGGGATGATCTTGGTCCCCACGTCAATGCCCACCTCATCAAGGAGTTTCACCGGTCCAACAGGGAAGCCAAACTTCACCAACGAACGGTCGATGTGCTCGATGGGCTCGCCAGCCAACAATACGTTTGCGGCTTCGTTCATGTAGGGTGCAAGGATACGGTTTACATAAAAACCAGCACCATCTTTGACCACAATAGGTGTTTTCCCTTGTTTGCGCGCCAACTCTACCGTCGTAGAGATGGTTTGGTCGGAAGTACCTTCATGGGCAATCACTTCAGCCAACGGCATTTTGTCCACGGGAGAGAAGTAATGTAAGCCAATCACTTGCTCTGGACGGGCTGCGTTGGCAGCAATTTGACCAATCGGAATGGATGACGTGTTAGAAGCAAAAATGGTGTTTTCATTACAGTTGGCTTCGACATCTGCCACCATTTTTTGTTTCAAAGACAAATCTTCGAACACTGCCTCAATCACAACATCTGCATCGCCGTATCCTGAGTAGTCAATGGTGCCAGTCAACAGTGACAGTTGCTTTTGCATTTGCGATTTGAGCATAAAACGACGTTTGACCTTTTTATTCAAAATGTCGTAACTGTACTTCATCGCATTGGCAATGCCTTCTGGGCGAATGTCCTTGATTCGAGCAGGCAAACCCGCTTTGGTTGCGGTAACAAAAGCGATACCGCCGCCCATCAATCCACCGCCCAATACGCCGACTTTTTTCAGTTGGCCGGGTTCAACGCCTTCGACGCCGGTTTCCTTTTTCATCTCAGTGGTGGCAAAGAAAATGTTGCGCAGTTGTGCGGACTCTGGAGTCATAACCAATTTACCGAAGTTTTCGGCTTCGACTTTCATACCTTGCTTGATGCCTTTATTGATACCGGTTTCGATACAATCAATAATCAGCATGGGCGCTGGATAGTTGCCTTTGGTTTTGCTCAGTGTCTGCTTTCTGGCTTGAGAAAACATGGTGTTGCGCCCAAAAGGAGTGCGCTCTAAGAATTTGCCCATCAAATCCAGTTTTGGCTCTTTATGTTTCGGCTTGCCTTTTAGCGCCATTTCAATCGCCACATCCAACAAGATGGTTTGCGGTACCATATCATTCACGATACCGTACTTAAGGGCCTGCTTGGCGCGAACCGATGCACCGGTCAACATCATTTTCATGGCCTGTTGAATACCGATTAAACGTGGCAAACGTTGTGTACCACCGCTACCAGGCAATAACCCTAATTGAACTTCAGGCAATCCCATTTGAGTTTTATCATCATCACTACACACCCGTCCGTGACAGGCCAACGCTAATTCCAAACCACCGCCCAAAGCCGGACCATGGATCGCGGCAATCACGGGGATTTTCATATCTTCAATGCGCTGGAACATGTCCTGACCACCGGCGGAGATTGCACGAGCATCTTCGGCACTTTGACAAGCCGCCAACATACTGATGTCAGCGCCTGCAACAAAGGAGTTCGGCTTGCCAGAGATGATAACAATACCTTTGACTTTGCTGTTTGCTTCAATCTCATCGAGGGTTGCAGATATTTGCTCGGCAAACTCAATTTTGAGAGTGTTCATGGATTCGCCCGGCACATCCATTGTGATGATAGCGATACCATCCTCACGAACGTCTGTAGAGAAAGCGCTTTTCACTTCTGAACTGCTAGTATCTGAGGTTTTTTTACTTGTCATCGACTTCGCTTCCTATTCAGTTTCTACAATCATTGCTGCACCCAGACCGCCCGCTGCACAGGCAGTCAGCAAACCAGTCCCACCGCCACGACGATGCAAGTCATTCAGCATTTGCGTTATCATTCTGGTTCCTGTGGCAGCAAAGGGATGGCCATAGGCAATGGAGCTGCCCATCTGATTAAATTTGTCCATGTCTATCTCACCGGTTGCTTTACTGCGTCCCAGCTTTTCTTGAGCAAATTTGTCACTGGCAAACATTTTCAAGTTTGCCAAAGTTTGTGCGGCGAAAGCTTCATGCATCTCGATTAGGGTTAGGTCTTGTAAGGTCATACCGGCTCTATCTAACGCGATTGGCGTCGCATATGAAGGACCCATCAGCATGTCTTCCCATACATCGATTGCGGCAAAGGCGTAGCTCTTGATGTAACCCAGCGGGGTATAACCTAACGCTTTAGCTTTGCTTTCACTCATCATAATAATGGCCGACGCGCCATCGGTTAATGGCGTCGCATTGGCGGCAGTCACTGTGCCATGTTTACGATCAAACACTGGTTTCAGTTTCCCATAACCTTCAAGAATTGAATCGAAGCGAACGTTGTTGTCTTTCTCCAACGCGCCTTTGAAGGGTTCAGCGTACGCGGTCATCACTTCATTATCGAGTAGACCTTCGTTCCAGCTTTTTGCTGCCAACGAGTGGGAGCGATGTGCCAAAGCGTCTTGATCAGCACGGCTGATGCTGTGGGTTTTGGCCATCTGTTCAGCGGTTTGCCCCATAGACAAGCCAGTTGAGTACTCAGCCACTGCAGGCGGGACAGGCAACAAATCTTTCAAGCCTAATTTCTTGATAATATTGAATTTTTGCCCAAATGTTTTGGCTTTTTGCATATCAGTCAAGGCGCGAGCTAACGGCTTAGAAACCCCGATTGGTGATACAGATGTTGAGTCTGCCCCACCGGCAACCCCTACTTCGATATTGCCCGCCATCATCGCTTCGGCAATGCTAACCGTAGACTGGAAACTGGTTGCACAGGCTCTAGATACCGAGTAGGCGTCGGTGTTTACGCTCATGCCGGTACCCAAAACAATTTCACGAGCGATATTTGGCGCTTCGGGCATTTGTACCACTTGACCATAAACCAACTGTTCCACCAACTTGGGATCCAAGTTGTTGCGAGTCAGCATTTCGTTGACCACCATTTTCCCCAAATCCACTGCTGGTACGCCGTGAAAATAGGTCGCCATTTTTGCGAAAGGTGTGCGCAAACCCGCCACGATGGCGATTCTGTCACCATTTCTTGTTGTCACTGTTTGTTTCGCCGACATTCTCTGTCCTCATTAAAATCGTCAGTGGTCTGACCTGTTAAGATGTGTCGATTGTACAGACTGTTGCAGAAAATTCAAATTCTAGTTCATTTTGACCAAGAAAGGGGGCGGAATGTCGTCCTCTCTTCAGCGAGGGCTCTCCATGAATCGAATTCAAAAATGGCAAGTATGAAGGCATCCACCTTAGAATTCTGATTTACAAGTCACAGACAGTGGAACTGGCATTCGTCTCTCAGGATAAGCATTTTGACGTTTTGTAACATTGTATTTCCCAAAGGGAACCCTATATAAGGTATGGTTGTCAGTGAATACCAACCCTTGAAAAATCAAGATGGTTAGAGAGAGTCATCCATGCTACCGAGCCGATATGGCGAGTTAGATTGAGAGATGGCGATAAGGGTTGATGTAGTGGTCGGCCAGACCAAATCATTTACGATAGGAACGCAAAAAAATGGCTGTAGAGCAGTTTACCCAGTTACAACGGTATCTCGATTCTCAAGTTTTAGGGCAAAGTACCCTCACCCACAACATTTTGATCGCATTATTAGCGAATGGTCATTTGCTGGTCGAAGGCCCTCCCGGTTTGGCCAAAACCCGCGCGGTCAATGCTTTGTCTAAAGGCCTTGAAGGGGATTTTCATCGTGTCCAGTTTACCCCAGACCTGCTGCCAGCAGACTTAACTGGAACAGAAATCTATCGCCCAGAAACCGGCGAGTTTGTGTTCCAGAAAGGACCTCTTTTTCATAACCTAGTGTTGGCCGATGAAATCAACCGTGCTCCGGCAAAGGTGCAATCTGCATTACTGGAAGCCATGGCTGAGCGACAAATTACTGTCGGTAACACCACTTATCCATTGTCCGAGTTGTTTTTGGTAATGGCAACCCAAAACCCCATCGAGCAGGAAGGAACCTATCCCTTACCCGAAGCTCAGTTAGACCGTTTTCTTATGCATTTGGAGATCGAATATCCGGGTGCAGATACCGAATTAGAGATCCTTCGCTTAACCCGCAGTGAAGCGTTGGACGAGGCCCAGCAAAGCGTCGGCCGAATTTCCCAACAGGATATATTTGCAGCTCGTAAAGACCTGCTGAAAATTCATCTTGCTGAGTCGCTAGAGCGTTACATGGTCGAGCTAATCGTTGCCACACGAGAGCCGCAAAAGTACGACCCCAAGTTGGCAAACTGGATCGAATTTGGCGCTAGTCCTCGGGCCACTATCGCGCTGGACAAATGCGCCAGAGCCCATGCATGGTTGATGGGCCGAGATTTTGTCGGACCAGATAATATTCAAGCGGTTTTTCATAATGTCTTGCGTCACCGCCTTCTGCTTAGCTACGAAGCGGAAGCGGAGGGCATGACCTCCAATCACGTTTTGGATCGTATTCTGCAACTGGTTCCTGTGCCCTGAGGTAAGCTTTGATGCTAACAGAGGTAAATCATTGGCTTGAACAGCTCAGTTGTAATGGTGTAGAACTCAATTTACAGCAAATGTTGTACTATCGCTCCAAGACGGCATTAATGAATTTGACGCCACGCAAAACCGTGCAAGCCAAGATGGCAGGGAGTTACCTTGCCAAAACAAAAGGCCGCGGCATGGAGTTTGATGAAGCACGACACTATCAACCCGGTGACGACATTCGTGCTATAGATTGGCGTGTCACGGCGCGCTCTGGAAAAACCCATACAAAATTGTACCGGGAAGAAAAAGAGCGGCCCGTTTTTGTGGTGGTAGACCTGAGCCGTGATATGCATTTTGGCACCCAATTTGTCTACAAATCAGTACAAGCGTGCCACCTTGCATCACTCATCGCTTGGGCGGCCAAAGACCGGGGCGATCGGATCGGCGGATTGGTGTTTAACCAACATCAGCACAAAGAATTTAAGCCACTGACCCGTCAAAAAGCCGTGCTGTCTTTTATCCATGGCATGATGGAGTTACATCAACCGCAGCAGACCAAAGCGGGTGAGTTTGGCTTAGCAGATGCGTGTGCTCGACTGCGACGATTGGCCCATCCCGGCAGCTTGGTGTTGGTGATCAGCGATTTTAATGGCTTAAATGAAAGCGCTAAACAACATTTAAGTCGTATAAGTCGCCATTGCGAGGTAATTGCTTATCAGATTACCGATCCATTCGAACATGCCCTACCTCATGTGGACTTGCCTCAGCAGGTAAGCATCACCGATGGCAATGCTAGCCAGGTTTTGACTTTGGGCGAGCGCAAGACCGAACATTTGTACGCGTTGCAGCACCAAGCGCAACAAACTGCGATCCAAAAATTACTGCTGCAATGCAAAGCCCATTGGGTGCCTATTACTGCCAGTTTGCCCATCGAGCAGCAGTTAATTAGAGCACGACGGGGGGCTCAATGAACCCGTTAGATCAGTTGAAAGACGTTCATCTTCCCGAGCAAATCGGTTGGTGGCCTTTGGCTTGGGGATGGTGGGTATTGATGGCTATTGTGCTGACATCATTGATTGCGGGGATCCTCTGGTATTTGCATCGCCGCAAGCAACGACTTATGCAACGTTTAGCCCTTGCAGAGCTGGCTGCAATCCAAGTTTCCACGCCCAATTGGCCGGTTGCCTTGAACACCCTATTAAAACGCGTTGCCTTGCATTATTTTCCGTCGGAGCGAATTGCCTCGCTGCACGGCGACCAGTGGCACCAATTTCTGTTACAACAATTGCCCAAATCCAAACAGGAGGCGTTTGATAAGGTGGGTAAACCTCTGCAACAGGCTTTATATCGCGCCCCTCAAAACTTGGACTTCGACCAAGTGAAAACTCAGATACAAGTTTGGCTAATGTCCGCACTGCCTCCCAAAACTGATAAGATTCAGGAGGGAAGCGATGTTTGAGTTTGCTTGGTGGTGGGCCCTGTTTGCACTTCCCTTACCTTTGTTAATGCGCCTGCTTCCAGCCAAGAAGATGGCACCCGCAGCGGCATTACAAGTTCCTTCTCTGACCCGAGGTTTACCTAGCCAACGGAGTGCTCAGCGCCCTTCGATTTGGGTAAGAATCGCAGTCATTACAGCCTGGCTTTGCTTAGTCTTGGCAGCAGCGCGTCCGCAATGGTTGGGCGAACCGGTCAGTATTCCAAATAAAGGTCGAGAACTGATGTTAGCGGTGGATCTCTCTGGCAGTATGAATACCGATGATATGTTCGTATCCGGTCGACAGGTAAATCGTCTGGTGATGATAAAAAGCGTGTTAGGGGATTTCATCGCCCGTCGAGTGGGAGACCGATTAGGTCTAATTTTGTTTGCCGACACCGCCTATTTACAAGCGCCATTAACTTACGATCGGCAAACGGTTGAACAATTGTTGATGGAGAGCCAAATAGGATTGGTGGGCGAACAGACGGCCATCGGCGATGCGGTAGGACTCGCCGTAAAACGCTTCGCAGAAAAATCTGAGTCGAACAAAGTGCTTATTCTATTGACCGATGGGCAAAATACGGCAGGTAACATCACACCTGAACAGGCCAATGAACTGGCCATTCACAACGGCGTCACCATTTACACTATCGGTGTGGGCGCGGACAGTATGGTTACCCAAGGCTTTTTCAGTACTCGGCAAATTAATCCGTCGAGAGATTTGGATGAGGATATGTTGACGCAACTGGCTGAGTCTACCGGAGGACGGTATTTTCGCGCCAGAGACACTCAGGCGTTGCAACAGATTTACGCAACCTTGGATAAACTAGAGCCTATCGAAGGTGAAAGCCAGCAACTGCGACCTTTGACCGCGCTGTTTTATATTCCCCTTGGTTTAGCCTTATTGATCTCAGCATTGCTTGCCACTCAACCCTTATTGCAATGGGTGAAAAGTCGCTATAGGAGGAACCAGTGGAGTCATTGATAGATCAATTTCACTTCCTGCGACCAGCATGGCTGTTGGCTTTAATCCCTTTGGCTATGCTGTGGTTTGCTGCTCGAAAATTGGCAGCAAAACAGTCAGGTTGGCAGTCGGTGTTGGCTTCCCATCTTTACCAACATCTGGTCACCGGATCAGCGAAAGGCAACCCAACCAGCCCATTTTGGTTAGTCGCCATCGCCTGGTTCATAGGTACTGTGGCGATGGCTGGACCCAGCTGGGAAAAGCTTCCTCAGCCGGTTTATCAATTGCATGTAGGGAAAGTCGTACTAATCGACATGTCACTTTCGATGCGTGCTACTGATATCTCACCGGACCGATTGACCCGTGCCAAGTACAAAGCCATCGACCTGATTAAGGCTGCGTCTGAGGGAGAAATGGGGCTGGTCGCCTATGCCGGTGATGCCTTTACTATCAGTCCGTTAAGTTCAGATGGTCAGAATCTCACTACCTTGTTGCCCAGCCTGAGTCCGGAAATTATGCCAGTAGCCGGCAGTGATCCCTTCAGCGGCTTAAAAATGTCTGCTCAGCTGTTGGAAAATGCGGGCTTTGTAGAGGGCGAGATCTTCTGGATAACCGACGGTATTGAGATGTCACAGGTGGCAGAAGTACGCAATTTATTGTCAGAGTTGCCCTATCGAGTGTCGGTTTTGGGCGTCGGTACCGCACAGGGCGCCCCCATACAACTGTTAGACGGTGATTTCCTAAAAGACGGCAGCGGCGCTATTGTGCTGCCCAAACTTGATGGCAGCCAACTGAGTGCCTTGGCGTCATCAACCGGTGGGGTTTACACCGAGTTGTCAACCGACGACCGAGACATTGAGCGTCTTTTGAATCAAAGGGTGCAACGCAACCTTGGCGAACAATCCCAACCCAGTGAAGATAAATTTGGTGACGAGTGGAAAGAAGCCGGTCCCTATTTAGTATTATTGTTACTGCCCATTGCAGCATATGCCTTTCGCCGAGGTTTGCTGTTTGCCCTGCCACTCCTGATGGTGTCTCTGCTTTGGGTCCCACAACCCGCGATGGCATTGGACTGGCAAGATCTTTGGAAAACGGCCGACCAACAAGCGGCAGAAAAGTTTTCTCAAGGAGATACACAAAGCGCAGCCCAACAGTTTGATGATCCTCTTTGGAAAGGCGTTGCACACTATAAAAGTGGCGACTACGAGTCAGCACTACAGGCCTTCTCAGCAGTCGATAGCCCGGAAGCAAATTACAATCGCGGTAACGCTTTGGCGCAACTTGGACAGCTAGACGAAGCCATCGCCGCATACGAACGGGTATTGGAACAACAACCGGATAACAGTGATGCTGCGGCGAATAAGGCGTTGGTAGAACAACTTAAGAAGCAACAGGAGCAGGAGCAACAGCAACAGCAACAAGATCAGCAGAATCAAGGTGACCAAGGCCAGGATCAACAGCAAGATTCCCAAGACTCACAACAACAAGAAAGTGATTCAGCATCTGATTCATCTCAGCAGCAAAATGATCAACAGCAGCAAAGCTCCCAAGATCAACAAAGTGATCCCTCAAAGGAATCACAACAACAGAATCAAGAACAAAATCAGCAGCAAAGTGAAGAGCAGCAATCGGATCAAGACTCCCAAGAGCGCAACGAGGAAGAGACGGAATCCGAAAATGAACAACAATCGTCTGCCCAACAGCAAGCAGCCGCAGCACAACAGCAAGAGGCGATGACGGATGAAGAAAAGGAACAAATGCAACGCATGCAAAACTTGTTGAATAAGGTTCCGGATGATCCGGCCTTTTTATTAAAGCGAAAAATGATGTTAGAAAATCAACTGCGTAAACGACAACGCATGCCCACGAAAAATGCGAGGAACTGGTAATGAAGGGTTTTTGGCTTGGATTTTTTGTATTTTTACTGTCGGCCCTGAGTGTCCCTGTATGGGGGCAGGCAACCAGCGTGCAGGCGTCGGTAGATAAAAACCCAGTCATGGCAGACGAATCCATTATCCTGACAGTCGTTGCTAATGGTGACGTAGACCGCAATGCCTTCGATCCTTCTTCCTTGATGGGGGATTTCGTGGTTGGGCGAACCTCCATCAGTAGCCAAACACGAATGGTGAATTTTAAAACCACTCGCTCCACCACTTGGACAACCATTCTGATCCCTAAAAAGCAAGGGCGCTTCACCCTTGGTCCGTTTACCATTGACGGGCAAAAAACTCAGGCAATTGACATGATGGTAATACCGCCGGTAGCCGCGACAGGAGGCAAACCCCGCGATATATTCATCACCGCAGAGGTAGATCGGCAGGAAGTCTATTTACAACAACAGTTGGTCTACACCATCAAAATCTTTTTGTTTGCAGACCTGCAGCGAGGCAGCTTACCGGCGCCTGAACTCGAGGGTGCGGTTATACGGCCCTTAGGCGAGGATAAAGAAGGCTCTGAGATTGTCGATGGTTATCGTTATCGCACCATTGAACGCAATTTTGCCATCATTCCACAACGCAGTGGCGAGTTCACTATATCCGGCCCCTTATTTGAAGGGGAAATTGTTGATAATCAACGCAAAACCTTTGCGTACTTTAATCAGTCGAAACCAGTGAATCGGATCGCACCGGACGTCGATATCCGTGTCCTGCCTATCGTTAGCGGCTATACTGGACATTGGTTACCCAGCGGCATGGTGCAATTGAACGAAGAATGGCAGCCTGACAACGAATTTAAAGTCGGCGAGCCGGTAACCCGAACTTTAACCTTGACCGCCGTAGGCTTGACCGAAGAACAACTACCAGAAATTGCCCGCAGTTATCCTCCACAATTTAAGGTATACCCAGATCAAGCCTCGACTGCAACGGTGGTTCGGGACAAGAATTTGATTGCCCAGCGGGTCGAAAACATCGCCATTATCCCCACCGTTGAGGGTAAATTTGAGTTGCCCGAGATTCGCGTACCTTGGTATAACGTGATCAGTAAAAAGACCGAATATGCCACCGTACCTGCTCGCACCATCACCGTTTTACCCGGCACTATGCCCACTCAACCGAGCCCTACTGAAGCACAAGTAAACGAGCCGCCAGTGGCCCAGACGACGTTACCCTTAGTGCCTCAACAAAGTGGTGTTGATGCATCCAATAGTTCACTTCGCTGGTGGAGCATCAGCAGTTGGATATTACTAGTGTTGTGGCTAACTACCCTATTCTTATGGTGGCGTAAAAAACCCGCAAAGGTGGAGATAGCCCAAGTTACTATAAACAATACAGAGACTCAGGCATGGTCTGAATTACAACAAGCATTGGCTGGTCATGAAGCAAATCGTATCTACGAAAGCCTAAACCGCTGGGCAACTTGCGTTTGCAAGGACAATCCCGCATTCTTTGCAGATTCAACCGCCGTGCTGGCCCAACCAGAAGTGAAGCAAGAAGTCGCTAGGATGTTCCAGCATCGCTATTCGGCGGGACAAAACCAATGGACGTCAGAGCGTCTCTCAAAAGGGTTGACCGAACTACGAGAAAAACTAAAAAAAGGGGCGAGTCAGCAAACATTGAAGCCCTTATATCAATTATGAATTCGACAGGAAATCTAACATGCAAAAACTTACTCACCTTTTCGCTTTGAGCACCGTTGCTCTAGCGCTTGGGGCCTGTAGCCCCGCTACTGACCCGAAGTCAGAATCGCCTACCGCTCAGGTGGCACAGCAAACTCAAACCGAATCTGAGCGATTGGCAGCGTTTTTTGCTGATGCCTTTGAAGCCGATTTAAAACGTTCGCCCATGAGCCAAAGTTATCTTGGTTACAAATGGGATTACGACAAGTGGGACGACATCAGTGAAGCCGCTGCTGAACAGGAAATTCAAATCAGTAAAGACAGACTGGCGGTTCTAAATGGCTTTGATACAAGCAAGCTAAGCGAACAAGAAAAGTTGAGTGTAGAAATTGCCAAAGTGGATATTCAACGCAGACTCGCTAACGATGCCTTCCGTCACCACACCTACATCATGGATCAGTTCAGTGCCCTGCACACCCAAATTCCCAGCTTTTTCATCAATATTCACCGAGTCAGTTCAGTGGAAGATGCCGAAGCCTATGTCTCCCGTTTGGAAAAAGTCGACGACCTATTCGCTCAGTTGATTGAACAATTAAGAATTCGCCAAGAATTAGGCGTGTTTCCTCCCAAGTGGTCATACGATCAAATGATTCAGGCTTCGAGCAATGTGATCAGCGGCAATCCGTTTACGGAATCGCCAGAAGACTCAACCATCTGGCAAGATTTCCAAAACAAACTTGACGGCTTGGAGTTGAGCAACGCAGAAAAGCAAGGCTTGTTGTCACGGGCGCGAAGCGCTATGCAGAATGACGTGCTGCCAGCCTATCAAGGTTTGATTGAGGAGTTGAAAATTCAACAGAAACTCAGTCCAGAAGGTGATGGCGTATGGCGACTGCCAGATGGCGATAAATGGTACGACAACCGTTTAGCGTGGTTTACCACCACCGATTTGACAGCCGATGAAGTGCACCAGATTGGCTTGGACAACGTGGCCCGGATTCACGCAGACATGCAGCGCATCATGGACCAAGTTGGATTCGAGGGTGACATGCAGTCGTTCTTCAAATTTATGCGAGAAGACAAGCAATTTTATTACCCCAACACAGACGAGGGACGAGAGGCATACCTCAAGGACGCCAAAGCCCTGATTGACGAAATGGAAGCAGCGATTCCCAATTACTTTGGCTTAACCCCTAAGGCAAGAATGATTGTTAAACGTGTTGAACCGTTTCGCGAAAAATCCGCAGGCAAAGCCTTCTACCAAAGTCCATCAAAAGACGGCTCCCGTCCGGGAACCTACTATGCGAATCTGTACAATATGGCCGATATGCCTACCTATCAAATGGAAGCCCTAGCTTACCATGAGGGCATTCCTGGACATCACATGCAGCGGGCGATTGCTCAGGAGTTAGACGGAATTCCAGAGTTTCAAAAGTATGTGTCCTTTACCGCCTACACAGAAGGTTGGGGACTATACACAGAAGAACTAGCCAAAGACATGGGCTTTTATCGCGACCCCTATTCGGATTTTGGTCGCTTGGCAATGGAATTGTGGCGTGCTTGCCGATTAGTAGTAGATACCGGCATTCACGCGAAGCGTTGGAGCCGTGAGCAAGCCATCGATTATCTAATTGAAAATACGCCTAATCCAGAAAACGATGCGGTGAAGGCCATTGAGCGCTATATTGCAATGCCAGGTCAGGCGACAGCCTATATGATTGGCAAATTGAAGATTATGGAACTGCGTCAATATGCCATGGATCAGTTAGGTGAAAAGTTCGATATCCGAGGCTTTCATGACCAGGTGTTAAAGGACGGTCCGGTGCCGCTGAACATCCTACAAAGTAAAATAGAAACATGGGTTAAAGAGCAACAAGCTCTTTAGGACAAGGAAAAGGCAACCTATGGGTTGCCTTTTTACTGTCAGGGACTAAGATAAAAATATCGTTAAAACAACATCTTATAAAAAATACAGAGAATAATAATGTTTTCGCGAAAGCAATCAGAGTCCGTATCGGTCTCTGATGACATGGTAAATAAACAAAAACGTTATGAAACGCTGGTCCAGGCTCTGCATGGCGACATTTATCGCTATGCCTATTGGCTGGTCAAAGACAAAGCAATCGCTGAAGACATCGTTCAGGAAACCTTCCTGCGCGCTTGGAAATCTCTTGATTCTCTTAAAGATGATAAAGCGGCAAAATCCTGGTTAATCACAATTTTACGTCGTGAGAATGCCCGTCGCTTTGAGCGCAAACAATTTGATTTGGTGGATATGGATGACGTGGCGTTGGCCGATGATGCATTGAGCAATGAAGTGCACATAGAGCATCGTGAGCTACGGGCTCTAATGGCCGGTTTGAGTGACGAATATAGAGAGCCATTGATGTTGCAAATTGTCTTTGGATACAGTGGTGATGAGATAGCTGAGCAGTTAGATTTGAACAAAAATACGGTAATGACCCGCCTATTCCGAGCCAGAAACCAGATTAAAGAAGCGTTAGAAAAAACAGATCATAGTAGAGGATTCAATAATGGATGATTTAACATTTCGTCGTACCATTTATGCCGATCCCCACTGCACGGACGAAGAGGTGGTGCGTGCCGCGCAAGATGATCCAGCCAAGATGGCATTTTGGAACGAACTTAAGCAGTTAGACATTAAAATGCAGCAGGCCAGTCAAGTAGATGTGCCAAATGACTTGTGTCATAAACTCTTGTTGCGCCAATCACTGAATCAAGCCCAGGTCGATAAGAAACAGAAAAAGTGGTTCTACGCCTTAGCGGCTTCAGTCGCAATGGTCGGTGTTTTGGGCTACTCAACCTGGATACAATCCCGTGTCATTGACATTGGTGACCATGCCCTAGCCCACGTCCAACATGAGGGTGGCGGCTATGCATTGGAAGAGAATGGCAACTTTTCATTGCAAGAGGTCAATGCACAACTTGCTAGTCTAGGGGCCCAATTAACCGATAACATAGGCCGGATTTACTATGCTAATTTTTGCAATTTCGAAAACATTCGCAGTTTTCATATGGTGTTTGAAGGTGAAAATGGCAAAGTAACGGTTTTCGTCATTCCTGACTCAAAACAACTGAAGATGGTGGATGAGTTCGCAGATGAAAATATGGTAGGTGAACGCATTCAAGCCAATCATGCGAGCATTGTTTTAGTAGCCGCGAAAAACCAGTCAATGGAAAAATTCAAATACAAACTGCGTAAAAAACTGCTGTTTAGCGCTTAATTGCATGGGAATCAAGGATGGTTCTCAGGTTTATAGGCTTATCAGACAAATTTATTGTTGCACTTCGCCCCTCGGCGTCATCCTGCAATATCAAGCCGAAAACGACGTGAATTGGTTTGACTAAAATGAGGTCGATCCGTTGTTATGGAAATCTATCAAGCTAAGAGCCTTTTAACCGCAACCAAAACTTCACTGAATAAACCACAATCAAGGCACTTGTCATCATCAGACCGCCTAAAAACAAGGCATTAATGCATAAGTTGACCGCTTTGTTATCGTCAAATTCTACGAACATCGGAAGCGTAGTGTCGAAGAATAAAATAAGCACAATACTGATGACCAGAAACAGGATAACAAAGAGCAGAGAGGCTTTGAGCAACGACCTGATTTTATATCCCACAGGCAAGCTCTTATTTATGTATTGTCGAATTGAAATGGCATAAAAAAATGTGGTAACTGAAAAGAAGATAATAATTTTCGTAACATCAAAATCCATTCTGGTCATACCCCCTTTCAAAAAAATTCGGGATCGCTGTGAATCAGCCTATGGCACATAAAACCATTTGTGCTTCCAATAATTAGTTTAGGAAAGTTAGAGCGAGTGGTAGTACAGTTTTTTCAGATGTCTTTTCTGGACAAACACCATCGGATGAGCAGTATTAAAAAGAATTGGGAAAGTGTGCTACGACATTCAATAACTACGACTCAAATAGCGCTGTTAAAAAGGCGTAAATTGAACGTCGATTTAATTTTCCACACGACTGTTTAAAAAGGTATTTTGATAGAATTCCTGAAACCGCTGGTCGAGTAATTCATCCTCCCACCAAGTCGTTAACGCTTTCAAGTACTCCGGTTTATCTCGAATCTTCAGCACGACCTGGTTGATGTTTTCTATTACTGCTTTGCCCCAAGGCGTTTTCGCGCATCCGATGCTACCCACCACATAAGGGTCGATCCCTGCCACCTGAAAGCTGATCATCCGATCCTCTTTAATTGGCAGTTGCTTCTTAAAAAACCCCAACTCAAAGGGGTAAGAAAAAGTGGCATTAACCCGCTGGTTCGCCACCAGTGAAAACAGGGTATCTAATCTCTCCGTTGAGACAGTGATGGCCCGGTCTTGTGAGCCCATTCGCGGGTTGTCAATGAGACTGTTGATCGCAGTACCATAATGACGTCCTTGCACCAAGGCAAAGGTCATATTGGTGTTAAGCAAAACCTCATTTAGGTTAACCGGCTCAGTTATAGAAAATCGATTTTGATTCGATTCCGTCGTGACCAAACGATTGGCAGGAGAGATCATATTCGGATGAGCGAAATACACAAACTCTCGACGTTCGGGCGTAATATACAAGGAGGGATGGCAGACATTTTTATGTTGTTTCATGTCTTCAAGAGCCCGTGCCAAGGTAGTCATTTGGCGTTCGTGATGATATTCAGTCAACTCATCAGTAATCATTTGCCAAGTAAGGTCAACAAATCCCTTGCGGGCGAATTCCCCTACTTCGATTGATGACGGAGGGCTATGAAAGACTTGCCAGTAGATGGTGCTGTTATCTTCCCCATTAGCCTCCTCGGCAGTGACTGCCACCGCCGTAAAAAGAGTGAGAAAAAACATCAAAGGATACAGCACGTCATGTCATCCAAAACTATCTCGTAATACCAGTTTAAACCTAAATTGACGTGTAAATGAACTGTTAAATTACAGTCAAGCCTTCTTAATACTTCATATCGTCGGGGATTGGCAGATCTTTACGCAGTGGCGGTGGCCGTTTACCTTTGCCGTTTTTGAAAGCTTTCACTTGGTAAACATAGGCTAGGACCTGAGCAACAGCCATAAAGAGTTTCTCTGGTATTTCTTGATCAGCCTCTGTGGTATGGAAAATAGCACGTGCTAAGGGGGGCGAAGAAACGATAGGCACACCGTGCGCTGCAGCGATCTTACGAATGTGCATGGCCAGCTCGTCAGCACCTTTGGCCACCACAACTGGCGCACGATTACCGTTCTGATCATATTTTAGTGCTACAGAGAAGTGGGTCGGGTTAGTGACCACCACGTCTGCCTTGGGTACTTCTTGCATCATGCGCCGAGCAGCCGCCTGGTATTGCAATCGTCGAATTCGTCCTTTGACCTGAGGGTCCCCTTCTGAGTTTTTACGCTCGTCTTTGACCTCCTGCTTGGTCATTTTCATTTCTTCTTTGTGCTTGTAGCTTTGGTAGGGAACGTCAATAGCAGCTATTGGAATAAGTGCACAACACAGCATCAGAAATGCCCATGCGATCAGTTCCAAAGCATGGAAAATATTGCGAGGGTAGATTTCGAGATCCAAATGCAGGGCTTCGTCTTGAAAAATAATTAGTGCCACATAGGCCATGCCAGCGACCACAACGAATTTACCTATGGCCTTGAGCAATTCCACTAGGCCATTCATACCAAACATGCGCTTGAAACCGGCGATTGGACTAATTTTATTGGCTTTGGGCGCTGCCGATTCCCATGTGAAGTTATAGCCTCCCAATGCGATACTGCCGTAAATCCCACCTATCATGGCAATCAATAAGATAAACACAACGGGGATCGTGACAGCCTCCAAGGCATAGCCCCAAGCTTGAAACATATGGTTGTAATCATAGGTTTCGTCACGTGACAGGGTAAACATACGCTGCATCACGTCATACAGAGCGGTGGCAACTTGTTCACCAATCAACAGAAACGCGATGGCGCTGGCCACAAGCACCAGAGTAGTCGACAATTCCCGGGATCGAGCAATCTGACCTTTTTTTCGGGAGTCGGTGATTTTCTTCGACGTGGGGTCTTCTGTTTTTTCGTGCGTATCGGCCATAAGTCACTCGTCAGTTAGGACAAAGTTGCAGCAGGTTACACATCAACTGCTGTGCTTCATCCCACTGAATCTCGAAATGATGGACAAAGTTGTCCATAGTGACCCATATGATCACTAGGCCCATTATTTGCGCGATGGAAAAGCCGATACTGAAGATGTTTAACTGAGGCGCGGCTTTGGTCATCACACCAAAGGCCAGATTCACAATCAACAGCGACACAATAGGCGCTAGTGACAAGGTCACCGCACCGACGAACATCCATCCTCCCCAAAGGGCAATGGCTTCAAACTGCTCAGGCTCAAACCAGGCTTCGCCGATTGGAAAGGCACTGAAACTCATCACGATCATGCGGATCATGGCTAAGTGACCATCAAACGCCCAAAACAGTAAGGTGGCGAGAATCAAATAAAACTGCCCCACTGCAGGTACGTTGATACCGTTTACCGGGTCAACAATGGAGGCAAAACCCAAACCGGTTTGCATGGCCACCACCTGGCCCGCCAAAACGAAGGTATTGAGCACCATGGTAGAAATGAAACCGATAGCAAGACCAATAATAAGTTGCTGTATAACCAATACGAAGGTGCCTAGATTAAACACCTCTGCCACTGGGGTTGCGGGTACGACAGGCATAATCACCAGCGTCAAAAACAGCGTCAATAAGGCCCGTACCGGCGGGGGTACGGTTTTCGCACTGATCCCCACCATCGCAGCAAACATGCCGGAAATGCGCATAAAAGGTAGCAGCATATCCGCCAAAAATTGATTGATGGTACTGGCGGCAAACTCCATGGTTAACCTACCACCTCAGGGATCCGCTCCACCATGGTGAAAGTAAAGTCCATTATCTTTTGAACCAGCCAATGCCCTCCCCAACTGAGGGCTAACAAGGTCACAATCAATCTTGGTAAAAAGCTCATGGTTTGTTCGTTGATTGAGGTAGCGGCCTGAAACACGGCCACAATCAAACCCACAAACAAACTGGGGAGAATAATAGCGGACACCAGCAAAATCACCATATGCAGGGCTTCTTTTAGGATCTCAACGAAAATCTCTGGACTCATACTCGTTGCCCTACCCTAATCCAAAGCTGTTGGCCAAGGTGCCAAAAATCAAATTCCAGCCATCCACTAACACAAACAACATGAGCTTGAACGGTAATGACACGATCATAGGCGAGAGCATCATCATCCCCATTGCCATCAAAATGGATGCCACTACCAAGTCGAGTATCAGAAACGGAATAAACAACATAAACCCGATCTGAAATGCTGTTTTAAGCTCGCTGGTCACAAATGCAGGGATCAACACGTTCATTGGCACGTCTGCGGGGTCTTGAAACTGATCCACATAGCCACCCAACTCAACGAAGGTTTCCAAGTCTTTCACCCTTGTTTGTGACAGCATAAAAGCTCGCATAGGTAGTTTTGCTTGCTCATAGGCTTCTTTAGAGCTGATCTCTTCGTTTAGATAAGGCTGTAACGCTGTCTCATTGATTTGCTCGAATACTGGAGCCATGATGAACATAGAAAGAAACAGACTCACGCCGATCAATATCTGGTTTGATGGAGACTGCTGTAAACCGATAGCCTGACGTAATATAGACAGAACGATAATGATCCGGGTAAACGAGGTCATCATCATGATGAAGGCTGGCAACAGACTCAATGCAGTCATGATCGCCAGCACCTGAAGGGTCATGGTGTAATCTTGCGACCCATCAGGATTGGTGGTGACAGTCAAAGCATCTAAGCCTGGTGCAGCATAAGCAAAATCGGGAGCCAATAAAATGACACTCAACAAAAGTGCGAACCACTTAATCATGGCCGACCTCCTTTTGTTGCTTCATGCCGCTTTGTATCTTACCTGCCAAGGCTTGAGTCAATTTATCCTTAAAAGCACTCGCTGTTGCCGTCTGCGGAGCCGACAAAGGCTTTTCAAGTTTAGCTAAGTGATTGATATTACTACTGGTTACCCCTACCAAGTGTTGCTCATCCCCGACTTCAATCACCATGATCCGCTCGCGAGTTCCAGCCACCATCGACGCTACCACTTTCATTTGGCCGTGGCCTGAAGCGGTGACATTAAACCGACGCATCATCCACGCAAACGCGAATACGATGGCGACAACCAGCAATAACGAAAGGAAAATTGACAGTATAGAGGTGGGATTTGACAGGCTTTTTGCTTCTGCCAGAGCCTCATTTGAGGCTCCCAGAATTGGGCTCAGAGATATCCAAACCCATGATTTTAATGAGTTTTTCTTATCTAAGCTTTTTGATTCTCTCGATTTGACTAATGACATCTGTTAAGCGAATACCAAATTTATCGTTGACCACTACTACTTCACCATGAGCAATCAACGTGCCATTTACTAAAACATCTAATGGCTCACCCGCAACTCGGTCCAATTCAACCACAGACCCCTGGTTCAATTGCAACAAGTTACGAATACTTATATGGCTTCGCCCCACCTCCATGGAGATGGTGACGGGTATGTCTAAAATCGTATCCAGCTTTTTCTTTTCAGCCTGGGTGATAGGCTTGTCTTCGTCCAATTCATCC
The DNA here is from genome assembly GCA_965227085.1 of Aliiglaciecola sp. GTDB lineage: Bacteria > Pseudomonadota > Gammaproteobacteria > Enterobacterales > Alteromonadaceae > Aliiglaciecola. The sequence goes on from CBDDFO010000001.1 coordinate 199,810, forward strand.
AATTCTGCGACTTTGACGTCCATCTCATGGTCACCAGCATCACCCATTTGCTCTGTTTCTTCCGATTCAGCTTGTTCGGCCATTGCCGCAGCCCAATCGTCTAAACCTTCGTCTTCACTCATCTTCTTCTCTCCTGCTACCGCTACAAATCTTCTTCAAGGATTTGAAGTTCTGCATCACTATCGATGCGGCGGCCGCCTTTAGTTAATAACTGCAATTCGGATTTCACTGACGTTGGACGCGGGATCTTGTCAGTGATCTTCAACGCCACATTGTCACGAGAGCGTCCCAATTTCGCTCGGAACGTGGGCAACTCTTCAATCAACACGGTAATGTGCTCAGGCATCTCGATGGGGATGATGTCACCCGCTTTGAACTCCATGATCCTTCTAAGTGGCATTTGCAAGTCCATCATGTGGGTTGAGATGGACACTTTCACGTCTAAAATTTCGTCTCTTAGTGCTTTACTCCACCGTAAATCGGTGTCCTCTTTGTCACTTTGCACACCAGCATCGAGTAATTCTCGAATCGGTTCGAGCATCGAGTAAGGTAAAGATACGTGGAAATCGCCCCCGCCGCCATCCAGCTCAATGTGGAAAGAACTAATAACTACCACTTCCGTAGGACTGACAATGTTAGCCATGGCGGGATTCACTTCCGAGTCCAGATACTCAAAGGACACGTCCATGACAGGCGCCCAGGCTTCTTTGTAATCTTCAAAAATCAACTTGAGCAACATTTGCGTAATACGTCGCTCGGTAGGAGTAAACTCGCGACCTTCGATTTTGGCGTGATAGCGACCATCACCGCCGAAGAAATTGTCCACTAGAATAAATACCAAGCGAGCTTCCATGGTGATAAGCCCAGTGCCTTTAAGAGGACGAAAGCGCACCATGTTCAAACTGGTGGGTACGAACAGGGTATGGATGTACTCACCAAACTTAATCATCTGAATGCCATTAATGGACACTTCGGCTGAACGACGCATCATATTGAACAAACTGATGCGCATGTGTCTGGCAAACCGCTCGTTGACGATTTCCAAAGTGGGCATACGACCGCGGACAATACGATCTTGCGAAGAAAAATCGTATTCCAGGGCTGAGCCATCTGACTCACCAGAATCAATTTCATCTTCTTCAACGTCATCCACACCATGCAATAGGGCATCGATTTCGTCTTGTGATAATAAGTCGCTCACTGATCTACTCGCTTAACCATAGGTTTATTGCATAACAAAACCGGTAAATAACACTTGCTCAACTACTTCGTTGCCGACAATTTCTTTCAATGCTTTTTGCACTTCACGCACCGATTGGTCGCGTAAGGCGGCTTTTCCGGCCTCAGTGACCAAATCATCGGCGTTTGCCGAACTGAAAACCTGTAACAGCGTCCCTTCGATCATTGGAATGTGCATTTTGGCTTTTTCTTCGTTATCGCTGCCACGTACCATCAATTGAACCTTAATTTGTACCAAGCGATCTCGGCCTGCGCCAGGCACATTAAAAACAAAGGGTCTCGGCATCGCTACATATAAGGCGGTGCCTACTTTGCTGGCATTGGAAGCTTGCCCTTGCGGCGCACCTTCAGCGCTCACTTGAGGGTTTTCCTCCACAGGAATTTCGTCAGAACTTCCCATCAAAAAATACGCGGCTGCACCACCACCAATCAACAAAACAGCGACGATGATAATCATCATCATCTTCTTTTTGCCACTGGCATCTTCCATTTGTAACTCTTCTTCAGCCATACCTATCTCTAATTACTCACCGGTCTCTCTATTATCGCCGTCTGTACTCATTTGGCAAACACTCATTCATCCTTACACAAAGTAATCGATGCCTCCGAGTCGACCATTTCGAATAGGTTGCTCAACGATTTCGGCTTGTCCTTCGTTTAGCTCGCCAACGCCTTGATCTGCTCGAGCAGAAGAAGCCATTGCTCCGGTACCCTGTTGCTGTTGATGATGCTGTTCTTGCTCAACGGAGGATTGCCCTAACGCGATTCCCTGCTCTTCTAGCAATTCTTTGAGTCGCGGCGTAGCCTGTTCAAGAGCTTCTTTCGCTTGTTGCGATTGCACCACAATATTCACGCTGGCAGATTCACCTGACAAATTGACACGCACTTTCATTGAGCCCAGGTCTGGCGGATCGAGACGGATATCCGCTTGCAATTGATTTTGGTTGACCATCCAACGCACTTTTTCAACAAACTGTTGATGACCTTCAGCACGGGTGATGTTCACCGCCTTATCAAACTGCCCCATTTGTTGTTGCACTTGTTTGACCTGCTGATTCGCTGTCTGCGCAGATTCTTTCAATGCAATCTTATCCAAAGTAGATACTAGAGTGGCACTATGACCTTGTTGGTTCAACTGAGCGGACAGGTCTAATGCGGCACTGAATTGCCCGGTCATCTGAGTCAGGCTTTCTGCGCTGGGCTGGGGTTGTTGCAGTGCTTCCAAACTCTGTGCAACTAAGGCCTTTAAATCTATCGCACTGACATGCCCCTGCTTAAGCTGAGCTTTGATCTCTTCTAAACCTGCTTTTAAGCTGGCCACAAAATCCTTCTTCATCCCTTCTGTCGCGGCGTTCAAAGTGATGATGTTGCTAAGCTGCGCTTCATCAACTGAGGAGGTTTGTTCCCTTAGCTGCAAGGCACGTTCAGCCAGATTACTTAAGGCTGCCTCGAGTTGGGGATCGTTGAGTTTCAGTAACCCTTGGATTTGTTCTTGTGCTTTGCTAACGTCCTCAGAGCGTTTTGCAGGTGAACTTGATTCATTGGCTGAGGCTTTCAGCAAGGCTGCCACCAAGGCGACATCCAGAGGCTCAACCTTGTCTTCAGAGGGACTTTCTGAGTTGGATTGCTGAACCATGGTGTCCAAGATTTCGGCTGCGATGGCATCGTTTGACTCAATTTCCGAATTTACATCAGTGCCCGTGGAAGTCAGTTCAAGTTGCTCTGCCCCCTGAACTTCCGCACTGGATTGTCCTTCATTTTGTTGCCCATTCAGTGCAATAAACAACGCTTCGAGCGCCGCTTCTAATTCTTGCAGTTCCACTTCACCGACAGTCTCAACCTCCCGTGCGCCTGCTGGTGCGAGGCTATTTTCAAGTTCTATCTCGGGAACGACCAAAGGCATTTCTTGTTCAGTATCGGCAGAATGTTGTATCCCACTGAGACTCAGTGCCAATTGGATTGCTTGTGCATCACTGACTTCGCCACTTTCTCTGGGCAACCTGGCAATCACAGCTTCTACGGATTCCAATAATTTGCGCAACTGTTCTTTGTCCATGCCAATGGAATCTAACAGGATTTCCTCAGCGTTTTGCCCTTGAGTCAAAAGTGCATCAATTGAAGTATCAGTACCATTAGCGGACACACCTGCATCCTGTTTGGACTTGCTGCCCAATTCCACTGCCCGCAAGCCCTCCAACAATGCCAACCAATCTATTTCTTGAGCCGCCTCTTGTTCGTTGTGGGCAACGGTAATTTCGTTCTTTTCATGAGTCGCCGCATCAGTTAGATTCTCTTGTTCATCTAAATCCGAAGTTTCGCCATTGGGCTTGTCTTTCGCTAGTTTCTCACTTTCTTGACTAATATCCGCTTTGCTTTGGGAATCTGAGCTGTCAGAGCTTTCAACTGTCCTGCGTGATGAAGCTGAAGCAGCTTCTTTTTCTGCGTCACTTCGGATTTGCTCAGAACGCTCCGACGCTAGGGAGTCGTTGCTGTTTTCTTGTTTACCCTGGGTTTCGGGAGTCTGTTTAGTATTCGTTGCATGGGCATTGGAATCAGATTGTGCTCCCTTCTCAGATCGAGAGTGAGATGCACGACGTTCAGCGTCAGCCGCTTTTGAACTGTGAGAGGTGGGTTGTTCTTGTCGCTGCACTTCACGGACTTTGGGTTCCACAGGCTGACGATAATTGGGCTGAGCTTCGTGAAACAGGGAACGAAACAGCTCATTGCTGCCAGCCTGAGGTTGACCTAAGTCTAACTCCAGTTTGTGCGGCAAGGCGGCAACGGATGATTTTTCAGTGGCAACATTTTGCATCTTTGTTTCCTATTCGCCCCGAATATCGGGCCCAATACTCATAAAATCGTTAACTTGAATGAGTAAGAGCAAAGACCGTTCCAACTTTTAGTTCCTCAATTTGAAAACCAACAAATGAAACTTGCTGACATAAATGTTTACTCGATTTGCTAGCGAATTGAACTTCGAGAACCACCGATGAAGAGCGAAGAAAAATAGCGATGTTGTTAAGCTTTGCGTCGAATAAACTGTTGAGTTGCCAATTCATCGAGCATCGCTTGCTCGGCTTTGTCTTGACGAATTTGCCGCTGATGACGCTTTTTCTGCAACAACAATTCGACAGCCTTACGCTTTTTTTGCTGTTTTAACCATTGTTCTTTGCGTTGCTGAGCCACCAACAGAGATTGACTGTGAACTTGAGTTTGTTGCTGACAGGCTTTGTCTAACTTACCCACGAAAGACTGCAATTGATGATAGCTTTGGCCAACCACACCTAAACTGGCTTGTTTTTGTATTTGTCGCAAATAGTCGAGTTTGTATTGTTCTAAACTGGCCAATTTCTGACGATTCATTTCCGCGTGTTGCTGCGCCAACTGAAAATCTCGGGCCAGACGCTGTTCTTTTTCCGCCTCCCACTGGGCTACCAACATCAACTGTTTTTCAGCCACAAGCTTCGCTCCCAAGACTCATATCCAATGTCATTAGGCTGCACCTAGACCACTGGTGAGTTTAACCATAGCCTCTAAACTCTCATCGTAGGGCAGTATTTGCTTCATACCTTGCTGTAAAAAGGCATTGATAGCTGGCTCAGCCGCGATAGCCAGATCAATGCGAGGATCACTGCCTTTGGCATAGGCACCGATACTGATAAGATCTTTGTTTTGTTGATAATTCGAGTACACCTGACGGATCCGCCGACTGGCATTCAAGTGCTCGTCACTGACTACCATCGGCATAACCCGGCTAATGGATGCCTCGATATCAATAGCAGGATAATGTCCCGAATCCGCCATGGTACGAGACAAAACAATGTGACCGTCGAGTATCGCTCGTGCGGCATCGGCGACGGGGTCTTGTAAGTCATCCCCTTCGGTAAGCACGGTGTAAAAAGCTGTGATTGAACCCTGGCCTTCTTTACCGTTGCCAGCTCGCTCTACCAATGCAGGTAAACGAGCAAATACCGAAGGTGGATAGCCTTTGGTGGCTGGCGGTTCACCTACGGCAAGAGCGATTTCCCGCTGCGCCATGGCGTAACGGGTCAAAGAATCGATCAATAGTAGGACGTTGAGACCTTTGTCACGAAAGTACTCTGCAATGGTCACCGCCGTTTCACAACCTTTAAGGCGCATCAGGGGAGAGGTATCTGCAGGCGCTGCCACTACCACTGCTTTTTTTCGATCCTCATCGGTCAAAATATCTTGAATGAATTCTTTAACTTCACGGCCCCGCTCTCCCACCAAGCCAACGACCACCACATCGGCGGAGGTGCCTCGAGTCATCATGCCCATCAGCACACTTTTGCCGACACCACTGCCGGCAAACAGTCCCATCCGTTGGCCTGAGCCCACAGTGATCATGGCATTGATGGCCCTTACACCGACATCCAATGGGCGTTTGATGGGTTTTCGAGATAAAGGATTCATCGGAGGTTTATTCAGCGGCACTCGCTTCTCTGGGATAATAGCACCCAAACCGTCCAATGGTTGACCGTTGCCATCGACCACTCTGCCCAACAAAGACATCCCGACGGGTAATCCCTGTTCACGATTCAACGGTTGCACCCGAGAGCCAGGAACAATGCCTTTGACCGCTTCAGTGGGCATCAGGTAAGTGATGTTCTCCGCAAAGCCCACCACTTCCGCTTCAATCTGGCCATCTATCGTTTGTACCAAACATTGACTGCCCACAGGCAATTGACAGCCCACCGCTTCCAACGTCAAACCAATCCCCCGCACCAACTTGCCGGCTGCCACAGCGGTGGCGACCGGAACTTGTCGGTTGATGGATTTAATGTGCTCAAGGATGGAATGGGTCATGAATTTCGGCTTTAACTTGGGTTGTGGGTATCCAAGCCCTGTTCGAGTAAAAATTTGTCAATCACGTCTCGCATACGACGCTCTAATGTCATATCGACAGCATTGGATCGGGTTACAATATCGCAGCCGCCCCGTTGCATATTGGGTGCTTCAACCAAATTCCAGTGATGTTTTTCGATATGCTCTTCACCATAATGCTCCATCACCATTTTGATGTCGTCTGGATGCATGTGTATTTGATAGCTGTTTTCGTCTATCGGCAACACTTTTAGGCCCTCACTGAGCGCCTGGAGCAAGCTTTCAGAGGAATGACTGACTTCACTGTGCAGGACAGATTTGGCTAGATTGACTGCCAACAAGACCAGTTCATTTTGTAGCTGTAAATCCACCGCAGCCAATGGCTGATGCAGGTGTTCTAGGACACTTTGCCATTGCTCTGACAGAGCTTCAATACGCTCTTTACCCTCGCCGATCCCTTGCTCTCGTCCTTCATTCAGACCTTGTTCCAGTCCCTCTTGATGGCCTTGCTCGCGGCCCTCTTCCAATCCCTTCTCTAGACCTTCTTGGTGACCTTGTTCAAAACCCTCTTTGTAAGCCGCGTTGCGTATCGCCTCTATTTCTTCGGCGGTCGGCGGTAGCACCTCTTCTTCTACTTCAGGGGGTTCATAGCGCCAGTCACTGCGGCGATTAAACGCATTGGTTTTGTCCGGCTCGGGGAACTCGTCTTCGACAAAGGGCAAATCCCAAGCGCGAATCTCTTCGTCAGTAAAATCATTATCCGCCATATACCACTCCGCAGTGCGACGTGGACAATGTTATCTTGGCGTTATAGGAATTCTTCACCGCCACCGCCTCCGAGCATAATCTCGCCAGCGTCTGCCAAACGACGAGCCACAGACAGGATCTCTTTTTGCGCAGTTTCCACTTCGGAAATACGCACCGGTCCCAAGGCTTCAAGATCATCGAGCAACATTTCAGCTGCCCGTTTGGACATATTTTTGGTGATTTTAGTTTTGAGGTCTTCATCTGCACCTTTAATGGCTTTGAGCAGAGAATCCTGTTGCACTTCACGTAAAATTGCTTGAATCGCGCGATCATCAACGTCGGCAAGGTTGTCGAATACAAACATCAAGTCTTGGATCTGCTGACTCATCTCTTCGTCTTGTTCCCGAATCGCGTCCATCAACTGACCTTCAATGTTGGTATCCAAGTAGTTCATGATGTCAGCTGCAGACTTCAAGCCGCCCATTTTCGCAGCTTGGGTACCCGCTTGACCGGCAAATTGTTTCTCCATGATCTCGTTCAATTCTTGCAGCGCCGCAGGTTGCACCTCCTCGAGGTTGGCAACGCGCATCATCAAATCCAAACGCACTTTCTCAGGGAATTGAGACAAGATTTCTGCTGATTGCTCGGCATCCAAATAAGACATAACGATAGTCTGAATCTGCGGGTGTTCGTTGCGGATAATGCTGGCCACCTGTTTTGAATCCATCCATTTGAGGGAATCAAGACCTTTCGCCCCGCTGCCCATCAAAATCTGATCGATCAGGTTGGCGGCTTTATCTTCACCCAAGGCAGCAGTTAACGCCCGTTTCACGAAGTCCTGACTCTGGAATCCGATGGTGCTGTAGTTTTGAATCTCTTCGATGAAATGCTTATGAACGGCTGTAATTTTAGCCTGCGTCATATCATCAATTTGCGCCATCGCCTGACCCAATTTTTGCACCTGTTTCGGCTCGAGATGCTTGAGTATTTGTGCCGCGTCTTCTTCTGACAGACTGAGCAGCAAAATGGCAGCCTTATCGACCCCTTCTAACTTACCGACATCGTAGCCGGTGTCGTTGGTTTGCATTAATTCTTCGGCCATGATGTTTACCTACTCGTCTTGCATCAGCCAACCCTTGACCACCTGAGCTGACAATTCAGGCTCGTTGGCAACCAAGGCTCGTACCGCTTTTAATACGTCTTCGTCTTTGTGCAGGTCTGGTAGCATCAAGGAACCGTCGGCTGCAAAGCCCACCTGCCCTTCATCAAATTCCTGCGACAACATACTGATGGTTTCGTCACCTAAGTCTAGACCAGCATCACTGTCAAAGTCATCTTTGTCGGTGGTGCTATCGGGATTGATAAGGCGACCTAACATGGGTTTCACCAAGGCAAAGATCAAGGTAATAATGATCAAGGTACCGGCAGCAATTTTGACGGTTTGTGCGAACCACTCCTGCTCGTAAATGGGGACTTCCACTGGCACATAATCGTCTGCACGACTGAACGGAATGCTGACCACTTCCAGAGAATCACCACGGGTAACATCAAAACCAATGCCACCTTGTAAGAGTCTGCGAATGTTCAACAGTTCCTGTTGAGAACGGGGTTGGCTACTGGTTGTTCCGTCTTCAGCAGTGGTACTCACATAGTCGACCGCAACCGATACACTCAGTCTGCGGATCACACCCGTTTGTTGTTTGGTGTGGCTAATGGTGGTGTCCAGCTCATAATTGCGAGTTTCTTCTTTGTGGTTTCTACCCGGCAGCGTGGTTTGTGAACTGCTACCAGTCGCTCGTTCAGGAATATTCGAATCCACTGGCGGTTGATTGGTTAATGCGCCTGGAATACCGGCTATTACGCCCCCTACGCTGTTTTCCTCGACAAGCATTTCGCTTCGTACGGCTGGCAGGTCAGGATTGTAGCGACGCTGGGTTTGTTCAACTGCAGTGAAATCCATAGTGACATCTGCTTGGGCGGTGTAGTTGCCTAATCCCAGTACTGGGATCAATATCGAATCGATTTTTTCCAAGTACTCAGATTCACGCTTCTTCTCCAATTCATATTCTTTGCGAGACCGCGCAGAAGCCGAATCTTGAGAACCAGAATTCAGTAACCGTCCATTGTTATCGGTGACCGTAACACGATCAGGCTCCATACCTTGAACCGCTGAGGCGACGATATCCACGATGGCATCGACTTCTTCACCGGACAGAACGGATCCTCGAGAAGAGGTTACCACTACGGTAGCGCTGGCCTTCTTCTCACGACGGGCAAAGACATTTTCTTTGGGCATAGCCAACAACACTTTGGCTCGCAACACACCATTCATTTCTTCAATGGTGCGGGCGATCTGTTGCTCTCTGGCGTGTTTAAGACGTTCTTTCTCGACCCGTTGGCTCACTCCGAAGCCCATGTCTTGCATAATGATATCGGTGCCTTCTGAGGCACCAGACTGAGCCAGTCCTTGACGGGTCATATTCAGTTTAATTAGCTTGTATTGAGATTCTGGAACGTAAACCGTGTTGCCTTCCAAACGATAATCAGGATAGTTTTGATCTAGGTAGTCCAAGGTATCGATAAGTTCTTGGGTGTCCATTTTAGCCAAAGGGCGATAGGCCGGTTCTTGGGTCCAGATAACGATAAAGATGGCAATGGCAATACAAATGACCAGAGCCACGACCAAGGTAATTTGCCGCATCAGGTCGACACTACCTAATGCGTCCATAAAGCCGGATTTTTGCTCCGCGTCTAGGGAATCGGAATAAGGATCGTTTCCGGAAACGGCGAGCTCTGTACTGGTTGCCTCTGCCACAATTTATCCTCTACACACTAAACTGGCATATTCATGATTTGTTTGTAGGCCTCAAGTACTTTATTACGCACTTGTAGCGTTGCCTCAAACGCGATACCAGATTTCTCTTTCGCGACCATTACATCCGCCAAGCTGAGTGAGGGATCCCCCATTTCAAAGGCGATTTGTTTTTCTTTTGATTCGAGTTGCATGCTGTTCACATTGTTAATGGCACTGCCCAACATCTCTGCAAAGTTTTTGCTCGACGGATTGATCTCCATCTGTACTGGCATGGCACCCATATCTAATTTCGCGCCGGCCGCCATCGCCTGCATTTCTTGGTATAGAGAATTTGCTTTGATATCCACTTGGCTCTCCCATCGTGTCAAAAACACGGCTTTTCATTAACCCATGACCTTACCTTAGCAATCCAAGTGCCAGTTTTAATATTTGTTTTATTTCAATAAGTTAATGGGAAATGTCATTTTTTTGACAGGAATAGGAATGACAAAAAGAAAACCACTCTTGGATAGAGTGGTTTGTTTGGATAAACCTTTAAGTCACTGAGGGTCAGGCAGGGAAATCGATACCCACTTCACGCATTTTGGCTAGCTTGTAGCGCAAGGTTCTCGGACTGATCCCCAATCGTTCCGCGACGTCTTTACGTTTCCCGTTACAGGAAATCAAAGTATCAAGAATGATCTGATGCTCTTGCTGTCGTAATTCTGAACCCAGTTTGCTGTTGTCCTCATCCAACACCGGGGAGTCCTCACGAGTAGAGTTTTGACCCACATCGACTTCGATCATCAAATCGATGGACTCAATGCTTTCACCGTCACATAAGATTAAAGCCCGTTGGATCACGTTCTCTAGTTCACGGACATTGCCGGGCCAACGATGTTGCATCAATTTGTTCCGAGCACTGGCTGAAAGTTTGGGTGGCTGTCCGTGACTGCAATGGCGTTCGATTAGATGTTCCGCTAAAGGAATGATGTCACCACAGCGCTTATCCAGCGGCTGCCACATCAACGGGAACACGTTTAACCGATAGTACAAATCTTCACGGAAATCACCATTGTCTACCGCTTTTTTCAAATCTCGGTTACTGGTGGCAATGACCCGAACATCCAATTCTACCGTCTTACGGCCGCCTAAGCGCTCCACTTCCCTTTCCTGCAAAACGCGCAACAATTTAGCTTGCAATGCCAGGTCCATTTCAGTGATCTCATCCAACAAGATACTGCCGCCTTGAGCTTGTTCAAACTTACCAGGACAGGCCTGCAAAGCACCGGTGAAAGCACCTTTTTCATAGCCAAACAAAGTAGCTTCAAGCATATTTTCAGGTATTGCGGCACAATTTATCGCCACAAATGGCGCGTCTTTGCGGCTAGATTGATCGTGTATATAACGGGCTAGCACCTCTTTACCCGAACCGCTTGGCCCCAAGACCATCACAGTAGCGTCGGAACGGGCGACCTTTTTGGCTAAGGTAAGTAACTGTTGACTGACCGGATCCGCGGCAATGGGTTCGCGAGACTCCACTAACTGCGCAGGCGCATAGCGGCCCACCAAATTCAGCAGGACCTCAGGACTGAAAGGTTTAGATAAATAATCTGTCGCACCGTCCCGCATCGCTTGGACAGCATCATCAATGGTCGCATAAGCGGTCATCAATAAAACGGGCATTGAGGGGTATTTGTTTTTGATGCTGCGCAACAAAGTCAAGCCGCTCATTTCTCCCATTTGTATGTCACTGACCACCAAATCGACTTTTTGGTTATTCAGTTTGATCATGGCTTGTTCGGCACAATTAGCTTCAATCACTCGGTAGCCACCGAGTAGTAAGGTATCAACTAACGCTTCTCGAAGACCGGCATCGTCTTCGACGATTAGTATATTGGTCTGGCTCATGCTTGTACTCCCATGGGCTGTTTTTGTTTTGTAGTTGTCTTGCTCACGCGGGAATCCAATGGCAACTCGATAGTAAAGATTGCTCCTTGTGACAGATGGTTACTGGCAAAAGCAACTCCGCCATGACTCTTAGCCACGGTACTGACAACGGCCAATCCAAGACCCGTGCCTTGGGATTTGGACGTATAAAATGGTTCAAATATGGTTTCCAAAAGATTGGGGGCAATGCCAGGACCGGCATCGCGAACTTGGATTTGCACCTTATCTTTTAGCAATTTCGCCGACAGCTCGATGAGCGGCTTTTCGGCCTGAATTTGAATGCCGTTGTGAATAAGATTTTGCAATGCACCGATGAGTGCAGGTTGATTGCCCAATACCCAGATTTCTTGCTCACTGGGAGCTAGGTATAACTCACCACCGGCATCCCCAATCATCGCCTCGCTGGCGGCTTGCACTTGGCCGAGTAACTCGTTGACTTCAATTGGCTGCACCACCTGTTGTTCGCCACTTTTTGCAAACAAAAGCATATCATTCACTTGCGCTTCCAAATCCTGCAATCGGGACTGCAATTTGTCACAAAAACGTTCCTGAGCTTCTGCTGGCAGGTGACGACTTTTTAGATTGGCGGCGTACAAAATTGCTGCAGAAAGAGGGGTACGTATTTGGTGAACCATGGAAGCGACCGCTTTTCCTAAAGACGACAAGCGTTGCATGTGGCTGATGCGTTGTTGCAACATCCGCGTTTCGGTCAAATCCGTTAAAACAATCAGCTGACCGGGTTCGCCGACCAGCGGCGTGATGGATAATTTAACCTTACGACCGTCATGCAATGATACCTCGTGACCGTCGTCTGCTTGAGGTCGGAATGAGCGTGCAATGATCGCCCGCCACTGCTGCCCTTCTAACGGTTCGCCCAACAGTGACTTGGCCAGCGCATTCGCTTGCTTCACAACGCCTCTGCCATTGATGACCACCACACCTGCAGGCATCACCTGTAAAAGGTGCTCTAAACGGGTCGCCAGTTGTTTTAAAGATTCAAATTCAGCACGAGAGACTTGTTGGGTGGCAGCATGAGCGGTGCGACCCGTGTGGCTTTGAGCATGTTGTGTAAAGGGTTTAACGACTGCACTACCAAGCGCCATAGATACCTCGCGTCAAAATTTCATTGTTGAAACTCTCTGCAAAGGACTAAGCACAGGGCGTGCCAATTTAATATTTATAAATATCAGATAGTTAGATAGGGAGTTTGAATTGTCATACCGTCATTTTCATGACGCTGGGCGAGATTAGAAAATCCCAATTCGGTTTAATTTTCAGTCTTTCGTGAGGTTGTACTTGCGCATCTTTTCCACCAAGGTGGTGCGGCGCATGCCTAATATCTCGGCGGCACGGGCAACCACACCCTCTTGTTGTTCAAGGGCTTGAGTGATTAAACTGATTTCCAATTCGCTCAGGTATTCTTTGAGATTGAGCCCATCTGCCGGCAATGCAGATGACACTTCCCACTGGCCTTCGGCAGCGAGATTGTCGTCTTCGGAGTCGTTACTGTTGTCGCCAAAAAGTGCAATCAGAGCTTCACGCTCCAGTAATTCTTCTGGGTAATCTGGTTCGAAATTATCACCATCGGTATATTGATATTTGTTGGGCAATTCCGATACGTCAATAACTTGTTCTGGGTAGAGGATCAGCAGACGTTCTACTAGATTAGACAATTCTCGAACATTGCCAGGCCAAGTATGTTCAACCAAGGAGCTGATGGCATTTTGAGTGAACTTGATGGACTTGGCGTTCTCTTGCTCAAGACGAGATACCAATTCCTGCAGCAATAGAGGAATGTCTTCCTTTCTTTCCCGTAGGGAGGGACTTTCAATTGGAAAAACGTTCAAGCGGTAGTACAAATCCTCGCGGAATTTACCTTGGGCTATCATCTCTTCCAACTCTCGGTGGGTCGCTGCGATGATGCGCACATTGCAATCAATCGGCTTATTGCCTCCTACTCGCTCATAGGTCCGCTCCTGCAGAACTCGCAATAACTTGACTTGCATTTGCAGCGGCATGTCGCCGATTTCATCTAAAAATAGCGTACCGCCTTCAGCCAGTTCAAAGCGCCCTTTGCGAGAATTCACCGCTCCGGTAAACGCGCCTTTTTCATGACCGAACAATTCACTTTCCAACAATTCTCCAGGTATCGCACCACAGTTTACCGGGATAAACGGACCGTCTTTGCGTTTTGAAAGGAAATGTACGTTGCGGGCAATCACCTCTTTGCCGGTTCCCGATTCACCCAATACCAAGACATTGGCATCGGTTGGGGCCACCTGTTCAATCAAATGACGTACCGATTGGATTTGCTCGCTTTTTCCCACAAGGGAGCGAAACAGCATGGTTTTGTTATTGCCCCCGGGCGTTTTCGCAGGTCGACGCTTGAGGTATTCCTGACAGCGATGCAACATTTGTGTCAGTTCTGGGTAGGTCACAGGCTCCGACACTTGCCCCACTATATTCGAGCTGGTGTTATTTCCGGCTGGACTTGTTCCCACTAACACGAAAGGCAAAGTAGGATATTTACTGGCTACATCATTGGCTAGTTCCCGATCTTCTCCATCAATCAGCACAGCTTCGATATCGAGATGAGTCTGGAGAGTAGGAATACATTGTGAAAAATTAACGGAGAAACACTGTTCGCCTAAAAAAGACAAGATGGTTTGCAGATTATTGTCGCGTCCCATATTGGCGCTAATAATCAGAATTTTGCTCATCCTTTCCCCGAAATTTTATTGTTGTAAGTATCGATTTCTAAAGTGATTTTAAACATTCGCCGGAGGATAGCAATAACCAATCACCGAGATTAACTCAAATTATATTAGCCTCGCGGTTACCATTGCTCAACTGTTGAACAACGGCCAAAGGATTACTAGATGTAATAATTAACCTGAACTCGGGATAAGCCAGGCCTATCAGCACCGCTATTTTCGCGTCTATCTGCGTTGCGCTTTCTAGCAATAGCCAGCTATTACATACGAAAGCGCGCCTTGATATCCACAAAAATTTCGACGCTGAGGTTCTTTTTGCAGACATAAGTTAGATTAAATTAAAAATAAAGTGCTGAAATTCAAACAATATTTTGTTTTATTCGACCTATCTTATCCCGAGTTCAGGTTAATTAGGCTTTCGACCCAATTACACGTGATAAAAAGACATTGAGACTAAAAGGTAAAGCAAACAAAAAGCAGCCTAAGCTGCTTTTTGAAATTCTATTGAGAAATCACGAGTTAGCTCAACAATGCCAATACTTGTCCTTGTTGCTGATTGGCTTGTGACTGAACTGCAATGGATGCCTGGCTTTGAATGCCTGCTGCTACGCTATCTGATGCCGTTTGCGCAAAATCCGTATCTTGCAATCGACTTCGAGCTGCAGCGAGATTCGTATCACTTTGCGATAGATTGCGCGCCGCACTTTCAAATCGATTTTGGATAGCGCCTAAGTCACCACGAGCACTTCCTACTACTTCAAGGGCTGCATCGGCGGATTCCAGAGCTTGTTCAGCGCCGGCTGCAGTCGAGACATCAACACTCAACACACCCTCTAGCTGACTGGCTAAATCTTGGGTTTGCACACCAATTTTCTGGCCTGCATTGGCACCCACTTGGAAATCGATATTACCATCACTGCTTAACAAAGCTTGACCACCAAAAGTGGTTTGTTCAATGGTCTGAGAAATATTGCTTTGCAATTGTGAGATTTCTGACTGCAAGGCACGACGGTCAGCGTCGTTGAGCAAACCATTGCCAGCCTGAACCGACAACTCACGGATCCGATTCACATCGTTACTGATGCCGGACAAACCGCCATCAGCCACCTGAGCCAACGAAATTCCGTCATAGGCATTAGAAATCGACTGGCGATTGCCTTCGACCTGGGTAGTCAAGCGATCAATAATTTGCTGCGCCGCAGCATCATCGGCTGCTGAATTGACACGCTTACCCGATGCCAGTTTCTCTAGCAACGAGTCTTGCTTCTTTTGAATTTGCTGCAACAACGATGCGTTATTGCTGGTGTCTAGATTGATCATATTTCAATCTCCTCTCACAATTGCTCAAAAGTATAGCAAATATGGTGACATAAGTTAATTTATCGACAAACTGTCGGATATAAAATTAGATACCTATGTATTAAGAACGATATTCTGCGGCACGTTGGCTGGGAAGCGGTGGGATGTTCGCAATCCTTGACATTTAAAGGGATGAATTCAAACTAACCAGATTGCAATGGTGTACAGACAAGGGTAAATGTTTTGCAGTGTCGGCCGATAACCCAGTATGGTGTTGAGTAAAACATTGAGATGACTATGAAAAAAATTGCTCTTTTGGGTGCAGCTGGCTATATCGCTCCCCGTCATATGAAAGCCATCAAGGACACCGGCAATGAACTAGTCGCGGCATTGGATCCGAGCGATTCCGTTGGGATTATTGATAGTTACTATCCCAATTGCCATTTCTTCACCGAGTATGAACGTTTCGACCGTCATGTTGACAAACGGCGTCGCAGTGGCGACCCAATCGACTTTGTGTCGATTTGTTCGCCCAATTACCTACATGACTCCCATATTCGCTTTGCTCTACGCTCAGACTGTGACGCAATTTGCGAAAAACCCCTGGTGTTGAACCCGTGGAATATCGATGGTCTCAAAGAAATTGAGAAAGAGACTGGGCGGAAGATCAACACCATTCTGCAATTGCGCCTGCATCCCTCAATCATCGAATTGAGAGAAAAGATTGCTTCATCGAAAAAATCTCGCAAATACGATGTCGACCTGACTTACATTACTTCACGGGGACATTGGTACAATGTGTCTTGGAAGGGCGACGAGAAGAAATCCGGCGGGATTGCCACCAACATTGGCGTGCATTTTTTTGATATGTTGCACTTTTTATTTGGTGAACTGCAAGATTGCACTCTGTTCAAATCGGAAGCGAATGTCGCCTCTGGCTTTTTAGAATATGAGCATGCTCGGGTCAGATGGTTTTTGTCGACCGATGAGACCACACTACCCGCCTCGGTGCGATTGCAGGGTCAACGTACCTATCGCAGCATTACTATTGACGGTGAGGAGTTAGAGTTCTCTGGTGGCTTCACTGACCTTCATACCCATAGCTATCAGCACATTTTGAAGGGACAAGGGTTTGGCTTAGAAGACAACCGCACCGCAATTGAGACGGTTTCTACCATCCGCACCATGAATCTGACGCGGGTTAACGAAATGTGTCACCCATTTATTGCGAGCGCTTAATGGCAGAGAGTTTTTTTTGTCACGAAACGGCCATTGTTGACCAAGGTGCTGTGATCGGCCAGAACAGTCGTATTTGGCATTGGGTCCATGTCTGCAGTACTGCAGTGATAGGCGCGAAATGTTCCTTGGGTCAGAATGTCTTCGTCGGTGACAATGTTGTGATCGGCAATAATGTCAAAATTCAGAATAATGTGTCTGTTTACGACGGCGTGACCATAGAAGATGATGTGTTCTGTGGTCCTTCAATGGTGTTTACCAACGTCTACAATCCTCGCTCGGCGATTGAACGCAAAGACCAATACCGTAAAACCTTAGTAAAACAAGGCGCGAGCTTAGGGGCAAACTGTACCATCGTATGTGGCACGACTATTGGGCGATATGCGTTCGTCGGTGCTGGCTGTGTGGTAAAGCAAGATGTGCCTGATTACGCCTTGATGGTAGGCGTCCCCGCCCGACAAATTGGCTGGATGAGTGAGTTTGGGGAACAACTTGAATTCTCCTCAAACGACAAGGCCTCACTTACCTGCCCTCATACTGGGGATGTTTATACACTTGAATCTGGAAAAGTGACAAAGGAAGGTTGATGGAATTTATTGATCTGAAATCCCAACTGGCTGGGATGCGTCACAACATCGACAAACGGATCGCCACCGTTTTAGACCATGGCCAGTTTATTATGGGTCCAGAAGTACAGGAGTTAGAAACAGCTCTGGCAGACTACGTCAACGTAAAGCATTGTGTATCCTGTGCCAATGGCACAGACGCATTACAACTCGCATTGATGGCCCTGGATATTGGCCCTGGCGACATTGTATTTACCACCGCTTTTAGCTTTTTTGCCACCGCAGAAGTCATCCCTTTGGTGGGTGCGACGCCCTATTTTGTAGATATTGAACCTCGCTCGTATAACCTTTGCGTAGACAGCTTAGAAGCAGCTATCCTAGAAGCAAAATCCCAGAGGATAGGCGTGCCCAAAGCCGTGATCGCTGTGGATATGTTTGGCCTACCTGCAGATTACCCAAAACTTCAGGCACTGTGCAACCAGCACGGGCTATTTTTGATTGAGGACGGGGCTCAAAGTTTCGGCGGCGCAATCGGCTCTCAAAAATGCGGTAGTTTTGGTGACATCGCAACGACCAGTTTCTTCCCGGCGAAACCATTGGGCTGTTATGGCGATGGCGGCGCAATTTTCACCAATGACGATCGCTTGGCTGAGTTGTGTCGCTCCATGCGAGTCCATGGGAAAGGGCAACACAAATACGAGAATGTACGGATAGGCTTAAACAGTCGTCTGGATACCATTCAGGCTGCCATATTATTGGAAAAACTCACTATTCTTGACACTGAGCGCCGTGCAAAAAACCACATTGCACAGCAGTATGACCAAGTCATCAAAGGCGAACTGACAACGCCTTGGGTGCCTGAGCCTCTTGAGAGTGCTTGGGCACAATATACATTACAAGGACAACCAAACAGCCGTGATGTTTGGATGAAAGAACTCAATGAAAACGGCATTCCTAGCGCAGTGTATTACCCTATCCCATTGAATCAGCAAGCGGCATTGCGGCACTATCCAAGTGTCCATACCCCGGTTACGGATCTGGCCTGCGAGACGGTATTTAGTCTACCACTGCACAGTGCCTTGAGCGCGAAAGACATCGAATTGATAGGGCAAATATTGTCGTGAAAGTCATGACTGTGGTGGGCGCACGCCCGCAATTCATAAAGGCCGCGGTTGTCAGCCGTCAAATCCAAAAACAGCAACAACTTGACGGGTCTATATCTGAAGTATTGGTTCATACCGGTCAACACTTTGACCACAACATGTCTCAGGCGTTTTTTGATGAACTGCAAATCCCTGCACCGGCACACAATTTAGCGGTTCATGGCTCCACTCATGGAGTGATGACCGGATTGATGATGCAAAAACTCGATCCCATCATCGAACAAGAGCGGCCAGACGTGATGCTGGTTTACGGTGATACCAATTCGACCTTGGCAGGAGCACTTTGTGCATCGAAGATGAGTATTCCCGTGGTACACGTTGAAGCCGGTTTACGCTCTTTCAATCGCGCAATGCCCGAAGAAATCAATCGAGTGATGACCGATCACTTATCGTCCTTGCTACTGTGTCCGACCAATTTGGCGGTGGACAACTTAGCCAAAGAAGGCATACAAAAAGGTGTCTACAATTGTGGCGACGTTATGTACGACTCTTTTTTGTATTTTGCCACGCAACCTACTTCCAGCAGCATTATTGAAACCCTTAAGCTGACCAAAAAGCGCTTTATATTGGCAACTTGTCATCGAGCAGAATCCACCGACAACAAGGAAATTTTGCAGTCAATTTTTGCGGCGCTAAACGAGTTGGCTGGCGAAATGCCGGTGGTGCTGCCAATTCACCCTCGCACCAAACAAAAGCTGATTCAATATGGCCTCGAGTCATTGTTGAATGGCTTAACTGTGATTCCTCCGGCATCTTATACCGATACAGTGCAACTACTTAATCATGCCTTTGCAGTTGTAACCGATTCTGGGGGACTGCAAAAAGAGGCGTATTTTGCACGCACACCCTGCATAACGATTCGGCCACAAACAGAATGGATAGAAACCCTACAAAGCGGTTACAACCAATTATGTGATTATGACAAAGGCGCCATAATCCATAAGGTGCTTAACCCCATCGATGAGCCAAAGTGGACGCCTTTCTATGGGGAGGGCAATGCTGGGGAGCGCATAGTCGACTTGATGCTCAAAAATACTGTTTAGCGTCTTGTTGACCAAGTAGGTAGCTTTCTGGCGTGCCAATGTCACGGATGTATCCGTCACAAGGCCAAATTCGCAACTTTCCTATCCACTTCGGCACCATATCCAAACTGATGTCGCCACCGACTTCAGGAACAGCAGTGAACGTATTCAACAAAGCTGGACTCACGACGTAAATCGCCGCGCTAGCATCATTGCTGGGAGGCGATGGGACCTTTTCATGGAAATCACACAATATGTCTTGTTCATCAGTTTCCACTATCCCACAACTTTGTGGAGTATCCGTTTGAAAGGTCATCAACACACCTTTTACTTGTGGGTATGAGGATAACGATTGTTGGTAAAAATCGAAAAAGTCCTTCCAGTGACACAAACACAGGTTATCTGCGTGGGCGATTAACGTGGCTTCTGATTGACATATTCCGGTGTGCAGGAGGTGTCTTACTGTGCTAGCAGTGCCCAACAATTGCGCTTCATTAATCAGGGTCACTTTATCTTTGAGAGGATGGTTTTGGATAGCCTCAACCACTTTATCTGACAAATAATGGGTGTTGATGAGAAAGGACTCGATCCCCGCCAAATGGAGTTGTTCCAACCAAATATACAGTAGCGGTTTACCATTGATAGGCACTAAGCATTTGGGGATTGAATCGGTAAGTGGTCGTAACCGAGAACCAAATCCGGCGGCAAGCAAAATGGCTTGTTTTACCTGACTCATGCCAATTGCTGCAATGTCCGTTTCAGCATCTTGTGGGTCAAGGGGCTATTTCCCACTCGAGATACCTGACAGGCTGCCGCCACCGAACCGACCATGGTCGCTTCCCACAGATTGCCACCCGCGGCAAGCACCAAAGAAGCACTGGCTAACAAACAATCCCCAGCACCTGCCGGATCCACAGGATTAGCGGCTAGGGCTGCGATTTTATCGTTCTGCCAAGCATCTTTCTCCCCTTCTACAGGCAAATGAATAAATGCACCTTCTTCGGCCAAGGTCACAACCACATTCTTACAGTGCATTTTTTGCCGTAATTTTTCCGCCAGCACGACTAATCCGTCACTGGTGTTGTTTAAAGCAACGCGGACTTCTCGTTCAGTAGGCGTGACTAAATCCACATGCTTGAATCGTGAAATATCGCCGATCTGCGAAGAGGTCTGACTGTCAGCCGCTATCATAATGTCATTGGCAATGCAGTACCCAGTGACCTTATCCACTAAGGTCTGTGGCAGCACTCCATAATTGAAATCAGAAAAAATCAGCAAGTTGGTGGTTTCAAGCTGTGCTTTGAGGCTTTGCCAAATTTGCTCTTGAATGTGCTGTTCAAGGTCGTGGCTTTTCATTTGATTGACACGCAACAAGGTTTTTGTGCCGACCCGATAACGTTTTTTAAGGGTTGTGGGACGCGTTTCATCCACAAAAACGTGATGATCGACCTGATTTTCCTCCAACTTTTCGCGAGCGAATTTAGCGATTTCATCATCCCCAAGTACTGAAAAAAAACTGACTTTGCGAGCGCCCAACGACTTAGCATGGCTGGCCGTAATCGCCGCCCCTCCTAAGTATCTTTGTGCCTCGTCTGGCGTCACGACTATGGTCGGATCTTCTTGTGACATACCGATAGCGTTACACTGTATGTATTCGTCGACAATAGTGTCTCCAATGACCACAACATGCTGGTTTTGAAACTCTGCTAAACGTTGATTAAGGGAATCTAGGGTAATACTGTGTCGTTTGGCATAGCCATTGAGTTTTGCACGGTCGATAATCTGGCTGTCTTGGGACTTCCCGAACGCCGAAGATGTGCGCTGGGACGTGTCACCAGAGCTGAATATCAGTCGGCCACCATAGCTGTCGAGTGCCGCTTTTTCATCGTTTAATTGGTGCTCGTATTCTTTACCTTTTACTACAGCCCATGGCCGCAGTTCTGCCACCACTTCTGCTACCGGACAATCGACGATAAAGCACGCGTCCACGCAACCGAGGGACGACACCACTTCAGCACGCTGTTGTTCCCCATGATAGTTGGCGTCATTGATCATCCGATCGCTGTTGATTGCCACCGCAAGCTTGTGACCGCAACTATTCGCAAACATCAACAAACGAACATGACCTGGGTGCAGAATATTGAAATTCCCACTCACTAAAATTAGCCGCCCTGTTTGTGGACGTTCAGCTTTGAAGGACTCATAGGTCGTTAAACTAGACAAAAGTTCGGCCCCGAAAACTCATGAAATAAATACTGGTTGTGCGTAAGGCGACAAAAACCCGACGTCGCCACACATACATACCCCTCAAGCAAGTTATCGGCCAAAAAAGCGTTGGCTTGAAGATCGATAAAGGTTTGGACCGCGCATACCGCTGAGATTATCCCACTTTAATTAGGGCTCGGGCTATTTTTCGGGCCTCTAGGTCCTCTAAAGCAGAATTGATCGTATCCAATGAATACTCTCTCGATAAAAGTAAATCAACAGGTATGTTATGCTTTTTGATAAGCCCAGCGATGATTGGGATATCAGTATCAGGTTTACAGGCTCCACCCCAACTTCCTTGAATCCGTTTTCCACAAATTAATTCAAAAGGGTCAAGACTAATTTTGTCGCCAGATGCCGGGTGTGAAGCAAATGTGCACAGTCCGCCTCCGCGTTTCACGAGATCAAACGCTAATTCAATTGTGTCAACTCGACCGGCGGATTCAATGGAGTAGTCAACCCCCTCTCCAAATGCCGATCTAAATTCTTGGATACCACTTTCATCAGCACGAAAACAGTGTGTCGCCCCCAATTTACGCGCCAAGTCCAATTTGTGCGACTCGATATCAATCGCAATGATGTGAGCAGGGGCGAAGTGTCGCAGGGCCAACAAAGCACTTAAACCGATTCCGCCCAAACCAACAATGGCTATCGTACTGTTTGGCCTGGGCTTAACTTGGTTCAATACAATCCCGGCTCCGGTAGGCAATGCGCATCCGAACAATACAGCCGTTTTGTCATCAAATCCCTCGGGGAGTGGCACGATTCGATTTTCAGAGATAACCGCATAGTTTGAAAATGTTGTTACTGGCCCTGCATTGATGGCGCTACCTTGATGCTCGTAGACAGCGCCACCTGCGTCGATGCCCTCGCCTTTGATCCAACCGAGCACCACTGATTGTCCAACTTTGACTTTTTTAACACCGGGGCCGGTCTCAATAACTTCAGCAGTCGCTTCATGGCCAAGCATGTGGGGTAAAAACTTGTCTTCCCCCCTTAGACCTTTTACTTCCATAAGCTGACTGTGACAAAGTCCAGCATAGCGAATTTTACACAACACTTGGCCGCGTTTGAGTTCGGGAACTTGAATATCCGTCTGCACTTGCAATTTTTCTTTCGTATTATGCAATACTGCTGCGGTGATGGGCGGAAAGCTATTTGTATTCATAAGTCACGCAATTTTTGGCTCGTAAGAGGAGTTATGTCAAGAATATGGTTTTATTTAGTTGATGACTCAAGTATATGTTCTCAACTATCTTTATGGTATTGGCAGCTTGTTCACCAGTAACAATGGGTGGGCAAATCCCCTTCATGGCGTTGAGAATATTGTCATAAAACAACTCATGCTCTCCAGGTTCGATTAGAATAGTTTCGTTGGTGTGCGCCAATTCAAGTGTTCCCGTCATTAGGTCAGCGATGTGAATTGGCGCTTGTTCCCTGAATTTCGATTGCGGAGAATGTAATAAAGAAGCTTTAACATCAGTATACGCAGACTGGTAGGTTCCTTTGGATCCCTCTACATAAAACCGAAAAGGTGAACTTTTTACTAAACTGCTTGACCTAAGAACAACTTGTTTAGTTTTGTAGTTCAATGATGCCCAGAAGGTGTCGTCAATATTTGAGTGCTCCCTATTTCTAAACACTCGTCCATCAACGGATTCCGGTAGACCAAACAAAACCAGAGCCTGATCAATAAGATGAGAACCAATATCGTAAACGATGCCGTTGCCTAGTAGATCTTGTTCTTTCCAGCTTTTATTGGGCACGGGTTTGTACTTATCGAACCTAGATTCGACATATGAGATTACCCCGAGCTTGCCAGATTTTATTAACCCATGCAGGGTTAAAAAGTCGCCATCCGCC
This sequence comes from Aliiglaciecola sp., assembly GCA_965227085.1. Taxonomy (GTDB): domain Bacteria; phylum Pseudomonadota; class Gammaproteobacteria; order Enterobacterales; family Alteromonadaceae; genus Aliiglaciecola. Next base: position 223,513 of record CBDDFO010000001.1, read on the forward strand.
CGTCGATTGTGATAAACGGTTAACAATTTATTGTTCTTCTGTGCCAACCTAACTAACTCGTTGGCTTGATTTGAGGTAACCGTAAACGGCTTATCAACAAGCACATTAACCCGTGCATTCAAAATTTCTTTTACCATCTGATAGTGACAATGGTTGGGTGAAAGGACAATAACCAAATCAAGTTGTTGATCGGCCAATAGCCCCTCTACATTAGAGTAAATATCAACCTCTCCAACCTTCTCAAAGATCATTTCTTTATCTTGAGAAGTCACCACTGCAACAATTTCAAATTCCTTTACTTTTTTGATTAGCGGGATGTGGAAATGCTCAGCAACCCCTCCAAGCCCAACGATAGCAATTTTCATTTTGAGACAACTTTTAACTCGGGGAGCGGCACAACAAATATTCCCCCTTGTTCTAAAAATTCTTTGTTTTTGTCAATAATTGGGGCAGCATAATTCCAAGCCAGAATCACGACGACATCGGGTTTGCTTTCGTACAAAGCCGCGGGAGAATAAACCGGAATGTGGTGGCCCGGAGAATAGCTTCCTTGTTTTATTTCGTTGTCGTCCACTTGAAAATCCAGAAAGCCTTGCAAACCAAAATGATATACAAAAGTGGTTGTGCTATGAGATGCACCATACCCGGCAATTGATTTACCTTCACTCTTATATTGTTGTAACAAAGCTTTTAGTGCTTTACGACTGGTGTCAATTTCATTTGCAAGATTAATATATGTTTGCGGCAGATGAACTTGTTCGTGGTTTTCTTGATCGATAAACCTTTTTACAGAGTCAAATTGACTACGCAATCCTGAGGTCTTTTGAGCTGTGATCCGAATCGAGCCTCCTTTTGCATGGGTTTTTTCCACATCAATGACCTGCAATCCAGCTTTTGCAAACAGTGTTTTGAGAACGTTGACTGAAAAATAGGAAAAATGCTCATGGTAAACAAAATCAAACATCTTGATTTTAAATTGCTCTGGGTGATAGCCGGTCATAACGACAAAAATTCCGTTGTCATCGAGTAATTTCGCTACGTTTTTAACAAAGCCAACCACGTCATCGATATTAGCCAACATATAGTTGGCAGTGATTAGGTCGGGACGACCATAACTCGTAGCTACATTTTCGACAGTTGCCTCGTCAAAGTATTCATTTAGGGTTTCTATACCATTTTCATTCGCTAACTTCGCAATAGCTGCTGCTGGTTCAACACCAAGAACCGTCAGCCCATTCTTTTGATAAGCACTTAGCATAGTGCCATCGTTACTGCCAAGGTCCACTACAAATGCATTTGGCGGAATTTCAAATTTATCGATGATAGACCTAGCTTGTTGAAGATAAAGTTCTGACAAACCGAGTGAAGTTTTTGTCTGATAGTTGTATTCAATGTAGCTAACTTGTGGATCAAGGATATCGCTTAGGTGAAGGTACCCACATTGATTACAAAGTGAGAGATTTAGCGGGTAGCATGGCTGATTTAATCCGAGTTGTTGGTCAGAAACAAATTGGTCTTCCGGTGGTGTTGGCTCCATTTCAAAAACGACTTCAACATTTCCACTTCCACATATACGACAAACATCATCATGTCTTATTACTGATTGATTCATATGCTTTTCATCCATTTCTGTAGGTCGGTAGACAATACTTTTTTATATATTCTCACCGCGTCTAAATCATTCGGCGCAGGTGCCCATTCTGGAAATTCTGTTTCTTCAACATTAAAGGGACCATTCGTTGATTCATGGAAAACTGCCATTTCAGAAACAACAATAACAGTATGAAAAACTGAGGAGTTTAGTCGGTAAAATACCGATGAATCTTGCTGGCCTTTGTTTAGAGAGATGACTTTTACTACGAGGCCGTTGATGTCAAACAACACAATTAATATGTGTCCTTCAATCAAATGAAACGACTCACTTTTGCCGAGATGACGATGAGGTCGGATATAAACACTGTTGTGCAGCGCAATTATCATCTCATGGAGTGCATCGCTCTCATTCGGATGACAGCAGATCCGGCATTGTTTACGTTCTGATAATCCCGCATTATTTTTCAGAAATTCAATTTCCGATTGCGTGATTTCGATCACATCTTCGTCACAATAGTATACATCCTGATTTCTTTTTATTAGGTTCACTAAAGATCCTTGAAAATTGTGTACGGACTGTTAGGAAAAATTGAGGAAAGTTGGTTTCGCTCTACCCCATTTTTTATTAGTTTATCTATCAGCGCGGTTTCATTAAGTGGATTGATACACAACAGACATATGCCAAAATTTTTACTATTCAATCGTTGCGAACTTTGAATAGGAATATCTGTCCCGGGCATAAACAGATTTTGTTTATTTTCATCATCATCTATTACTGCTGAGATACACGATTTCAACCCAAAGAAATGTATAAATGCGCAAGCAAGATGCCCAGCTCCGAACAACAACACGTCCCCATGATTCTTTTTAATGTACGTCAAATGAGAATAGACGGCGTCTTTAACCAAAGTATACCGTTTACCATAATCGACAGCCCGACAAACCTCGGCGTCTGGTTTTCTTAGAGCATCTTTGTGTGCATTGTCGCCATTTGCTGATGCAAAACAAACCAATGAATTTTCCAGAATGTAAGGGTAGCTGTGTAAATAATCTACTCTGTACCCATTATCCTTGAGAGTCTGTTTTAGCGTATCAGGTGTGAAGTAGTAAATATGTTCTTCCCAGATCATGGTGTAATCGAAAGATGCCAACGAATTTGTGCAATCGGGCACTTCAAAAACAATGGTACCTTTTTCAGAAACAAAACTTTTCAGCGCACTTAAAAACAACTTGATATCATATGCGTGCTCAAGAATATGCCTGACAATTAAAATATCAGGACGCCCATATTTTTGTTTTAATTGGTCAATTAGATCTATCGTTAACGCAGATTGAATACTCTCGATGCCTGCAAATTCGTCTATTCCTAAGTCTGAATTTGTAATTTGAAGTGTGTCGAAACCCTTGTGGTGAAATCGCTGCAGTGTGGATGCATCTTTGAATGTAAGCCCAGCGACTTTTGCATGCCCATCTAAATCAGTAAAATTGATAATAGAATCCACCATATCATCCAAATGAGGTTCTGGTTCAGCGTACGTAATCCAATCCAATCTTGGGGTGAGTTCTGAGGCATCAATGTCACTAGTTAGAAACACCAATCCTGTTTCAGTGTTAACGTTTAAACTAAAATTATAATTTACCGAACTACTATCAGGGGATTCTGCATAGCGATTGCTAATGGGTTGATTGTGCAATTCGATCAACGTTTTTTTTGACTTACATTCAACCTCCACTTTTGGCATTGAAGTCTGACTCCTTTATCATATGCTCCCATGTTGAACTCAGTCCTCGATGTAAGGGCGTAAACTCAAATTCAGGCAGAATTGAACGTATATTTGCGTTTTCAAACGCTAGATTGACTTTTTGTCTATTTCGTTGACGAGTTTCAATTGTTAAGGGTTGAATGGGCTGATCATTTAGCCATGAAACTATATCTTGGTAACAGTGCTTAACACCTGCACAAGGATTTAATACAGCATTGATTGGATTCTTGACTATCTCGGCAATTAAATTAGCTAAATCTTCAACAAATAAAAACTCCCTCAACTCTGACCCATCCCCCCAAATAGCTATTGAGTTGCCCTGAAGCGCATTTGAAAGAAATGATGTTGGACCATAGCTAAGTGACTTATCGTTAGCACCGTAGACAAGGGGCGGTCGGAGAATAGTTAAGCAAGTACTTGCGGATAAATTTTTGACAACATGACTGAAAATACTTTCAACGGTGACCTTCCCAAGACCATAAAGTCCACTTGGGTTTAACGCAGTCGTTTCATCTATCATGAGGTTATCTTCGTTCTCTCCATAAACGGCAGACGAACTGATATAGATGACGTGCTTAACTGGACTAATACTAATTGCTTTAGCGACATTTAGCGCAATGTTGATGTTTTTTTGATAGGTGTCCAAGTTATCGCCTAGCTGCTTTTTTATTGCTGAAGCAACAATCAAAACTGTATCGCGATCCAACATCTCTGCAAAAGTTTTTGCATTCTCGTTTTCCTCGAGATTGATCTGTTGACTGGAGACGCCAACTATCTGAAGTTGGGGTAACCTATTTTTTGCTTGCCTGACAATATGTTGTCCGATAAAGCCAGAATGTCCCAGAATAATGAGTTTCATTTGTTTTCTAGCGAACTATCTACTGTAGAGTGATTGAGATCGGCACACTCATTTGGGTTGGAACGATAATACGTGTCAGCGACACGTGAAGTTGGGCTTCTAGTAATTGCGGTGTAGTATCCTGGCTTCAAATTCTTATTCATTGGTGCGAAAGCTGGTCGAAGTCTAAAGTCGATGGACCATCTCGTAATGTTTGAACTATTTATTTCCTGTCCGTGGATGACGCCCAAGGAAAAGAGCAGGAACTGACCACGTTTCATCGTTGGACCATATAAACGCCCCTTTTCTAAATTTTTTATTTTTTTAGTCGAGTATAAAAATCCAATTTGATTTTGCTTTGAGCCCTTCTCGATACTGTCATGAGCAACCACATCATACGCCAGAGGTCCAAACGACTGGCTTTGTGGCATTACGAATACTTCAGATCCCTTTTCCAAATCAACCAAAGGTGTCACACACGACACTTCGAAAGCCGAGTTTCCATAAAAGGTATCTCTATGAAATCCAATGTTATCAGTCGACAATCCCGGTCGACTTATTCTCAAGTAAGGTGAAACTTGAATATCAATATCAAGGCCAAGTAACGCGCTGAAAATAGACTGATTATCCCAAAACAATGCTTGATGAGGCGCTTTTTCAGAAAGCAGCTGTGAGAGTTCATAGTGAATATCTCGGTGCTGCGTTTCATCTTGAACATAGTTGTGATAGTGCCTCAAATCATTAATGTCTGGATGTAGGTTTTTTTGTAAATAATCAATTATGGTGGAGCGACAACTCTCCAACGATTGACAATCACTAAAACTTCCCTCGCAAAAACCCATTTCCGCGAACTGGTCGGTAAACTTATTATTACTCTGCATCATCTTTCAAAAAGGCCCCGCAAACCAATCCCCCGGCACATCATGGTGGCCGCGGGGTTTTAGCTCTGTAAAGTCGTGAGATTTATCCGAACTTTCTAGCATATTGCTTGCCATTACAGCAATTTCGTAAGCACCACTATAAAAGTTTTTGGTCAAGCTATACGAGGTCGGTTCGGGAATATCAGGCATTGCAATTCTCTTTGGTGGGCTGCGCAACATACTAAAACACTCTGTTGAAACCCTAGCTATCAATTCTGAAGATACGGAGCACGTCATAGCACCCGTATCCACAACCAGCAAACGGCCTGTGCGTTTTACGGAGTTAAAAATCGTATCCCAATCGATAGGCTGAATTGAACGTAGATCGACCAATTCAGCACTGAACCCAACTTTATTCAGTGCTTCTACTGCACGGATCCCTTCAATCGTCTGATAAGACATGGTGACTATGGTGAGATCATCGCCTTTGCTCAATACCTTAGCTTTGTCTAACGGTTCTCTTACATTAGCATCAACCTCTACAACTCCCTGTTGATGATGTAACCAGCGATGTTCGAGAAATACGACCGGGTTAGGGTCGAAGATACTGCTTAACAGCATGCCCTTCGCATCTGCAGGAGAAGTGGGCATAACAACTTTCAAACCAGGTATGTGCGCAAACCATGCATGTAAGCTTTGCGAATGTGTGGGACCCTGTCCCCACCCGCGACCCAGTATCAACCTCACCGTGATAGGTATAGACTGTTGTCCACCGAACATATAGAACCACTTTGCTGCGCTATTGACCAATTGATCCATAGCCAACAGGAAAAAATCTAAGCGCTGATGCACCATAACGGGTTTCAAACCGTTCATCGACGCCCCAATGCCAACTCCTAGCATGCCGTTTTCAGCCGTTGGCATATCGAAGACTCGTTGCGGCCCAAACTTCTCAACCAAACCGTTTGTTGTACCAAATATTCGCTTGGGATCGTCAACACCCAGACCATAACAAATCACATCTGAGCTGGCCTCCATAGCTTGATGCATAGCCTGGTTGATGGCTTGAGCGTAGGTCAGGATTGCTTTTTCAGTCATAATTTACGCTCGCATATACAGAAGAAAAAGCCGAATCGGGATCGGGGAAATCTGCTTTTTGGGCAAGACTAAAAGCCAGCTCTACTTCGCGCTGAATTTCCAAGCGGATTTCATCCACCATTGACTCTGTCAAAATCTCGGCGTTTAGCAGGTGTTTGATGAATTTCTGAATAGGCTCCTTGGCTTTCCATGCGAGGAATTCTTCTTCGCTTCTGTAACCAATGTCATTGTCATAATTAGGACCACAGTGTTCAAGCCATCGGTACGTGGAAAGCTCTACAAATCCTGCTCCCTGATGATCTCTGATGCGCTGAATCATACTATTCAGTTTGTCAAAGGTATCGATGACGTCGTTGCCATCTCCCGCATCACTCATTAGCCCGAGCGCTGAGACCATTTCATGGATTTTTCGATTTTCCGGTTGTCTTGAAGTCAGTGATGAGTAAACTGAATATAGGTTGTTTTCACAGACAAATAAAACCGGTAGCTTTCTCGTCGCCGCAAAATTTGCCGACTCGTAAAATACCCCTTCCTCTACTGCACCATCACCTAAAAAGACAACTGCTATACCCGATTCATTTTTAATCTGTTTAGACAGTCCTAACCCAACACCAATAGGAATAGTATTTCCCACTATAGCGGTACTCCCCATGAACCCTACAGATTTATCAATTAGGTGCATCGAGCCACCACGGCCTCCCGCGCATCCTGATTCCTTGCCATATATTTCAGACAACATTTTGACCACGTCCCCGCCTTTCCCCATGTAATGGGCATGGGCACGGTGAGTTGAAACGGCTAAATCATCATTATTCAATAAAACACTTAATACGCCTGGCGTGCATTCCTGTCCCACTGATAAATGAGTAGGACATCGCATCTCTCCAGCAGCATATTTTTCAGCAATAGACAATTCAACCTGACGGATCAACAACATGCGTTTGAGAATGTGGATAGACTGGGAGTTGGTTAGTCGATTCATGTCAGGGAATAAACCAGTAGAAATCGCCGGTGTAACCGACTTTTTTAAACAATGCTTTCCATTCGTCCACATGCATCATGGTCTTTGCGGTCAGATTCCAAGCTTCCATGCGCTCTTTCTCGAGTTCATTTCGGTAGGCATCAACAGTGATAAAGCTGCCTTTTCGACTGACTCGCTCCACTTCCTGTAAACCGACGACCAACTCATCTAACTCAAGATTATGCAAAGTGGTGATAGAGAATACAAAGTCGAAACTATTGTCTTCAAAGGGTAAGGCTTTCGCATCCGCAACCTGAAGGAAGGGTTTGACTTCGGGTAACGCATTCTCGATAGCATACTGCGAGACGTCAATGCCGGCTACCCTGGCCTGTGGCATCGCTTGCTTAAAATCGTACAACATAAATCCTTTTGCACAACCCACGTCCAATATGGAAGCGTCGTCTGCCATGGCAAAATGGGTACGAAAGGTAGGGATAACCGGTGTCCAAAAACGTGGATGATAAGAGAATCCGCCATAACCATGTGAACGATCGCCATCAAAAAATGCTTTGCCGAATTGTCGAGCGAGTTGGCGATCCGCTTCGGTTTTTTCCTGACCTCGCGCCTCGACATTGCGCTTGGAGCGAGGATAATTCACCATTAAATCTATTTCTTGTCCCATGTTAATCCTGATAGTACTGCTTGATTAAGTCACAGACGACATCAACCTGTTCATCACTTAGTTCAGGATAAATAGGCAAACTGACAATTCGCTCTGACTGCCATTCTGTAACGGGGAAATCCCCTTTTTGATACCCTAGTGAGCGACTCATTTCCATAAGATGTAAAGGGATTGGGTAATGTATTTTGGTCTCAATGGAGTTATCGGCTAAATACGCCATTAATTGAGTGCGGTCTGGTACCTGTATGACAAAGTTGTGATACACCGCTTCATTGCCCTGCGCCACGATAGGACATTGCACCACTTCACAAAGGGCATCTCGATAGCGTTGGGCAATACTTTGAAAGCGCTTGGTCCAACGGTCAAAATGAGGAAGTTTAATGTTGCCAAAAGCTGCTTGAATAGCATCCAAGCGACTGTTTAGCCCCCATAGGGCACTCTCGTTACGGTTCATCAAACCATGATTACGCAAACGCAATATTGTCTCAAATAAAGCCGTGTTATTGGTTGAGATGAAGCCTGCGTCACCCATCAAGTGGAGATTTTTTAGTGGATGTAGGCTAAATGCAGCTGCATCACCGAGGCCACCAACGGCTTGGCCGTGATGTTTAGCGCCAATGGCCTGCGCAGCATCTTCTACAACGTAGAGTTGATGTTTCTTTGCAATCCGATTGATGGCCGTCATATCCGCAGGGTTGCCGGTCAGGTGAACGGGAATAATGGCCTTAGTTCTTTGAGTAATCGCTGCTTCGATCAAGTTTACATCTATGTTGTAATCCTCACCGACATCGACGAACACTACTTTTGCTCCCACTGCCGCAACTGCTCCAGCAGAGGCGATAAATGAGTTGGGAGCGGTAATAACCTCATCACCAGGGCCTATGTCCAAGGCTTTTAATATCAATATCAACGCGTCAGTACCATTACCCACACCAATGGCATGTTTGGTTTGACACAATTTAGCGAGCCCGGCCTCAAACTGTGTCACATCATCAGACAGTATGTAGGCTCCCTGTTTGCCAAGTCGGACAAAGGCATCAACAAACTCTTGCTGCAAGGATTCAAATTGAGCACCAAGGTTTACAAAGGGTACGGTTACTGTTTTCATGCGTAAAACTGCTCTATCGATTCCACCATATAGTCTAAATGAGACTGCTCAATAAACTCGTGGACAGGTAAAGACAAACAGGATTTTGCCAACGCTTCACTGCGAGGAAAGTCCCCCACTTTATAGCCTAGATTAGCCGCTGCAGGTTGCAGGTGCATCGGTGTTGGATAATGAATTTTTGCATCGATGCCTTTGTCTTGCAGAAACACCTGTAACTCGTCACGGCGTTCGAATTGCCCCATATAAAGATGAAAAACGCTGCGCTTATTCGGATCTCTTGGCGGCAAAGTTATGCTCTGTATCTTCGCCAACTTACTGTCTAAGTAATGGGCGTTTTGAATTCTCTTGTCTGTTATTCCATTGATACGTTTGTCCAATAGATATTGGCCCACAACGGCCTGAATGGTGTCAAGGCGAGAGTTGTAGGCAAACATCTGACACTCATCTCGTCCTGACAGCCCGTGATTTCTCATCAATGCCAGTTTATCAGCTAAGGCTTTGTCATTAGTCAAAATGATACCGCCATCACCCCAAACATTGAGGTTTTTCAACGGATGCATACTGTAGCAAGTCAAATCTGAGTATGCCCCCATGGCTTTGCCATTCAAGGTAGATTCGATCCCATGACAAGAATCGGCCACCACCGATATCCCGTGTTTTGCCGCCAGTTGATTAATGCTTTCCATGTCACAGGGCGTCCCTGACCAATGAACAGGCATGATGGCCTTGGTTTTTGAGGTAATGGCCTGAGCAATTTTCCCAGCATCAATGTTGTGGTCATCGGCTACGTCAACAAATACAGGTGTTGCACCAGCGGTCACAATCGCGCCCACTGTGGCATAGAAGGTAAAGGCCGTGGTAATCACTTCATCGCCAGGTCCTACACCTAGTGCTTTCAGTGAAAGAAAGAGCGCATCGGTGCCGCTGCCCACACCGATACCGTATTTTGCATCATTGAGTTTGGCAAAATCCTGTTCAAATCGGTCCACTGCACTACCCAAAGTAAAGTCTCCTGCGATAACGACTTTTTTAACTTCTTGCCAAATCGCTTCGTAGTCTTCAAATTGCTGCGGAAGATAATTGTGGTTAATCGGAAATTGCCCGGTTTTTTGGTACTGTTCTGGATAAAAATTCGCCATGGGCTTCACACTTTATGTTGATATTCTAGTGGCAGAGTTTGAATGGTGTGGATGTGCTCTTTAACCCATTCCAACGTAGTCTGAATACCCTGCTCTAATTCGACTTCAGCAGACCAACCTAAGGTCTGCTGGGCTTTTTGATCGTTCATTAAGTACTTCAAATCTTTGCCTGGGCGATCTTCACTCAATTCCACTTGATCGCCAAAATTCAGGCCCATGGTCTCGTAGATCATGGTTACCAATTCACGAATAGTGACAAATCGGTCTGTAGAAAAATGATAGGTTTGACCCGGTTCTCCTCGGTCAATACAGGCCTCAATAGCGCGAGCTACATCCTGGCCATGAATGAATGCGCGAACCGCATGTCCACCACCGTGGAGTGGCAGCTTTTTGCCCAGCAAGGCATAGATCATGGTTCTGGGAATGATGCGATAAAGCTGTTGACCGGCACCGTAAAAATTTGAAAAACGAGTAAAAACTACCGGAAATTGATACTGCTTAAAAAACGCGTTCAAGCTCATGTCGATGGCCGCGTGGGACACCGCATAGGGAGTGCTAGGGTTAAACTGATTGGATTCAACAATAAGCGAATCGCAACTCCCATATACTTCTGGTGTGGACACTCGGATGTACTTTTTTAGCCAGGATTTACCTACCAAAAACTGGTGGAGCTTCACTTTTGCAACAATATTGGTTTGATACCACTGCTCGGGATTTTGCCAACTCTCAGCAACCATTCCCTGACCGGCAAAATCAACGACATAATCAGGTTGAAATTGCTCCATTAACTGGCAAATTTCTGCAAAATTCTGGTTGATGTCCAATTGCTGAAATTGATAGCGACTGCGCAGTGGACTCGATTTATAGGGCAAAAACAGATCTGAGCCTTCCGCTGAACGATTCACCCCCAGGATTTGTTCGGCACGCGCTAAGCCATGAGCAATATACTGACTGCCTGCGAATGAATTACTCCCCAACACCATGACTTTCATTCAATCGGCTCCGTGCTCAGCCAACAGGCCATGCAGCCGACGCATCAGCATGTGACCAATGATAATCTGGGTGTCTTCGGCTATTTGCATATCGTCAATGGCAAAATGCAGTGGCAAATTACAAGCACTTTTCGCTTGGCCACCGCTGTAACCTAAAATGCCAACGCTATACACGCCTTTTTGCTTCGCAGTTTTGAGCGCTTCTAGAATATTTGGCGAATTGCCGCTACCTGACAAGACAATCAAAACATCGTCTTGTTGACCTTTGACTGCCAACTGCTGAGCAAAAATATTTTGATAACCAATATCGTTTCCCAGACAAGTCAGTACTGCGCTGTTCGCACTCAATGCCTCAACATCAATGCTTCGACCGCTTGGGTTGACCCCGTACAGAAAATCATTGGCCAAATGCACTGCATTAGCTGCACTTCCGCCATTTCCGGCAATAAATAATCGCCCGCGACGTTGCCAAAGTTGGTACAAACGCTGCGCCAACTCTTCCACTGGTTGCCAATCGAACGCCGCCAGTTGCTCACTTAGTGAGCGAGTATAGTTTGCATACAAATTTGTCATAAAATGTGCTTCTGCATCCAGTTCAAGTTGTACCAATTCTGCTCATCTTTCAAACGTCCTTGGTGGTATGCTTCTACAATCTCATCGATGGCGGTTGCCACATTTTTCTTCGGTTTGAAGCCCGTCGCTAACAATTTATCGGAATTCATGCGATAGGAACGAGGATCGTTTGAGGGCGTCACGATCAATTCAGCAGACGCTTTCTCGGTGACCATTTTGGCAATATCCATGATCGAAATGTTCTCGAAGCCGGCATTGTACACACCGCGGATTTGTGGGTTGTCCAAAAGGAACACATACAAGTCAGTAATATCATCGATATGAATGTTTGGTCGAGTTTGATCGCCACCAAATACAGTAATTTTTTTGTTGGTCAGCGCTTGCATTGTCAGCATATTGACCGACACATCTAGGCGCATCCGAGGCGACAAACCACATACGGTCGCCGGACGAACGATTTGCACGATCATGTCACTGTCGTAACTCAGTAGTACCCGCTCTGACACCATCTTGGTTTTGTTGTATTCCGAGATAGGCTCTAGACTCAGCTCTTCAACTACCTGTTCTTCCGTCTTAACCCCATAGACACTGCCAGATGAAGCATAAATAAAATGCTGGATTCCCCGACGCTTCGCCTCATCCGCAAGTTGCATGGTTGCTAAGGCACTGACCTCCCAGGTCAACTTTGGATCCAAATCACCACAGGGGTCATTGGCTATCGAGGCTAGATGTATAATGCCGTCAACACCGTCAAATGGGACTTGAGAAAGAACGCGAACATCACCTTTGACGAGTTTAAGGTTGGTGTGAGGAGCGATGAAGCAGCCAAACCACTGGGTATCAAATGCGACTACGCGATAGCCACGTTCTAGCAGCTTTGACACTAGCACAGACCCCTTATAGCCGCATGCTCCTGTAACTAATATTGTTTTTACGTTTGACATTGTTTGTCCTGTTCAATTAACGCTTTTTCAATCGATAAAAAGCTGTCGCGCATATCTGTATATCGGTCAGTGTGCCAAAACATCCACTGACCACTTTTCATAAAAGGAAACTTTTGATTTCTTAGCAACCCTGAGTTTTGCTCGAATCCTTCGATGCCCATGGCGGCAATTTCATTGCAACACATCATGAATCGGACATTTGGATTAAGAAATAACAGCGCCCCGGCGCCCGATGCCACAGAAACATTGAAATAAGCCATTTCATACGCTGCGCACCTCAATTGCAGATTGATGCTCGCTTCAGATAGGTAAACTGCCCCTTTAAAAAAAGAACGGCAATGACTATCAAAACACTGGGAAATATCCGGAACGATAAGAGTCTGATATCCCCTTTCAACCAAAAAGTCATTCAGTTTGATCCAATCTTGCAAAGAGGCATTTTTTTCAGCCTGATACGTCGTGCTTCTAATCGAAAGCGTTATCACTTTCTTGTCACTCAACTCATTAAAAAGACTGCGTAAGTACAACTTTGCCTGGTTTGGCGCTCTCAAATATTGAAACTCGCCAAATCGGGAGTATAAATCGTTGCCGCTTTTCATGTGGCTTGCTTGCGCTGCATGAAGATAGGTTCCATCTGCAACCGCGTTATTGGGAAACACATCATTTGCATCATAAGCACTGATCAGCCTGGTAGCCATTTCTGAGTGATACATGTCGGCATAATCGATATGAAGGTCGGACAATTGCGTAATTGCGGGTAACAGGTTGCTGATCCGCCAATCAAATTGTTGTTTGGAATATTTCAATCTATCGTTAAAGGAAACTTGGTTGAATCCCCCTTTAATGACGATAAATGAAATACCCTTGTATCCGTGATTAATTGCGTAGGCATGTGCAGCACTGACAAATATTGAAAAATTGAAAGTCAGGTTATGATTTTGCAAATCATAGACAGCCAACATGCTGTTTGCCTTCGGATGGGTTAGCTCGAAATCATTGCAAATCAGCGGTGATTCTGTTTTTGATTTGAAATCAAAAAAATACACCTTAGAAAAGTCGATCTGCAAACTAGCCAAAGTTTGCTTAATCTCATCAATAAATTGTGAACATATGACAATTTTATCAAATGAGTGAGCGGCTAAATCGGTGATTTTTTCCGCCTTTAAATCGTTAATTTGTCCACTACCATCAGATGTAAACAGCGTGACAGCGCCTAAAGTATTTATAGAGACGCAGTATTGAAGATAATAAGCGGCACTTTGACCCGCACCTATAACTGCCAGTGTCACACTTCACCTGTGAGAAAATCTTGCCACACATTTGCGTAGTCAAAAAACAAAGCGTGTCCAGAAAGCTTGCCTAAAATCCTGAGCTGCCTGATGTGGGTTTCGTGGTAGCCTAAATTAAAATTAGGTGGTGCGTCAAAAGTGATATAACCGAGGTCATAACAACTCAAACCGTCAAAGTCATACAACGGCAATATTGTAGAGAGTGATGCTATATGATGAGAAAAAACACGATTGAGCATTTGTTTATACTGACTTTCTGGCCATGCGCACATTAAATCATAAACGCCTAACAGCGCATATACCCATCCGTTCAAGGTAAAATTGTTTGGAGAAGAAACGTATTCTTCAAAAGAAGGAAATCCTGACAAATCAGGATGGAGATCCGCAAGGTCCCCCCGTGTGCCCCCCTTTGCTACGCTTTTGTTCATGAATTCGAAAAGCAATTTGGCGTATTCCAAAAATCGAGCATCCTGTGTCACGCCATGGGCCCTCACCAAGACACTGATACATTGTCCCTGCGCCATAGCGGAAACCCAACCAGATTCGAATTCGACTTGGGAAAGATAATAGTACCAGTTAAATTCGTATCTAACAGATCCATCTTTTTTGATGATCTCAACAAGCAAATCGGCCAATTTCAAAAAAGGGTCGAAACTGTGACCAAATTCTATGGCGTTATTGAAATGAAGAAGTGCAGCCTGGGCAATGATTGTTGGATTGACCTCTTGATGTTGATCTCCTAGCACGGAACGATAGACTTTTTTGGGTAACCATCCGTCTTCGACAACATATCCATTTTCAACATTGTAAAGCCGCTCAAAAGGCTGGGCTTTGTGGAGGGAATACAATCCGTCGTATTGATAGCGCTCTGCTGTCTCGAGCTTTGGATGCAAGTGACCGTATTTCGACAAATAGCGAGATCTATTGTTCCATTTTTCGCGGCGAACACTCTCGGCACCTCTGGCGGAACGTTTTTTTTCAAAGCAAGTATGCAATGAAGGAATGTTCATATTAAAACTATCGAAAACCAAAACGACCTCTAACTGCAATGGGATTGATCACAAAGAGTACCCTGTAACAGTAGGTATCGGCCAACGCCACTGTAACTTAACTTTTCAGCCAAATTCTGCCTCAATCTGTTGTACCAATTTTTCGGCTTCTTTGTTAAAGGTAAAGTCATGACGAGCAACTTGTGACTGTTTTTTAAAATGCGCAATCTGTTTTTCATCAAGTTGATTGATGGTATCGGCGATCGCCTTTACGTCAAGTTGTGGAAAGGACAGACCTAACTGATGCTGCTCAACGAGTTTATTCATTTCTTGTGATCCGGACACCACCAGCATTAAGCCAGCCCCCAGAAACTCGAAAAACTTGTTAGGTAACGCGAACTCGTGCTGATCGCCCTTTTTATCTAATAAGTGAATGCCAATATCAAATTGACTGATAAAGGGCATGATAGCCTCAAATTCGACTGTATCTACGAAAGAGACGTTTTGCATCGCAGACGCTCTATGTTTCAGTTGCTTCAAGTAAGCCGGTTGAGTCGGCATCAGCATGAGTGTGAGGTGGAAACGTGGATCTAGACATTCCGCGACATCAAGTAGCTTGTCTAATTGACGATTCACAATCGCGCCGCCGTGATGAATCAAGTTGATTTTGCCATTGCTATTGCGTTGTTCCTCGATAGACGGAAACGCGATATCTGGACAACTTCTAAACACGCCAAATTCTGCGCCATATTGGTCGAGATACAGTTTGGCAATAGAATCAGATACGGTGATCCGCAAACGGCATCGCCCCAAGTATCGACGACATAATGCATCATTTATCTTACCGACTGTTCGATGCCAGTCCTTATCGCTGGCGTCTTGTAGCGGATAGTACTCTCGCGCATCGAAAATGACCTTTGACCTTAGGCAAGACTCAAAATAGGGCAACAAATGTAAGTCGTGAACAAAAATGTAATCGTATTGGCTAAGATCAATGTCTGGCAATCGGACTCGAGACAAATAGAGCTTAACCGCCAGACCAACCAAAGGCAAAATCGTTGCCCATCGGAGTAAGTCCTCTAAAAATGGTGCCAAATGTCGCTTAGTCATCCCGTAATTGTGCTCGACATCGACCACTGGCTGCACGTCGCGACTCAAAATATGCACCCGATTATGCTTCTGTAAAAATCGAATCAGCCGCTTTGGCCTGGGGCATGACGCATATTTGCCGTCATATGCTAGCAGAATGGTTTTGTTCTTTATCACCCTTCTACCCTGCCACGATTTTATGTTTGGGGATCCCCGCGGCGAGGCAGGTCTCTACAATTTCGTCTCGAAAGGCTTGAGAACAGACTACTAGGCAGCCAAATTCTAATTCGGTCACTTGCTCGAGAGCATAGATGGGTTTGTCCAGCAGTTTCGCTCCGGGCTTTGCCAAAGCTCGGTCCACCCAACCAGCAACTTGAGCGGGATCCAACCGGTAAAATACATCCACACCCATTTCACCGGCTCCGTATAACAAGATTGGTCCCTGTGAGCGCTTTTTTGCTTGACGAGCCAATCTCCCCGGGAAAGAGCTAAAGTAGTGAAGAACATCAGTCAACATCAACTGCTCCTTTGTGGATTGACTCAACATATCGTTCTATTTGTTCCTTAACCAAACCGCCAAAACTACGCCAAGAAAGATTTGTTTTGGCGAAGTGACGAATGGTCTCTCGGAGTTGCGGTTGTTTGGACCAAACTAACGTAGACTCGACAACTTGTTTGAAATCGACAGCAGACTCATCTTGTGGGATCCGCAGTGCATAGCCAAACTCTGACAAAGCGTGATCTTCACAGCAGTAAATCAGAGGCAAGCCATTGGCCAAATACTCCCTAACTTTCAACGTACTGCTGGTGAAGATACCAATTCTATGCAACCCCAAGCTCGCCAAACCCAGTGAGGCCCACTGGTACATGTCCTTCAATTCTTCAGCATGTTTGTAACCATGAAAACGAACTACTTGATGAAGTTCTAACTCGTCGGTTAACTGTTGTAACTGCGCGGTACTCTCCCCCTCGCCGACAAAATGCAGTATCACCTTTGGCAAATCAGAGGGATGGTTAGTGTAATAGTCGGACAACCCCCGTAAAGCGCGATCAAATCCGTGCCAATGATTGAAATTGGCGACCACCATGACGTGGATGGTTGAATCGGTTTGCGAAATTAAAGGAAGCTGGCTGGTAGACGCGTTGTCCAGAAACTCGTTGCTAACTTGATTAGTAAATCCGCTACAGGGCACCCCATCGATTATCTTGTGGGTGGAGGTGGTAAATACTCTATCCACATACTTCATAGTTTGACGACGATTATTCTGATCCAACTCAACTCGCGTTACATCCTGAATCTCTTTGTCGTAGGGGAAAGTCGGGAACTCCAAACAGGTTTGTATCCCTAACTGTTTTGCAGCTTGAAAGAAGGTCTTTAACACAGGTTCTGCGAACATCGATTCATATCGTGCGTAGACAGCATCCGGCTGGATCATATGCAAAGCCTGTTGTCCAAGCTGCCAAAATCGCTGCTGTTCCCCTTCTTTTGCGATGGGCTCCCAGACATGCACATCGATCAATTGATTTTCAATGAAATGCACCAATCGCAAACGGTTCATACTGGTAAACAAGGCATATACATCTAAACCAATGGATGCCAACCCTTCCAACTGGCCGAGCATCTTTTTATGCACTCCCGCCATTTTGGTGGAATGTTGATTGATTCGATAACAAACTAGAATTTTCAACACAACTCAATCCGTATAAACAATATGTTCTGGTAAAACCTTTGCCTCAAGCAATTGGCGGTAAATTTCATGCTGATGCACGGCAGAGGCGATCACAATCATATCGACCTCGGTCAATTGGGCGAGCTCAAGGACAGGAATACCTTGGTAATCGACCTTCACGTCCCGATCGATAAAGTATTGAATCTGTGCAAATTTGTACTGATTCAGCGCATGATAGAGACGCCGTCCCTTTTGACCTGCGCCGTAAATCGCTATTTTACTGGGTTGGGTTATCCTCGATTCGACCTTTTGCAACAGGCGCTTATCATGAGAATCCAGATACAGCTCTGGTTGATAAGACGAATAAGGACTGGTTAATCGACATTGTTGATAATACTCGGTGAATGGATGGCCACTGGAGAGGTGCCAAGGTTTCTCGACCCCAGTAAAATGTACAATCTTCGGTTCAATTCTTTGTTGGGTTTGAAAATGATAAGACTGCATATTCCATTTTTCATCCACAAATCCGACACATTGATTCAATGCCAGATTCAACAGATCCTGGTCGTTATAATCCCATTTCACCCTATCATTTAAAAAACTAAAAGTACGCTTTGCTAGCTGCTCGGTACGCCATGTTTCAAGATTCAGCAACATCATTCCCGCATTAAAGTAGTGCGGAAGCTCCGTGCCCAATACTTGCCAACGGGCTTGTGCGGTGAGCGCACCATCGGCCACGACTAACGCACAGTGCTGTTCCAACTCGCTGAAATACAACGGCGTTAAATCACCCAATACCAGCATGTCCGCATCCAGATACAACACCCGATCAAGATCGTCGGCCAGTATCTGCGGCAAAGCCATTCTGAAATAGGTCGCGCAACTGATCCTTTCTCCATATCGCAAACTAATAGGCAGCGCCTCAAACTCGGTGACGTCAACCTTGTGAAACTGCAATTGAAAATGCTCCTTTTGCAGCTTCAGCAGCAAACTCTGAGACTCATCACTCAGACCATCGCTGACAATATGGGCAACTATGGAGTCGCTATGATGTAGTTGAATGCTGACCAACAATGCCGCGAGATGACAACAAAAATTATCATCGACGCAAAAAGCCAGATGCATGGGTGCCCTGTTTGTCTCATTCACACCAACACCCCACGAGATTTCAGCATACGGTGCAACAGAGTTTTCGAATAGCGTTTTTGTTCCGCTCCCAAAGAGACTTTTTGTTGTCCTTGCTGGAGCACATTCACCTGATTAAACAGTCTATCCATCCAGATCATGTCGCCGTCGAGCATAAAGCCAAAATTGGCTGGTGAATTGCCTTTGAGAGTCGCGGAATGGAAAAAGTAGGCAAATTCACGATCGTCTTTGGCCAAGGATTGTCCTAAAGTTGGGTAAGGACAAGCAATGCCAAGCAAGTCAAAGAAGGTGGGAAACAAATCGAAATGGCAAGAATGCTCCAAGGTTTTCGCCCCCAGTTTAGGGTGATGTAGCATAAAGGGCACTTGCATTTGCGGCCTTATCACTGAATTACTGTGGAAGCTGTAACCGTATTCCCCAAAGGACTCACCGTGGTCGCCGGTGAAGACCAAAAGGGTATTGGATAAATCCACCTTGTCGGCTAAGCGTTGCAAGAAAGTATCCAAGATATAGTCCACTTCCTCCATGGCATTGAGATATACCGATTTAGCATCGGCAAAGCCGTGGCGATTGAAACGCTCTTTGTCTACCACCTCATAGGGCATGTGAGTTTGATCGTTGATGATGTGCAAAAAGAACGGTTGACCTGCCACCTGCTCTGCCACCTCGTCCACCATGTTCAACAGGCGATAGTCGGCTTTTAGGTCATTTTCAGGCAAGTCATTGGTACCCCATACCTTATCAAAACCGATGCGAGCCAAAAGCTTGTGGTAGTCGTATAAGCCAATGTCAGCGCTGTCGAGAAATAAGGTTTTGTAGCCCTGCCCTTTGAGCAGCTCAATGTGCTTGGGATCGCTGCCGGGATAAAGGGAATCGGCCTTATTGTAGGGGTTGTTCGAGTACGCACCGGTATACATTTGATTGGTTGAAACCGTGGTATTGGGACACAAACAAAAATGTTGTCTAGACAGCCAACTTTGATGCTGTAATCGCTCGGCCAATCGGGAGTGGGCCGCATCGCGGACGTAAGGCGTAACATAAGCGCCCAATGACTCCACGGTAATTAAAATAATGTTCGCCCCAGCCAATTTACCAAATTGCTCACTTGGAGTGGGAATTTGCGGGTTGGGTTCGACAAAACCTTGGTGCTCCGACTTGATTGCAACGCCCGGTGTCACTTCAAAAGTATCGTCAGCCAAAATATTCAACAACAAGGTAGGCGAGGTCAAAAACGGATGTTGAGACTGGAACAGCGCGCGCATCACCCATAACAGTGCCAACACTACCAACGCGGCCAATGTCATCACCGCAAGACTGGTGAGTACATTTTGTGGAGCTGCCGAAGACAACCCTGAGGCTAAACCACCAGAGGCTTGCCAAGACACCAAGGCTATCCACGCAGGCGGAACGACTGTGGCTATAGGAAACTTTTTCAACCCATCGAGTAGATGGGGAACGCCTTTTGAAAGACCTTTAGTGCCGGTGAAAAACCACGCCAAGGTTTGACGATTAATTTCGATACGGTATTGGATGAACAGCAACGCATCGAGCCAAACGAGAAATCCATACAAGCCGATAGAACAAGCGACTAGGGCCATTGCCCAAGTGGGAAGCAACCACTGACAGGTGATCAGTGTCAAACTGACCAAGCTTAGAACAAGCAGATCATCTAGATTCAAGCCAACCGATAACGCGCCGCGTTTGCCCCGCAGCCTTTTGGTGATCCCAAGCAATATCAACATCAACACCAGCAACAGCCCCGCTTGGCTTGCCAGTGCCACCCAAAATGTCATTGAACACTACTCCAACACTATCCTGCGGCATAGCTGAGAAAACACATCGAAGCCATCCCACACAGGCGAAAAGTCGAGTGCCTGCCCGACAGGTACAACTCTATCCAATCCTGATATCGACGGATTTTCTAAAAGCTTGAGTAACTGCCCTTTGTCCACCCCCCAATAACTCAGGGTTTGCAGCTTTTCATCAAGCTGTTCTCCAAGGGTATCGAGGCTCTCAATTGCATAGATAAGCCACATACCCTCTCCGGTATGCCACAGTCGCTGCTCCACTGTTAACTTGGGCACTTGCAACGCGCAAATATGACTCAATTCATAGGCCGTTACACCTTCTTGTTGAGCGCACACCAATTGTTGATATACCAGATGGTTATTGCGCTGGGTAATGGCTGAATTCTGACGTCTGGATAATTCATTGAGCTTGTCTAAGCTGGCGGCAAGGGCGTGTTGTGAACCCAACCAAAACAGAATTCGAGGAGACGAACAGGCTTGTTGATCATAGGGCTGACTGTCCTTGAGCACGGCTTGCGCCCATTGGGTTTGTGCAGTATCACTGTGCAACGCATCGCCAT
This sequence comes from Aliiglaciecola sp., assembly GCA_965227085.1. GTDB lineage: Bacteria > Pseudomonadota > Gammaproteobacteria > Enterobacterales > Alteromonadaceae > Aliiglaciecola. Next base: position 244,615 of record CBDDFO010000001.1, read on the forward strand.
TGACCAGAGTAGCAGAATAGCGGTCGGCGAAACCGATATCCACACAGCGGGGTTTGCAAGGTAGTGCTCTGATGGCGGTCACACTGTCATCTCCACCCCACATGACTCGGGCGTCCGCTAATAGACTCAAATTAGCAGAGTGAGCGGAATGCTTGTCATAATGGACAAATAGATTATTTCGGGCAATGGACACAAACTGAGGCTCGGCAAACAGTTGATTGAGTATCTCCAACAGCACATCTTTTGATTCACTGGCAGCGGTTGCCACTCGGATCACATTGTGATTGCCCATTAGCAATGAACAAATCCAACTGTAAACAAACATGGTATCGACGTTGGCCGGCGTGAAATGCATCACCCAACCGCGAGGCTTAATCAGTCCAGAAGGAAGTTGTGCTCGCAAGCTTTGTATGTGTCCTTTGCGCAACCAAAAACCCAGCGCGATGAGTTCGGGATGTTGCCGAGCCTGAGTCGATTTCATCAATCGTTGACTGAATTGCTCGATAAACTCCAGCACTTGGGGGGCGAAACAGTGAAAGCATAATGGGGTTTTTCCTATCCCATCGATGTCAGCTTGCTTGGGAGCTAGTAGTGTCATATTCATAGGCCAGATTGCTCCTGATGGGTGTCACTGCATCCACGTAGTTCAGTTTTAGGTAAGCGACCTTGAACCGAAAAATACTTACCCTTGCGACCACAGGGACAATCATCAACACCCAATAAACTCCCCAAATCTTCTGTCAACAAGCTGTGACCCGGGTAGCTAGTGGGCACTATCGACAAGACCTGAAGCAGTCCCGACTGCCCCAATTTGGCCGGTTTGAAGGTGAATGGGTCACGGACAATGACATCGGCAAATATCGGTGCATGTAAGTGCCCCTCGTGACATTCTACGAACACCGAACCCACCTGCTCTGCCATACCGTAAAAATTGAAACACTGGCGGATGCCGGTCATCTCAAGCAAGGTTGATTTGAATCGCTCATTGTCCACTTGTTGATCGACCAATTTCTTCCATCCACCACTGTGAATAAGGATGCCATCTGTTAGGGATAATCGCCGCCCATGGTGTTGCAGCGCCTGAACAAAGTACAACCACACCATAAAAGTAAATCCAAATATCAGGACGGGCTGACCTTGGTATTTTTCTGCAAAAGCATCGATAGCCTGCCAGTTTGGCTGCATGTCTTCGTCCAGGGCATAGGTGTGGTCACGCCCGAAAAATGCCATACCCTGGATGCCTGCGCCGCGAGCGCTGAACTTTTGTTTGTCTTTGAGTACGCTTGGGCTATCGATAATCAACATAGGTAAGCGCTGTTTACCTAGGGTCTGTTGCATGATTTTAACCAACACTTTGGATTGACGACTGCTGGTAGCCCGATCAAGTACCACCTGAGCGACTTGAGCGCCAGTGGTGCCAGAGGACTGCAGCAATTTGAATTCAGCTTCTGGAGTAACGCTGCTCAATCGCAATTGTTTGAACAATCTCACCGCCAGATAAGGCAGTGATTGTAAATCGATGATAGATGCGCCTCCCTGGCCTTGTGTGATGCGCCGATATTCACAGCAGTGTTGTCGATGCAAATGATGTAGCACTTCAAACAAGGGCAGCAAAGCCTGTTCTTTCTGCGCTTGAGAAAGTTCGTACACGGGCATGTTCATAAGTGCTTCGAAGGCCGTTTCGTATTGGTTTAGCAACGACTCAGTCATCATACAGTTGCCCATCTTGATAGCGCTTCATAATTGCCAGATAGTCCTTTTTACCATTTTCATTGATAGGAAGTTGGTTCAATACTAACACTTCAATTGCACTGACGTGCAAAGCAAAATGGCTGGCCAGTTGTCGTTTCAGCCCTTTGGCCCAGTCACTTTTTTCAGGCTCTTGGGGATTCAAAATCGCCACAACTAAGATTTGATCATCACCAGCACAGTAAGCAGGATAGCCCTTCTCGCTGACTACCCGCTCCGCATCATCCAAGGAAATCCGTTGCCCAAAGGGTTTGATGATCCGTTTTATACGACCAGTAATGAAATAATCGCCCTCGTCATCTCGGTAACCCAAATCACCGGTATGTAGTACAGCCGTTGGTTCAAAATGGGCAAGATCTTGCACTTTTGACGCATAACCTAGCATGACATTCTGGCCGCTATACACCAGTTCGCCTTCAATATGGGCGGCCTCAATGGTAGTTCCGTTGTCATCCATCAAGCTCAGTTGTCCGGCCGGTATCGCTTGGCCGATAGATTGGGGCTTGCTGAGCACTTTTTCCGGAGCTAAGTAGGCCATTCGGGCGGTGGCTTCCGTTTGGCCGTACATCACATAAAACTGTTTGCCTTGCTGTTGGGCATATTCTGCCAGTTCCAGTACTGAATCGGCATCTAACTTTCCCCCCGCTTGAGTGAAATAACGCAGGTAGGGCAAGGACTTTTGGGTAAACCGCAGCCGTTTCAACATCTGATAACTGTGGGGAACACCGGCAAAGCTGTTGATCTTTAAATCATCAAACAATTGCCAATACTCCCGATTGACCATCGAGAATGATGTAAATACGCAACATGCCCCCACCAACAAATGACTATTGAGCACCGACAACCCATAGGAATAGAACAAGGGTAAGGTACAAAGCGCACGATCTTGCTCGGTTATGGGCAGGTAATTGACAATCATCTGGGCATTGTTATGCAAATTGGCGAAACTCAGCGCCACTTGTTTGGCGCTGCCCGTTGACCCAGAGGTAGACAATAGCAACGCGAGATCTGCACATAAGGATTGTGTATGGGGTTTCTCACACCAATGAATAGCAGGTAGCAAATCATCCGTTGCTGACAAAATACAATGGGGTTGGTATTGAGCTTGTAATTGGGCCAAGCTCTGTTCACTTGAGTTTGGGCTGAGTAACATGGCGCAATGCCCTTGTTGCAAACAGGTTAGGTATGCCACGACGGTAGAGAGGCTGTCTTTTGCGAGAATAAATATCACCGCCTTGCTGTGCAGGGAGGCGAGAGACTCGGCTAATTCGTCACACAGTTCGGCAAGTTGGGCATAGCTTATCTGCCGATCACCATCAATGATCGCCAACTTATCGCCATGTCGAGCTACTTGTTGAAAAAACATCGCTTCTCCGTCCGGATATCAGCGTCATTTGAAACGGCAGAGGGTTCAGCTAGAGAATGAATCCACCGTCGATGCCAATGATTTGTCCGGTAATGTAGCTCGCACTGTCGCTGAGTAAAAAGGCAATCGTTGCGGCCACATCCTCTGCTCGTCCCAATCGTCCCAAGCCAATGTGTTTGATCAGGTTATCGCGCGTTTGTGCAGAATATTGAGCGGTCATGTCCGTTTCAATAAACCCAGGAGCGACTCCATTGACTCGAATCCCCAAACTGGCCAACTCTTTGGACAAGGACAGCGTCATGCCGGTGACTGCGGCTTTCGTCATGCTGTAAGCAACCTGCCCACTGCTGCCCTTTTCGCCGACGATGGAGCACAGATTAACCATACTGGATGTGGTCTGACGCCCCATCAATCGACTGGCAAATTGCGCGTGCAACAAAGCCCCTTGGCTGTTCACCCGCCACTGTTGCTCAAGATCCTCGATTCGTGTCATAGCCAATGGCGCATCGATCATGACCCCAGCGTTGTTAACCAGGCCATCCAATTTGCCACTTTGTTTCATCACTTGGGTCACATTTTGTTTGACTTGTTCGGTGTTGGTGACATCGTAGCACAGGGTATGGTGGTTGCCTTTGAGCTGTGATTGCAATTGTTCAAGTCCATCTTGATCGCGACCACACAGATACAAGGTCGCCTGCAATTGATCGCATAGGACGGCCGTGGCTCGACCAATACCCCCCGTGGCGCCAGTTACCAGAATAACTTTGTCTTTAAGATTCAAAAGCGACGTCATATTTGGCCAGTATTTCCCGGGCTTTTGCCACCGAGCTCATGTCGATGATGTCATCGGTATCCAGCATGATGGAAAATCGATTTTCAAGCTCAGCCACCAGAATCATATGGGCTGTGGAATCCCACTCTGCAATGGTATTGTAAGCAAGTTCATCATTTACCTGCTCCAAGGGAATAGCTAAGCTGTCGGCAAAGGTTTGTTGCAAAATTAAAAGGTTACTCATGGATTATTTCCTAGTACTCGTGCGGGACAACAATCCCTTCAGCATGCGTGTATGGGTTTGATAATCCTCGAAATTCAGTTCGATTTCAATCAAATCCCCATGTTCCACTATCCGATAGCCTAATTTTTGGTTGTAATTGAGTGCTGCCTGATTCTCAGCCTTCACCACCGCACGCAGTCGTTTGCAGCCAAGGGTTTCAAAGCAGTAATCATTCAGTAACAAAGTGGGTGCAAAGGCTACGATATTCTGTCGATATGCGGCTTCACCGATGTACAACCCAGGCTCTAGGGTCTGCGCATGCAGCAGATTCTCCGCGATACCACGGGTTTTCACATTAGCACTGCCAATGGCTTGGCCTTTGTATTCGATCACAAAATGCTGTTGATTATGGGCCCGTTGAATATGGGCATACCAAGCCGATTGCTGCTCAGCAGTGATGGGTTCTTGGCTGAGCATGAACTGACTGACTTGAGGGTCATTGCGCCAAGTTCGCAAGGTCTCTAAGTCATTCACTTCGATAGCTCGAAGAACAACCCCGTAGCCTTGCAGCCGTGGCACAGGAATGGCAAAACTCATCGCTTGTTCACGGCCGAAAGTATCGCAGTGGCAACCCGCTGGGCACCTTGATTGTCGCAGGTCTGATAAGCACGCTCGCTCATGGCTCTTAACTCTTCTTGTTCATGCCAAAGCACCATGACACTATCCACCAGTGCATCAATTTGTCCAGTGCCCCGCACATCCCACATTTCACACCATCCCTGACTGGCCGCTTGCTCTGTGGCATTGTATTGATTGTCTGCAACCACCAGCAACATACTGGGACAACCGCATGCTTGCAGTTCGAACTGACTGCCACCGGCGGCCGAAATCACCAACCGAGAGGCAAGAAAGCGGCGAGCAATATGTTGACAGTCATGGCTGTGGATGACTCTCAAATCTAACCTTTGCAAGAGATGTCGTAAGGCTTTCAATTTTGCGTAGGCGGGTCCGGTGATCACCTGTATTTGCCCGGTAAAGCCGCGGGAATGCAACGCATATAGAATCGGAATCGTAAGGTTAAGGGGATCACTGCCCCCCAGTGTCAGAGTCAAACAGTTACGAGTAGCAAAATCGACCACTTGGGAATCACTGAATTCATCCCGCAGTACTCGGTATTGGTCGCCTAAACATAAAACAGCACCGGCAGCCGTATCCTCGTAATTCAAACTATCTGCATTGCTGGCACCGTTGATAATTAGGTCCGCATGCAAGTTTAACAGCTGATTAGTGTCGTCAAAACACACCCGCAAACAATCCAGTTCCTGTAGCGCGCTTCGATAAGCCTCATCAAAATGATAGCCATCTAAAACCAGTGCTTGATATTGCCCCTCTGTTGCGCGCGATACCAACCAAGGTAATTGGAGACTTAGATCATCACAGTGGGGAATCACTTCGACCTCACCCACCCAATCTTGTCTTTTTTGACAAATTTGATATGCGTCTTCATTCACCAAAAACGTGCATTGGGCACCTTGCTTGTCAAGGGCCTGTGCCAAAGCGAGACAGCGCATTAAATGCCCGACTCCCATCACGGAAGAAGCATCAACACGAAACAACACTCTGTTGGGCGATTGACTCAGCATGGACGCTAACTACTCCACATCTTGCCAACTCAACGGCGTGCCTAGTGGTAAATCTCGTTTAGCCACTTTGCCAATCACGTGATCCCAATGCTTGGGCGCCAGACCTGAAGCGGGACGAACAATTTTCAAGTTATCTACCGATAAAACGTCGCCTTTTTTCAACGCTTGTGAAACAAAAATACTGCGCCGATAGTGCTTAGACTTCTCTTCTGCGGCGGTGCCACCATAAACCACAGAGCCCATGGCTTGCCATGCTCGCTCCGTTTCAACCACCAAGCTAGCCAGTTCATCTGGCTCAAGAGAAAATGCGGCGTCCACGCCACCAGCACTGCGGTCTAACACAAAATGCTTTTCAATCACCGTGGCCCCCAAAGCGGTCGCTGCAACAGACACACCCACCCCCGCAGTATGGTCTGATAACCCCACCTGAACGCCAAAGGCATTGCGCATATTGGCTATCGTATTCAGGTTAGTATTGACCGGTAATGCCGGATAGGTACTGGTGCATTTAAGCAATATGATCTGCTCGCAGCCCTGCCCTTTTGCGGTTTTGACCGCTTCTTCAATCTCACCAATGGTAGCCATGCCGGTGGACATGATCAGCGGCTTGCCCTTGGAGGCGGCCTTACGGATCAACGGAATGTCGGTCAACTCAAATGAAGCAATCTTGAAGCAAGGCACGCCCAATTCATCGAGAAAATCTACTGCAGCCTCATCAAATGGTGAACTAAAGGCTTCCATCCCCAAAGCATTGGCCCGTTCGAACAAAGGCTTATGCCATTCATAGGGGGTTGCCGCTTTGCCGTAGAGTTCGTGGAGCGACTCGCGATACCACAAACTGTCTTGCTCTTGGATCACAAAATCAGCGGAGTCGACATTCAACGTCATGGAGTCGGCAGTATAGGTTTGCAGCTTGATAGCGTGGGCACCGGCTGCGGCGGCTTTATCGACCATTTGGCATGCCAGTTCAAAGTCTTGACCGTGATTGCCGCTTAGCTCCGCGATAATAAAAGGTGCTTGATCAGGCCCGATGATGCGCTTACCTATTCGAATATTATTCATGTTCGGCCTCGCTGAAAATCGATTCGATGCTTTCAAACAAATCGTTGGCTCCTGGGTATTCGCTGCCCATTTCGGTGGCGTAATCGGGCATCAAAGTGCGAGGATCCACTTGCCCACATAACAATAAGGTGGGGCACTTTACCCCTTGTGCTAATGCGTAAGTGACCTGCGGCAAGGTGACCAAAAGATCGCTGCTGGCCAGGCGACTCAGTCTGGTTTTCATCGGGTCTGTGTCACGATCCAACTGCACTACAAATCCTGCGTTTTCAAGGAGTTTTACCAACTTAGCTTGTTCACTGTAAATATAGCCTGGCATGGATAGAGCCAAGGAGATCACTTTGTTGGTTGTGCGGCTGTGGCTAGCAACGCTAACGGGCAAATGATTGTCATAATCGATATCGGTCCAACCACAGCAGGCTCGCAAATAAAACTCCCCATAGCCGTTTTCTGGCAACACCGAACCTTGCCACCAAGGTGAGTGCCATTTGAGCATACCAAAGTAAGTGCTTTGCATGTATTGGCTTGGGTCGTTGACATAGGCGATTTGCAATTGCTGGCTTTGTACCTGATCAATCAATTGTTGAACCGATATCCCCAACAGATTGCCCTCGACTTTTTCACCGGCATCTGACAAAAACCGAGCCAAAAAACATGGCATAAATGCGGTATCGAGATTGATGATTCGATGGTATTCCTGGCCAATGATTTTTTCCGCTAACCCCAGAAATGCTTCCATCGCTGGCAAAAGGTTGTCTGGCCAATGGTCGTTGTCCAGAGTGATCATTCTACAATCGGGCGTTGCTAGTGAAACGAGTTCTTGAGACTTGCCATAGGTCAGCACATCAACTTGGGCGTCCAAAGACTGCTTCTGCAAATGGCGAATGGCCGGTATGGTTATACTGACCGCATCACCCAATTCAACCATGCGGATCAGCAGGATTCGTCGGCTCACGGCTTGCCTCCTTGAATATAGGCTTGATACATCAACTCGGCTCGTTGCCAATCTTCTTCGGTGTCAATGTCTTGTACTAAATGTCTCGGCAACACCACGGGTAGGCTGTGCTGTGAAAAAATCGCTTTGTCGCTCAGATAATCTTCCGTTCGCCCCCAGTAGAATTGTCCAGCATCGTGAAACGCTTCAGGTAAATCTTGCGAGCGATGCATGATCTTGTCGGCAAACATGGGCGCGACTACACCGTTTTCAATGGTCAATGCCCTTTGCACAGGAAAGGCAAAGCTGGTAACCGAGAAAGCAAACCCTTTATTAGGATTAGATTGCAGTTGCGCTAAACCTTGCTGTAGATACTGAGCTTGTAAAAAGGGCGCTGTGGCATAAATACAACAGCAAAATTCGGGCTTTCCTAGGGTTTCCATGCAATATTCAATGGCGTGGTTGGTCACCGGGCGAGTGCCTATGATGTCATTAGACAAATGCTCTGGACGCATAAAGGGCACCTGCGCGCCTAATTGAATGGCTAACTGTGCAACTTCATGAGAATCCGTCGACACCCAAATGTGGTCAAAGACATTCGCTTGTTGTGCAGCCTCGATGCTATAGGCAATTAAAGGTTTACCTGCAAATGTTCTAATGTTCTTTCCGGGGATACGTTTACTGCCGCCTCGCGCCGGAATGATGGCTAAATTCAACTTAAAACCTCTGTCAGTGCCTTAATTACTCTGTCTTGTTCATCGGCCGACATGTCAGGAAATAAAGGCACAGTCAGGGCATTTTGATAAAAATGTTCGGCATTTGGAAAGTCGCCAGGTTCAAATCCGAGCCGTCGATAATAAGGCTGCAGATGAATGGGAATATAGTGCACATTCACAGCAATACCCTGAGCATGCAGTTTCTGATAGACGGCTAAGCGATCATGTTGGGTCAATTCCACCATAAAAAGATGCCAAGCGCTGGGGTTATCAATATCATGCTTTGGTAACTTTAGCGGCAAGTTATCTAGTTTATCTAGGTAGTTCAGTGCAATTTCATGACGTTTTTCAATAAACCCATCAAGCCGCGCTAACTGACTAATACCCAAGGCCGCTTGCAAATCACTTAAGCGGTAGTTGTAGCCCAAGGCAACCTGTTGATAATACCAAGGTCCTTCTGATGGGCCTTCCATTTTGTCCGCGTCACGAGTGATACCGTGTTTGGCCAATAATTTGATTTGGCTGTCGAGCTCATCACTATTGGTTAACAAAGCCCCGCCTTCGGCCGTAGTGATGGACTTCACCGGGTGGAAACTGGTCACGGCGATATCGCTGAACTGGGCACAGCCAATCTTGCGATTCAAATAACTGCCACCTAAGCCATGGGCCGCATCTTCAATGACCTTAAATTGATACTCTTGAGCCAAGCGAGCAATGGCTTTCATATCACAACTCGCACCAGAAAAATGCACTGGGATCAGAACCTTAGGCAAACGCCCCAGCTTTTTTGCTTGCTCAAGTTTAGTTTCTAGACAGTCTATGCTGATGTTTCGGGTAAGTGGGTCAATGTCGACAAAATCGACGCTGGCGTGACAATAAAGAGCACAGTTTGCAGATGCCACAAAGGAATTGGGCACCGTCCAAACCACATCGCCTGGTCCCACACCCAATGCCATACAAGCGACATGTAGCCCAGATGTGGCGCTATTGACCACAGTGACATGTCGAGCGCCAGTGTATTCACTCAATGCTTGTTCAAATTCAGGGACTTTCTGCCCTTGGGTAAGAAAATGATGTTCGAGGACATCCACCACCGCAGCGATGTCGTCCTCGTTAATAGAATGCCGTCCATAGGGAATGAGCGGTTTTGATCGTGACATATTTACGCCACCTTACAGAGTAACTTTATCGAGTTCGCGCAATTCTTCTACAGTTAAAAAGTGAGGGTTGGTGCCCGAATGGTACTCAAACTTATCGGTTACGGCTTTGCCCTTCTCACCTAACTTATTCACTTTGTAATCGACGGTTTTGTCGAAGAATTTGATAGCAGGCGTGATCACGTAATGATCATCAAATTCCAAAGAGTGGTGTGCCATCTCTTCTGGTACCATCACTTCATGCAATTTCTCACCGGGTCGAATACCAATAGTTTCAAAATCTCGCTTGCCACTCATGGCCTCAACCAAATCGACGATGCGAATGGAAGGGATCTTCGGAACAAAAATCTCACCACCGTGCATGCGTTCGAAATTTTTCACCACGAACTGGACACCGTCATCCAAGGTAATCCAGAAGCGAGTCATTTCCTCGTGGGTAACGGGTAATTTATCCCGTCCCTGTGCCAGCAGCTCTCGATAAAAGGGCACTACCGATCCCCTTGAGCCCACCACGTTGCCATAACGTACCACGGCAAATCTTGGGCCTTTTGCCCCAGAAATGTTATTTGCCGCAACAAACAACTTATCCGATGCCAACTTGGTCGCACCGTATAAATTGACAGGGTTGGCCGCTTTGTCAGTCGACAAGGCAATCACCCGCCGCACGTTAGTCTCGATTGCCGCATCAATTACGTTTTGTGCACCGTTGATGTTGGTTTTTATACACTCATTGGGGTTGTATTCCGCGGCCGGTACTTGTTTTAATGCTGCGGCATGGACCACGTAATCCACGTCTTTCATAGCCGACTTGAGACGATGTTTGTCCCTTACATCGCCGATAAAATAGCGCATACAAGGAGCGTCGAAACGTTGCTGCATTTCAAACTGTTTGAGCTCATCGCGGGAATAGATGATTAAACGCTTAGGCGTATCGTGTTCCAGTAAGTATTGAACAAAACGATTACCAAAAGATCCGGTACCACCTGTGATTAATATCGAACGGTCACTAAACATCATTCGGCTCTTTTCCTTCTATAAATGGTAGTGCCTGTACCAGCGCCCGTTGCAATTCAATATGCTCTGGTTCAGTAATGGTTTTGCTCACCAAACATGCGACCCCGGTTTTGTCAGACAGAAACAGCCTGGTACCGTTCGCAATCACCAATTGCTCATCTTTTATGGTCTTTTCAGATAAAACCACCGACGATATCCCATCATAAACGACTTTTGACTCGAGTAAGTGTTCAAAGTCTGATAAGAAATCAGCATGCCCAGTCACGATGTAAAACTTTGAGACCACTATGCCATAGCTTATTCCATCGACAAAGTGTTGCAACGCCAGTCGCGCCCGTGTCATGTCGTTACATTGAATGGGCATCCGCTGTACAAATGTGTCCCCTGGCACAATGACGTAGGTCACGTAAGGGTTCATTGGTAGCGGTTCCCTCGGTATTTTATTGAAAATAACTGTGCAACGATTGTGCCTTTTCTGCGCTTGCTCAACGATATTTTGTAAATTTCCCAAAGCCAAATTTGAAGTCTCGGAATAAATAAACCATGGGGCATTACTGCTAAGCTCATCGGCCTGTTGCAATTGGGTACAAGGTAAAAACTCGCAGTCGAAACCGTGTTCTTCCGATAAGGTGTGCATACTTTGGGTAAATCGAGACGAGTCTGTGTACACTTGAATGCGTTTATCTTGCAACGAAAAACTCAAATAACTGTTTACACGTTGTCCTGCGAGAAAATGACTGTGATCCAAGGCATGTCGATTCTGAAGAATCTGCTGTTTCAACTTTTTAAAGCCATGCAACCAAATTTCTCTGGCGCGATTAAACAGCTCTATGGAGCGCACTTTATCCGAATAGGAATATAGACACTTAGCTAACAATGCATTGGCGTAATTACTGGTGCCATAAAGATAATAGAATAGTAATGATTTCCCCACTTTGTATGATTGAAACAGCAACATTTTTTGCTTCTCAATCATCCGCTCTGCTTCTTCAAAACTCTCCACATTTTGGCCAATAAACTGTTCAAAACTCTCGAGCTCTCGACTTAAAACGCTCTGTGAATAGTGTTTTTCAAAGATATTGGAGATCGTCCCGGCTTGTTGTGCGCTAAAACACGAGGTTAAAAGTTGCTCTAACAACTCGCCCTTCTCCACAGAACTGAGAATCAATAAACTGTCCAAAGGAAGTGGTCGACTGCCTTGCAAATACGCACCATCACTAGTGTTATAACATTCCGCTTTCGATTCTCGAAGCGATTGCTCCATCACCATTTTGGCAATCTTAAATTCCTGTTTGGTATAGACTACGGGCCGGAAGTTGCCGCGAATTTGGATTGCCGTGTTCAGTTTTTCACTGTGGTTGAATATCTGCTTGCCATCTTCGCTGTAGTATCCCGATTGGTTGGAGTGATGCTTGGTACTGTCTAGAAATCCCAGGTCGACGCCAAATAGGTAAATCTGATTGAAGCCCAACTTCAGGAAAAAATTCAAGGCAAAGTTTGTTACGGTTGGGAAGGCGTATTTGAGCACCTCATAAGATGCCTCTCCCATAACGTTCAGAGACGACACTGTCGAAGATTCGCCTTCTTTAAACGCGATATAGCAATCTGCAAATAATGAGCAGGTATCGGGATGAATTCCATTGCAGGAAATCAGTTTAATTTTTTTGAGATACTCGTAATTTCCTACCCGAGAACACCAATCAAATGTACAGCGATTTTGTTCAATCTCAGCATGGAAATCCGGCACAATCCCATTTTTGTAGAGAACTTGGAGGCTAGTGCCACAGGAAATGACTACCGCATTGCCCGCCTCAGCTCGAATGGCATCAATCGCGGAATCCAAAGAAGGTCCATTGCCCACTAAAAAGATTGGAAACTCCCGTTGCTCATGACTCAGTTTTGATGCTGGATTTTTACCCATCACTTTAACGCCGCTTTCAATAGCCGCTACGGTATGATTGATCCCAAAAAAGGCATGATCAAAATATTCACCCATCGCAATAACGACTTGCAGCTGTTCCCTCAATTGGGCGATGGCCTCGTTAAGTGCTGAGTTGTAGTAACATTGGTAAAAATAGGTATGCGCTAACGCATAGGGCCCTATGGCATAAAACTGATTCAAAAGATCTCGAAACAAATTACTGCCGTCATCGCCAACATTCAGATACAAACGGCCCTCATTCTGTTCGATTTGAGTCAGAATATCGTGCCAGTCAATGGTTGACAGAGAAGCATAGAAGAAATCGCGATTGGGTTCGCATATGAAAAGGTTATCTACCTTGTGATGCTTGAATAATTCAACCAGTTGATAGCCAACTCCGACGCCAAACATAATCAGAGATTTAATGTTCTGGGGTAATGCACCCAACTCATCTTCTATTTCATCATTAATTTGATCGGTATCGCTGACAAATTGATAATGCAAATAATGCTTCAACTTTTGTCCAGAGTAGCCTAACGCGAGTCCGTCCCGATTAGGATACTGGGAAAAGCCCTCAAAGCTAGTAATGGATTCATGCTCCGCATCTGGACCATACCAATTGGCTAGAGTTTTATGATGCAATAGATTCATCGAACCATTTTCATTGCGCATCGGAAGCCAAGAAGTGGGTTTATAATCCTTAAATTGCTGGTAAACATCCGGCAAATACTTCTGAAACGCACTTAAATTGCGCTCAAACAGGTCAGTGTCGGCCGATACTGGTGTTAAACTTTGCTTGGATATCGGGGCGGTCCAGGTGTCACAAAAATCTTCTCTGGAAACCGTCGCGCTGTAGCTAATTCCGGTTCTTTTAACTTCACTCCAGGGGCGATTAAGCAAGGTTTGAAATACGCTGTCGAAGACTCGATGGTGATAATGCGGATATAGGTAGACCTTCTCAAGGCCCACCATTTTATGCAACTCGCTGATGTCTTCAACTAAGTCACGGCCGTCTTTTCCTATTTGCAAATAGATTGCAGTATTCTTTTGTTTCGCCAGTTCAAATATCCGCTTCCATTGAAATGCCATCAATGCACAAGAGAAATACTGAAGTTCAGGTTCATACACGATTAAGTGACGAACAACTTTATTTTCTAGCAAGTACAATAGGTGCTCGCCCAAGCCTAAGCCAAGCGAAACAAAGACCTCGACGTCGTCTGGCATCGGCGCAAAACTCAAATAGGTTTCCAGCGACGATTTGTCTTTCGAATTAGGCTGTTCGGACGATTCCATGGAAAAATAGCTGGCGTGATCAAAAAACTCATCCACACTCTGACGGATCTCTTGTTGTGGATTAAATCCATACAGGGTGCGCCCAGTACCATAATCGACAATATTGACTCGCCCCCACTTATTCACAAAAACAGAGATATTGTGACTCTTCAGTCCTTGTATTGTGGGTACCAAACTTGGAATATTACGGCGAAAAGCTTCTAAATTGTCTTTGTGAAAGGTAGCGATTTGTTGAGCAAACTCACGCTCCAAATCATTCTGACGATCTTCATCATTCTCTATGTGCAATCGAATATTTTTTAGCATCGTTACTTGTACTTTTTAACCGCTTTTTGGCCTTTCAACAGCCCACTGAGTTCGTTTAGTGAATGCTTATGCAGCTTTGAAATGGTTTTTAATAAGGACTGGTTTACTTTTAACTCAAGTTGAGCAAATTGTTTTTTTTGCTCATCATCTAAGGTTTCAAGGTGGGATAGAATTTGACGATCACGCTCGTCGACCTTGCTGAGCAGTAGCGCTTCCTCCAGATTATCAGCTGTCAGAATCGCCTCGAGCTCAGCATTAATTTCTTGTAGTGATTCGGGTGTTAATGAATGATTTAACGTTAATGAATTCACACTGCCGCTTGACGTTTTTGTCGTTGGGCCTCGTATGCTTGCTGCTTCGCTTCTTCAGGAATGCTTGCCCAGGCCGTTTTAATCGGTAACAACAGATTAATCACTTCATCTAGGATATTCAAGTCATTCTGAATGGTGGCGTCGGTGATACGTTGAATCATAAAGTCGTAAAGCGCAAATAGGTTGTCACTGATCTCGCCACCGGCTTCTAAATCCAAGGTATCGCGCAAGTTCATGATAATCGCAGATGCCCGCGACAGATGCTCCGATTTGCCTTCGTAATCTTTACGCTCAATGCAGCCTTTTCCGTAGGCTAATCGATCTAATGCTCCTTGCATCAATAACAGGGTGATCTTGTGCGGATCTGCGGTGGAGATATCCTGCTTCAAATTGCCTTTTTTATACGCATTTATGCCCTTAAGTGCCATATACCCAAACTCCTATTATTGCCCTAAAGATGCCAGCAATGCGCTGCCGGTTTGATTCAACTTGGCTACGGTCTGGTCCAAGTTCAAATACTTATCTCGCAAAATTTGCTCGTAGCTGAGCATTCTCAATTCAAACTGCTCTCGCTCGGTTGCCAATTGATCTTTTTCATCTTTTGCTGAGCGTTCACGATTGGCCAACAAACCACTAAAAGTAGTGTATTCCTTGGTGTATTCATACAATCGAGCGGCGACACCTTCATCGGGGTCGGTAAATAATGATGCAATGTCATCAAAATTATTTTCTAGCGCATCTTTCAATCGGTCTTCGCCGCTGCCAAAGCCAAACTCATCATTGGCACTGATTTCTAACTCACCGTCTTGATTCAACTCAACACCAAGACTGAATAAGCCGCCAAGCGCTGAACTGCTTACGTTAGAGCCAATGATACTGGCTAATCCATTTTGGATACCACGAACCAAAGAATCGCCGGCAAGAGCACCGTCTTTTTCAAGCTCCGATTCACCGTATCGGGTTAAGGATTTAATTTCTTTAGCCAAAGAGTTGTAATTATCGACAAAATCGCGAATTTTCTTTTCTAAACCTTCGGTATCAAAGCCGATGGTCAGACGGGATGTTTTGTAACTCAAATCGGCGTTCTGAGCCGACACTTCGCTGGCTTCGAAAGATACATTAGAGATGGTGTTTTCAAAGGTATTGGTCTCACTCTCAACATCAATACCATCAATGGATGCCTGCGCATTTAAAGCACTTTTTACCGGGCTTAAGTAGGTTGTGTCTTCGGCGGCGTTAGTGGTGCTGACTTTTTGTAAATCAGCCAAATCGTTATTGTTGACGATTTGTAGGTCGTTACCTGTGCCGGTAACGGTAGACGTGAAGACCAACTTGGAACCACCAGTAACCGTACCGGTGTCAATAATACTGGCGTTGACACCGAAGTTGCCGCTGGCGCTGTTTACCGCTGAACTCAACTGTTGCAGAGTCATACCCGCAGTCACATTGACAGTAAAGCTGTCGCCGGTGGAATCAATCTTAAAGGTAAGGGAACCAGAACCTGAACTCAGTACAGAGTCAGTGGTACTCGAAAAGGCCGCGTCTGCGGTCTCGATGCGACTGCCAGATGCAAGTCGTTTTATCGCAATATCATAGGAGCCTTTCACTGCGCTGTTTGATGCTTCGGCAGTAAAAGGTTCGACACTTTCATCCGGGTTGTCGATGGTTGGCTCGCGCCCTTGTAACTTAAAGTCACTGCGCAATTCATCTACCGAATCCAAAAAGTCACTCATTTTGGATTTCAGCTGACCAATACCAGAGATCACTGAATCCAGTGATTCTTCTTTTTGATCTAGACGGTCCTGCTTGGGTTTGCGTTCAGCTTGAATCAGCTGATTCACCAAATCATCCAACGCCAATCCAGAACCTACACCTAACGACTGGATAGTCATGTCGAACCTCACCTATAAAATTAAGCTTGTTTGTTAAACAATACCCCCACTGCGGCGCCCACGTCGCTTTGCAGCTCTTTGATGCGCTCAGACAATGCTAACACCTCTTCGGATGGGATCTGTCTAATGACTTCTCCCGACTCTGAATCGGTGACTTTCACCACGGACCGTTGACTTTCTTCGTCGATTGAAAATGCCAATTGACGATTACGGGCCTGGACGAAATCACTGATCTGTGCGACCGCGGTTTCGATACTGCCAACATTATTTGTTACTGCATAGTTATCGGCCTGGCGTAGCGAATCTTGACCGGATTCTGCCCTTGATGGTCGATTATTTTGTTCCTTCAGCGCTTGTTCTTCAACAGCACTCTGACGAACAAACTCCTGCCTTGGACTTTGTACAGCAACATTCTGGCCAACTTGTGAAAAATCTACATCCATCTTTCACCTCCACTCAGATGCAAGAGTGGCTACTATTGAGTATAGTAGCCTGCTCAATGTTAGCCCAGTGGCGATTTATCCAGACTATTATCCTAGTAAGGATAAAGCTGACTGGGGACGCTGGTTTGCCTGACTCAAAACAGACAATGAAGCCTGCTGTACGATCTGGTTACGAGTCAACTCAGCTGTTTCTGTTGCAAAGTCGGTGTCACGGATACGTGAACGTGCACCAGCAATGTTTTCAGAAATGTTGCTCAAGTTACGAATCGTAGACTGGAAGCGGTTTTGCAACGCACCCAAGTCTGCACGCACGCCACCGATAGTGGAGATTGCATTGTCGATCGAAGTCAAAGCAGCTGAAGCATTCGCTACTGTTGCAACAGACAGGCTGCCGATTGACAAACCTGACGCGCCGTATCCACCAGAGCGAGACAAGTTAACGGAAATGGTTTGACCGCCATTCGCACCCACCAAGAATGCAGCAGAATAACCACCAGTCAAAATATCAACACCGGCAAACTGAGAGTCTGTTCCGATACGTGAAATTTCGGTTTTCAACGCGGACACTTCTTTTTGCAGAGCCAAACGGTCTGCTGAAGAGTTGATACCATTTTGTGCTTGTACCGCCAACTGACGGATACGTTGCAAAGAGTTGGTTACCTCGCCCAATGCACCTTCAGCCGTTTGCGCCAAAGAAATTGCATCGTTTGCGTTACGAACCGCTTGGTTCAAACCTTGAACCTGTGTAGTCAAACGATCGGAGATTTGCAGACCAGCCGCATCATCCGCAGCACGGTTGATACGAAAACCAGACGACAATCTCTCGAAAGATGTACTAAGTGCTTGTCCTGAATTGAACAACTGGCGCTGCGCATTCAGTGAAGACACGTTGGTGTTTACAAACAAAGACATAAAATACCTCCTGAGAACTGGCTCTGGCATGTAAATCGCGCTGAGCAGTTCGCCTCAAATTCAACTTTTTGGATTGCTTCCGCCAAGTTGCCTCACTTTTTGAAAACCGGCACCTCTACCGACTTTCAAAACTTAAAATTCTATAGATAGAATTCCTCTCAACTAAAGGTATCGACGCCGCCTTAAGTTTCTTTAGTTTTTTTTTTAACTTTTTTTCAATTTTATTTTCTTGCAGACATGGGATTTTTCTGTGATGGTAAAAAACTGCATTAGCTAAGCCCCCAAAGTGTTGTTGGACATAAGGACTTGATATTGGGAAAAGATTGGCACGCAACATGCTAAGAAGAATTCAATAGCGTGTGGTAGGTCGAAATGAGTCAATGAATTGACTCCAAAAATAAAAAAGGCCAGATCATATGATCTGGCCAACTTGCTCACGTTAGGAGTACGAGCAAATACGGTTTCTGTCCGGCTGGCAGGGTGTGAGAATGAATACTGGCCTCTCAACCAAACTTCTACACTCTCAGTCCTGTTAGTCGGCTTTTTCTTCCGGTCAGTTGTTACTGCCATCCGAATCCTTCCCTGGTAAAGCCTAAGTTACTTATCCCAAGTAACCGCGGGGTCGGCCTCTCATCTCCTACCCTCTAGTAGTTTTTAATTAACCTCCCAATAACTGCAATGCAGATTGAGGACGTTGGTTCGCTTGTCCAAGTACCGTAATACTGGCTTGTTGTATAATCTGATAGCGGGTCAATTCTGCCGTCTCAGTGGCAAAATCTGTATCACGAATGCGAGATCTTGCCGCAGCAACATTCTCAGAAATGTTACTAAGATTTCGAATCGTGGATTGGAAGCGGTTTTGAATCGCACCCAGATCCGCCCTTTTTGCGTCGATCACAGATATTGCGCCCTGTATTAGACCCATTGCACGGGAGGCTTCCGCTTCAGTCGCCACAGAAATGTTGACACCTGGAAACAGTCCCGAGTTGCCATAACCACCCACACGTGAAATATTCACACTGATAGTCTGACCTGCATTTGCCCCGACCAAAAACGCTGAAGAATAGGTGCCGTCCAGAATATTCACTCCACCAAACTGAGAGGTTGCAGCAATTCGACTGATCTCAGTTTTAAGTGCGGAAACTTCCTTTTGCAGGGCCAAGCGGTCGGCAGAACCGTTGATCCCGTTTTGCGACTGCACTGCCAGCACGCGAATACGTTGTAAAGCAGCAGTGGTTTCCGCCAAAGCTCCTTCTGCCGTTTGCGCCAATGAAATACCATCATTGGCATTGCGCACCGCCATATTCAAACCCAATATTTGCGTGGTTAGACGATTTGAGATTTGCAATCCCGCGGCATCGTCTTTAGCACTATTGATGCGAAAACCGGAAGATAATCGTTCAAAAGCGGTACTCAAGTTAGTATTGGTGGAAAACAATTGCCGCCTTGCATTTAAGGAAGACACGTTGGTATTAACAAATAAAGACATAATGACTCTCTCCTAACGATATAATAACCCTTTGTTTTTATGTTATTTTTCAGGTTATTAATGTTTCTTATCATGGCCAATAATTTATTGGCACGGTTGATGCTTAAGTAGTTTCGTCAGTCATCTTTTTGACTGGCAATTTTGCCAGACAAAAAAAGTCGGCAATATACGTTAGTAAGTGAGCGTAAGCTCTAGTCGGCAGATGGGATTGATGGCCAAACCTCAATACCTCTCACTACCTCCTGGCGTCTTTCCCGTCAGCCGGCTGACCACAAAAAAGCCCTTGGCCGATTTGTGATCACGCAGCTCTTCGCCCACGACACGATCCGTGTTTGTTGCTTTGTTGTTTTGGTAAAATGTCGTTCTTCGGTCGGTTGCAGCCTGCCCCCACATTTTGCAAACCGACCGTTTTCTTTTCTCGTTATTCTTCGATGTTGCAGCCTGCCCCACACGCTTGCATCACTTCAGATTTCCTTAGATAATTCATAAACTTACCCTTGTAACAACTGCAATGCAGATTGTGGGCGCTGATTGGCCTGACCCAGGACAGTAATACTGGCCTGTTGAATGATCTGCCAGCGGGTAAGCTCTGCCGTTTCCACTGCGAAATCCGTATCGCGGATTCGTGAACGGGCGGCTGAAACGTTTTCTGAGATATTGCTCAAGTTACGTATCGTTGATTGAAAACGGTTTTGAATGGCACCTAAGTCGGCCCGTTTCGCATCGATGATACTGATAGCACCTAAGACTTTGGACATTGCACGAGATGCATCGGCTTCAGTGAGCACGCTGATCAAGTTTGTGGCGATGTTTTGATCTCCAAACAAACCTGAGGTGCCATAACCGCCGGGGCGTGAAATGTTGACGCTGATGGTTTGTCCTGGGTTTGCACCCACTAGGAACGCCGATGAGAAGGTTCCGCCTAAGATGTTGACGCCACCAAACTGCGATGTAGATGCAATCCGGCTGATCTCGGCCTTGAGCGCAGACACTTCTTTTTGCAGCGCCAAGCGGTCCGAAGAACCGTTGATACCATTTTGGGATTGCACTGCAAGTACGCGAATACGTTGAAGCGCCGCAGTAGTTTCCGCCAACGCACCTTCTGCAGTTTGCGCCAAAGAGATACCATCGTTGGCATTTCTGACGGCCATGTTCAAACCCAAGATCTGGGTTGTTAAACGGTTAGAGATCTGTAGACCCGCAGCGTCATCTTTTGCGCTGTTGATCCTAAATCCCGAAGACAAGCGTTCAAACGCGGTACTTAGATTAATGTTCGACGTGAATAACTGACGAGTTGCATTCAACGACGACACATTCGTGTTGACGAATAAAGACATTTTTTTCTCCTAACGATTTATGCAATCCGCCAGACGTATTATTGTTATTAGGTCGTCTTTGCGGTTATTTCGGTTCGCTATTGATTTTTTTATTGCGTCACCGTTATCGCGAGTGCTTATTGTTTTTATTGTTTGCACTTCGCTCTTGCCATTTTTATCGTTCGGAGCGTAATTTTCCTTTAGAGAATTTTTTTATTTTTTAATTTATCCATAAAAATCATATAGTTAAAAAATCAATAAAAAGGCCAACCCCAAGGGGTTGGCCGAAACGCTCTTACGTTAGGAGAGATGAGCGTACTCTCTACAAGGGCCTAACCTCGTCCATTCACACTACCTCCTGGCGTTGAAAGACCCATTGTATTTCTTGCTTAACCCAGAAGCTGCAATGCTGACTGAGGACGCTGATTAGCCTGAGACAAAACAGTCAAACTGGCCTGCTGGATAATCTGGTTACGAGTCAAATTAGCCGTTTCTGTGGCAAAATCTGTGTCGCGGATCCGTGAGCGTGCTCCTGCGACGTTTTCGGAGATGTTGCTCAAGTTACGGATGGTAGACTGGAAGCGGTTTTGCAACGCACCTAGGTCTGCACGAATGCCACCAATAGTGGAGATGGCCGCTGTGATAGAAGTCAATGCACCGGAAGCACCTGTGATGCTAGCGACTGACACCGTACCTACACCCAAACCTGACGCACCGAAACCACCGCTACGAGACAAGTTCACAGAAATGGTTTGGCCGCCGTTGGCACCCACCAAAAACGCAGCTGAGTAACCACCGGTTAGGATGTCTACACCAGCAAACTGAGACGTAGTTGCAATACGTGAGATCTCTGTTTTTAAAGCAGAAACTTCTTTTTGCAGTGCTAGACGGTCAGCAGAAGTATTAATGCCGTTTTGCGATTGAATCGCTAACTGGCGAATACGTTGTAATGAGTTGGTCACTTCGCCCAATGCGCCTTCAGCAGTTTGTGCCAAAGAAATCGCGTCATTTGCGTTGCGGACAGCCTGATTCAGACCCTGAACCTGTGTGGTTAGGCGATCGGTGATTTGCAAGCCCGCGGCATCGTCCGCAGCTCGGTTGATTCTGAAGCCTGAAGACAGGCGCTCAAACGACGTACCCAATTTGTTGGATACATCAAACAGTTGGCGTTGCGCGTTTAAAGACGAAACGTTGGTATTGACAAATAATCCCATGGGATTTCTCCTACACTCTCAGTCCAGCGTTCCGCTGGCGACCGATTTCTCGGCGGTTTAAAAACACATTCAAGAACAATAACTTGGATATAAAAAGTTATTGTTACTGGCTCTCTCGATTAAGTTTATCGACGAGAACAAAAATCCCTTTAACGAAAAATTGCCGCATTTTTCTAAATCGGCAAAATATTGCCGCCTTTGCAATTGCTATGCATTTGAGATTCAATGGTTTTTTAGCCATTTAAAAAAACTGAAAAAATGCAAAATTATCCTGCAGAAACATTGTGGAGCAGTCCATTTCACAGCGCCTTTACCGATTTATGTGACTTTAAACAGCAGTTGTACTGCTGTTTTCGAGAGGCAACAAACCACGTTAGTAATGATGGGAAAATTATCGTCTTACGACTCAATTCGGATTGTAAAGTCGAGCAAGTATTTCGTCTTGCCATGCCTAATTGCGATCTTCGAGATCCAAAACTGAGCGTGATGCCAGATGGGAAGTTGCTTCTTATTGCTTACGGTAGGCAGCATAATGAGCACGGAAATTGGCAATACAGTCAACCGGTCTGCTGGTTTTCTGTTGACGGCAATAGTTGGTCAGCCCAGCGTAATTTTGGCGATAAAAACTGGTGGGTTTGGCAACTCAGATGGTACAAGGACGAAGCATTCGGATTGGCTTACCATCGAGCCAATGAGTCCTTGTCGTTGTACCGAGGTAATCCACTGCGCCGATTCACGGTGAGTAAAGCCAATGCTTTGGGGCTGCAATCCCATGGCCTTGGGTACCCTAATGAATCGGATATGTGTTTTACTGAACACGGCACCGCTTACGCTATTGTGCGGCGAGATGCGGATCGCTTTACGGCGCAGTTAGGTGTGGCAAAGTGGCCCTGTCAGCAATGGCGCTGGCACGATTTGGGTGTCTACATCGGTTGTCCGGCAATTCATTTACTCAATGACAACGAATTGCTCGTTGCGGGTCGGATCTGGATAGCGAACCGGCCCAAAACGGCGTTGCTCAAAGTGCATTTACAGCGTCACACCACTGACCTTTTATGCACTTTTGATTCCGCCGGTGATAACAGCTATCCGGGATTGGTGGTGGTTAATGATGATGTTTATTTGAGCTACTACTCTAGCCACCAAGGGCAGCGCTGTGATATCTATCTAAGCCAGATCTCGTTATCGGATATAATCGAATAGGGTGAGTCCCGTGACTCGAGAAAAGGTAGCTTGAGCAGCCTGTAGAGAGGTCTCTTGTTTACTCAACTCAGACACCGCTTCTGCATAATCCACTTCTTCGATCACTGAGCGAGCAGATTTGTGTGCGATTTCCAGATCCAAACTGGACTCGTAAACGGAAGTGGCGACATTGATACGGCCACCTAAAGCTGATGTGGCATTCGCTAAGGAGCGCATGCCATTATCCAGCCCCACAAGAGCATCAGCAACAGACTCTTGGAATTCAGAGCTAGAAAGTTGTCGATCATTGAGAGCAACAAAAAAGTCGTTCAATGTTTCGGCGAAATTTTTCTTTTGCGGATCACCCAACTCAAAATTCACCGTACTGCCAACGGGCCCATCAATAGTAAATTCGATCCCTTGATAGACAAATGGCGAACCCGAAGTGAAGTCCACTGTGTCTAATACAACGCCCGTGCCCACGTTGGAAATTTGGATTTGGTTACCCGCTTGAACCGTCAATTGAAATTCATTGTTGGCGGCCGTTACACCATCGTAGTTTAGATTGTGAAAGCGGTCGAATGATGCCTGCTGGCTGACTGTCAATTCTGCGCTATTGACCCCAGTGGAGCCGGTAATATTTGGCCTTAACCTAGCAAGCACGTTCTCAAACACCTCTTTGCCAGAGCTGTTTGCCTGCAACTTAACGGTGTCAGAGATTGCAATTTGATTCACCCCATCATCGCCCGCATACGTGTATTTATTGCCACTGGCTGATGGATTAAAGTCAAACGCTTCTGTTTGCGACTGATATCCCGCGAAGATGTACTCACCATTGGAGTTTTGGCTGTTCATCAAACCAAACACTTCATCACGTATAGAAGCGATTTCAATTCCAATCGCTTCTCTATCGGTGTTGTCATACACACCATTACCCGCTTGAATCATCAGTACTCGAGCACGATTGACCGCGTCATTAATATTTTGCAGTACAACCTCTTCTTGCTCTAAGGAATTCTTAAGTAAGTCGTTATTGCGCTTGTATTGGGTAATCTTGTCTAATTCCTCGGTCAAGCGGATCACTTGTGCTGCACCAACGGGATCATCGGAAGGACGCAACAACTTTTTGCCTGATGACAGCCTTTGCTGAATATCAGACAGATCACCTTGATTGCGTATAATCGACGCAATGCTTTGATCATAGAGTTGATTAGTAGAGATACGCGTCATAGCTCACTTACCTGGTTGAATTCAAAATAGTATCGAATAAAGTTTGGGCGGTACTCAATATCCGCGCTGACGCTGCATAACTTTGTTGGAAACGCACCAAGTTGGCAGCTTCTTCGTCTAGGTTGACGCCAGAAACTGATTCAAACCAGCTTTTCGACTGTTCCTGCATGGCATTGGCCGCAGATAGGGAAATCTCAGCTGACGCCGTTTTTTCGCCTATTGTGCTAACAAGACCTGCATACGCTTCGTGAAAAGTGATTTTATTGGAACTGCCATTGTTGTTAAGTAACACGATGTCTTTGTTTTGCAGCGCAGCCAGTTCCACAGCGTTGCGATTGTCATTCAAACCATCAATATTATAGGTTATTGAGAAGGTATCGCCTGCTTTGGGTAAACCTTGAAGGCTAAAATCGTAGCCGGGGAAATCGTTCAAGGTTGTAAAGGGCCAGCCTGGGTCATTGGCAGCTTGGGTCATCAAGTCATTATAGTCACTGACGCCGCTGACCACGACCAACGAGTTACCTAACTCATCGAATACTTCAAATTCCGTTGCGCTGTTGAAGACTATGCTGGCAGGTGAACCACTTACAAAGCCGCCATTGCCGTCAAAAGAAGAAGCATTCGGATCGGTTAAAGTACCATCAACAGTAGTATTGGAAACAGAGGTGGACACCAATACCGCGTCCCCCAAGTTGTTTAGATCACTCTCTACCCTAAAAGGCGAAGCAAAGGCCAAATCCTCGGGCCGAGACATCACCACTGCCACATCTTGTGCCGTACCTTTGGTAGGTTGCAACAGAAAACGATCTCCAGCGGCATAACTGTCACCGTCGGCGAACTCCACCTGCAGACCACCAATGATGTCACTAAAGGTGCCGGATTGGGCATCAATCCCCGTATAGCTTTGGGTGATGGGGTTGCCATTTATATCCGTAATCGGGGTGCCATCAGGATTCAACAATGCCACCGTAAAGTCTACTGTGTCCGGGGTTCCTGTTGTGGTGCCATCGATGGTGATTTGGTAATCCGCAGAGGTAATGGCAGATGCGCCATCAGGTGCAAAACGACCCGACATGGTTAACGATAAATCACTATTGTTGCTATAGTTCAGTCCTTGAAATGTGGGCGTTGAGAAAATAGCTCCACCCAACTGTTGATCAAAGTCCATCCCCAAAGCGTTCTGCTCATTCATAGCTGTCGCTAAGGTTGCGGCTATTTGGCCCAACTCTCGTTGCTGCGGTGCCAGTAATTCGTCTCGGTATCGAAACAATCCGCCAAGACGTCCTCCCACATCAGTTTCCGCCAACGTGAGTACTGTCGGCTTGCCAGTGCTACTCAGTTGCAGTTGCCGAAAGTTTGGGTCGGGGTCACCGGAGAGCTGAAACAAATTGAATGAACCATCTTCCAAGACCAGGGATTCGCCCGAGGTAAGATTGATAAGATTGGTTCCATCGCCACTGGCACTGTCTCGAACTTCAATAGAGAGCATTTCAGACAATTCCAGAATGGCTTTGTCACGTTCATTTTTCACCGTGCCCGGCTCGTCATTGGGGTTATTGCCCTGAGTCACGCGGATTTGGCGATTGAGTTGCGAGATGGTTTGGATCAGCGCATTGGCATGATCGATCATGGTGTCCATCTCTAGATTTAATTCTTTTTCCTTATCGCTCAAAAAGTTCGATAAGTGACCAACTCGACCGACAAAGGATTTTGCTTCACCGAGAACCAACTGCCTCGCCGCCAAGTTGGTTGGTTCGTCTGCAGCGGTTTGCATTGAACTGAAAAGTCGGCTCAAACTGCTGGACAAACTATTTGCTTCTCCA
This sequence comes from Aliiglaciecola sp., assembly GCA_965227085.1. GTDB lineage: Bacteria > Pseudomonadota > Gammaproteobacteria > Enterobacterales > Alteromonadaceae > Aliiglaciecola. The sequence goes on from CBDDFO010000001.1 coordinate 270,580, forward strand.
GCAAACACATTGTCCAGAACCGATGCCCGCTGATAATAGGTGTCATACTCGCCTACTTGAGTCGTGTCGCGGCGCAACTGATTTTGGGCAAATACATTGATGACACGCTCAGTGGTGCCTTGACCGACGCCTCCTACTAACTGGCTGACAAAACTGGTACGTTCACGAACGTAGCCTTCAGTATTCACGTTGGCAATGTTGTGGGACGCGGTCTGCAAAAGCTGATTGCTGGAACGCACTCCGCTGGTTGCTATCGAGAAAAGGTCTGCAGAACGTATCATAGGATCATCTCTTTACTGGTCACTGCCAAAGCCAAGTTTTTTCAAGGCCGACGTCAATACTTCACTATCAAGTACTGACAAAATTTTGTCCGCATATTGGGGGTCGGTGGCATATCCCGACTGCTGCAAATTGGAAAAGTATGCTTTCGGATCAGATGCCACGTTAAGCGCAGATTCGTAGCGTGGATTGTTAGTCACAAAATTGAGATAGTCTTTGAGGCCATCGGCAAAGGAATCGTAGGATCGAAATGCCGCTTTCTGCTGTTTTGCTATACCTTGCTCAAACTCTAATGTGCTTACCAAGGCACTGTCACCTTGCCAACGCTTGTCAGCTTTAATACCAAATAAATTGTGGCTATTCTGACCTTGGGCGTTGTGGATCATATAGCGTCCCCAGCCTGTCTCCACAGCGGCTTGTGCCAACAATGCTTTAGGATCAAGCCCCATCGCATTGGCAATTCCCTGAACATGGGGCATCAGGGTTTTAACGAATTCCTCAGGACTTGAGAAAGCGGCTTGTTTACTCGCTGCTAGCGGTTGTGTGGTTTGTGCTCGATCGTTCAAGGGAGACGGTTCGCTGGCAGACGCACCTTTAAGTGCACGGGAGATATCATTCAGGTTTGCACCACTTCGGATTGCGCTAGCTGGTGTGAAGCCTTGCTCATTGGGGCTCAATTGCTGAACAATCAACTTGGCAATTCCCATATTGCCGCCCGCAGTCAAATCGACCGCCAACTGCTGATCATGCATGTCACGATAGAATTTCACTTGTTCCGAATTAAAAGGGCTATCTTTGTCGGCTAGGGCCTCTTGAGCTTTGCGCATCGACTTGAGCATCATCTGCACGAAAATGGCTTCAAACTGATTAGCCGCTTCTTGCAAGGCTTGTTTATCACCGCTTTGCGCCGCGCGACGCAAACGGTCAATCCCGGAAAAGTCGTGGACGTTTCGGGACATCTCTATCTGTTGACTGATATGATCACCTGATTGCATCTGCATAGGTCCTCTAAATCACTACCAAGTCGCCCTGCAAGGCGCCGGCTTCTCGCAATGCTTCGAGAATTGCCATCAAGTCACCGGGAGCGGCTCCCACTTCATTGACTGCCCTTACAAGTTGATCCAAGGTAACCCCGGGGTCAAATTTGAACATTCGGCTGTCATCAAGATTTACATCCACAATGGATTGATCGGTGACTACGGTTTGACCGTCTGCCAGCGCATTAGGCTGGGACACCGTTTGATATTCAGATATCGTGACCGTTAACCCACCATGGGTAATAGCCGCGGGCAACAGTCGAACGTCTTTACCTATCACAATGGTGCCGGTTCGACTGTTAATGACCACCCGGGCAGGCGCATCCGCTGGCGTAAACTCAAAATTTTCCAAAGTTGCCACAAAGCCAACTCGCTGCCCCACTTCGCGAGGCGCTGAGACCCGCACTGATGCAGCATCAATTGGCGTTGCCAACACAATGCCTTTGTTGGGGTCTGCCCCCAAACGCAAATTAATGGTATCGGCAAGGGCACGAGCCGTGGAAAAATCGGGATAATTCAGATTCAAAGTTAGAAAATCGTTTTCCATCAAACCACTGGGCACTGCACGTTCAACCAAAGCGCCATTTGGGATCCGCCCAACGGTGGGCGTATTAGAAACAATTCGCGAACCATCAGCACCTTCTACGCCAAAACCACTGACCACCAAGCTACCTTGGGCAACGGCATAAACATTACCATCTAACCCTTTCAAAAAGGTTTGTAACAGGGTACCACCTTGCAGGCTTGCCGCTTCCCCAACCGAGGATACTGTCACATCGATGGTTTGACCGGGTTTGAAAAACGCTGGCAATTCGGCATGAACTGCCACTGCTGCCACATTTTTGATTTTTGGCTTAACATTGGATGACAAACTGATCCCGAAATTTGACAACATGGTCCGGAAGCTTTGTTCAGTGAATGGGCTTTGTTCGCCTGTGCCAGGTAAACCCACGACTAAGCCGTAACCAATCAATTGGTTAGAGCGAACACCTTGGATGGTGGCAAGATCTTTGATCCGCTGCGCCCATGCCGGCCCGGTAGCCAGCGAAAGCAGCAAAATCCAAATAACCCCTTTGATTGGAAATTTATTTATCATTAGAAAGGCCACCATTCAGAAGAGAAGAAACGGGACAACCAACCTTGCTTTTGAGCGCTGGCAAAAGTACCAGTGCCACTGTATTGAATTTGTGCATTAGCGACTTTGGTAGACACTATTTCATTAGTTGGGCTGATGTCGGCAGGCCTTACGATACCCGTCAATCGGATATATTCGTCGCCGTTGTTTAAGGTCAACCATTTCTCGCCTCGCACCACTAAGTTTTGATTAGGCAAGACTTGCACGACAGTGACGGAAATCGAGCCACTCAAATTGTTACTTTGATTGGCTTGTGCGTCTCCGGTAAATTGGTTACCAGCGGAGAGATCCATTTGAATCCCTTGGTTGCCAATGCGAACTGCATTGCCACCCAAACCCAGTAGTGGATCGACGGTAACCTCAGAATCCCGCGAGGTAGTCGTACCTGCAGATTTGGTTGCACTGGTGTTTTCCCGCAGATTGACCGTTATGATGTCGCCAACTCTCCGGGCTTTCACATCTGAATAGAGACTGTTAGCCATAGTCGCTTGAAAAACCGAACCATCAGAGGCAATTTCTTGCCGCGGCATCTCCGGTACAATGGGCGCAAATCTGGGATCATTGGGCAGTGGATGATTGCGTGCTGTGCTGGTACACCCTGCAACAAAGTATACCAAGCCAAGTAACCACAACCCCTTTCGCAATGCAATCATGATGTTACCTATAATTGTTGAATAACCTGACCAAGCATCTGGTCTACCGATGAAATAACTTTCGAGTTCATCTCATACAGTCGCTGGCTCTCAATCAAGTTCACCAACTCTTCGGTTACGTTTACGTTTGATGTTTCCAACGCACCTTGGATCACTGAACCCAAACCTTCCAATCCAGGCACGCCTTGGATGGGTGCGCCACTTACCGCAGTTTCAACATAGAGGTTCTGTCCAATAGGTTGCAATCCGGTAGGGTTGATAAAGTCAGAAAGAGACAACTGACCCAAAACCGCTGGCTCAGCTTGACCTCTCAAAGTTGCAGACACTTCGCCGTCTTGTGAAATGGTTATCTGCTGGGCATCTTCAGGCACGGTGATGTTAGGTTGCAATAAAAAACCTGCCCCAGGTGTGACGATTTGACCTTGATCATTAAGGGTGAACTGACCGTTTCGAGTGTAAGCAATGGTGCCATCGGGTTGTAAGATTTCAAAAAATCCCCGACCTTGAATCGACATATCCAAAGCGTTTTCAGTGGTCAACATATTACCTTGAGTGTGGGATTTCTGAGTCGCCACAACTTTGCTACCTGCGCCTAGCATCAAGCCGGAAGGCAATTCGGTGTCTGCCGAAGAACGTCCGCCAGGTTGATTGATGTTTTGGTACAACAAGTCCTCAAAGATGGCTCGGTCTTTTTTAAAGCCTACCGTGCTGGCGTTGGCCAGGTTGTTCGAAATTACCGATACATCTGTTTGCGCTGCATCAAGTCCGGTTTTGCTTATCCACAATGCTGGGTGCATGGTTCACCTCCGCGTTTAATTAAATTCATTCGTTGATTAGATGATGCGCAATAGCATGTTGCCGCGCATGTCTAAGGTATCCGCCTTTTTCATCAGCTTGACCTGCATTTCATAGTGACGCTGCAGGCTGATCATATTGACCATCTCATCGATAGCATTAACATTACTGCCTTCGAGCATTCCTGTTCGCACTCTGACATTCAGGTCATCTGCTGCTTCAGAGCCGTCTTTCATTCGGTATAACCCGTCTTCACCTCGCTGCAAATCACGGACATTGGGGTTTACGAAACGTAACCGTCCAACTTCCTCTAGCACGGTCTCAGGCGCACCTTGAGGTCTCACAGAGATGGTACCGTCGTCTGCAATGTTGATATTGGACAAAGGCACAGGTAGAAAAATGGCTCCAGCCTCCCCCACCATCGTATTGCCATGAGCATCTTTTAAGCTGCCGTCTGCGCCCATTTGCAGGCTACCTGCGCGGGTGTAGGCTTCATTGCCTTGAGCATCTAAAACTGCGAACCAACCATCCCCTTGAATGGCGAGATCCAGCTCCCGATCGGTTTGGATCATGGCACCGCCATCAAAATTACTCGATGGTGATTCGGTCATTGCAAACACCCGAGACGGCAAACCTTCGCCATAGGCAGGCATCGCACGGGTGTTTTCAAGCATGGCTTTGAAACCCGTAGTTTGGGCGTTCGCCAGATTATTAGCTCGCACGGCAGTGCCCAATAGATCCTGCTTCGCACCGCTGGCGGCGATATAGAGTAATTTATCCATGACAACTATTTGACGTTATGAGACTTAACCGTTTTCTTGCAATAAAGATGCCACGATAGATAGTGGGTAGGTATACAGGATTGAGGCTGGTGAAAGCATGAAAAAAGGGCCACATAAGTGGCCCATGAATTTAAGCAAAGAGGATTTATCGAATGTTCAGAATCGTCTGATTCAGCTGATTGTTGACTTCCAAAGCTCTGGAGTTCGCCTGGAAATTACGCTGCGCAATGATAAGGTCAATCAGCTCGGTGGTAAGGTTCACGTTTGCCTGTTCCAATGCCGAAGAGTTAATGTCACCAAAGGTTCCTGTGGTGGCTTCACCCGCCAATGCTTCACCAGAAAGTATGCTCTCTTTCCACTGAGTATTACTTTGCTGAGTCAACCCTTGCTCGTTCGAAAAACGCACCAAGGCAACACGAACAATGGGTTCAGACGTGCCGTTTGAAAAAGTCGCTCGAACCAATCCGTCCGGCCCAATGTCAATCCCAGTCAAACGACCCACTGGCAAACCGTCTTGTTCTAGTGAAGTCACTTCAAAAGGCAGATGCAAACTGGGTTATTTCGTCAGGGGTAGCATTGGTGCTATCTAAAACGAAATTAGTAGTAATCGCTTGTGTTACATCCGAGCCATTGATCAATGGCGGATTACCCAGCTGCACGGTAGTAATGTCACCGGTAGGAACGACTGTCCCATCACCATTTTCCATTTCAAAGAAATCTCCACCACTGGTGAATTTCAAACGAAATCCTGACACGCCCGCCCCCAAAGAGGTGGCACCAGCAATATTGTTTGGGTCAGTACCAGCCACGTTGGGCGTATCACCTGCGGTGTTGATAGGCACGTCATCAATGTAAGTAACTGCAACCCATTCATTGGATGCGCTTGCATCTTTCATGAAGTAGTAGGTCATAATATGGCTGTCACCCAAGGAGTCGTAGACCGTAATTGAGGTGGCGGCATTGTAGGTCAAGGGGTCATTCGGATCGAACAAGGTTACATCGACTGCGTCATCGCCTGCTGGCAAGTTGAATCGTGGAGAGACCTCGGTTGTCCGTTGTGGTGACCCTGAAGAATCCGGGATCCGGACAGGTACAGTAGTACTCAATGCGACTGAGGCCGATGTGCCGTCCGAGTTGACGGGGAAGCCCATCAGATTGTCACCATTTTGAGTTCACCACAAAGTTATCTTGGTCCAGTTTGAACTGGCCAGCTCGGGTGAAAGAAAAATCTCGCGACGTAATTTCCGGAGTCGTTGCAAAGAAGCCGTTACCGGTGATCGCCAAGTCCAACGCGGTATTGGTAAATTGCAAACTGCCTTGGGAGAATTGTTTGCGCGACTTCTTGAGTCAACACACCATCACCCACTTTTGTTCTGCCACCTGAGAGCAGAGAAGCTGCGTACACGTCACCGAACTCCGCGCGTGACTCTTTAAAGCCGACTGTATTGACATTCGCAATGTTGTTTGCGGTCACATCCAGGTCTCGCTGTGCGGCAGAAACGCCACTGAGTGCTATATTGAAAGACATGTTTTCTCTCTCCTGTAATACCTAATGGTGTTAACCACCAATTTGAATGACTTCACTAAGGTTGACGCTGGTTTCGCCATCCAAATTCAAAATGACGCCCTGACTGTTGCCAGCCTAAGCTGACGCTATCAACGTGCCGGTGTATCGCGGTAGGCAAACTAGTAGATTCACCAAATTGATCACCTTGTGCTTTGATCACATAATTGCCGGGAGGCAAAAGATTGCCGTTAGCGTCAGTACCATCCCAACGAAACTCAACATTGCCCGGCGGTTGGGTACCTGCATCAATCACTTTAATCACCTCTCCAATTTCGCTTTCAATGGTGATTTCCATGTTTTGTGTTGTCTGAGCATTGATGACCACACCGGTAACTGCCTGTCCACTTTCATTTTAAGGAAACCGACATTGCCCGGCAGCAAAACATCCTGACCAATCAAACTTGACGCCTGCAGTGCTTGGTTTGACGTCATTGATGTAGCGAAATCATCGAATTTTTTGTTGAGATCAGTGATCCCCTCAGAAAATGGTAAAACTGGTCATCTGGGATACCATTTGGTCGTTGTCAACCGGTTTAGTCGGGTCCTGATTTGCCAGTTGCTCAGTCAAAATCGCAAAGAAGTCTTCTTGAGACAGTCTTTGATTACTGCCATCGTCAATGGCTACCGACTCTTCCTGCAAATAGAGGTTTGGGTCCAGACCGTTATATTTCGTTAGTTCCACGCTAAAGTCCTCAACTCAAAATGGCCTACTGGCCTTGTCCCTAATTGCAAGACGCGTCCTGAAAATGCGCTTGGTCGTGTCCGCCAATTGAACGTTTGTCTCATAGGCCTTGGAAGCAGACATCATATCTGCCATTTCCTCGATGATGTTGACATTGGGCTTGTAGATGTAGCCGTTTTCATCTGCCATCGGATGGCCTGGGCTGTACTCGATTTGCAAAGGCTTTTGACTCTCGACAATACCCAGAACTTGTACTCCAGCGCCTTGCGATTGAGCTTCAGTCGCTTTCTGTAATTCCGCCGCAAAAACCGGATGACGCGCTTTGTATGTCTGCTCGTAACTGCTGCTGACACTGTTGGCATTGGCGATGTTACTGGCCGTCGTGTTCAAGCGAACACTCTCTGCACTCATGCCTGTAGAGGCAATATCCATAACTCGAAAAAGACTCATTGACCTTGTCCTCCACTTAGTGCTTTCTTCATACCTTTAAATTTACCATTTAGAAACTCAACACCAGCTTGGTAGCGCATGCCGTTTTCAAGAAAGTTATTTCTCTCAGCTTGTACCTCGACGGTATTACCGTCTCCAGTATCAGGCTGCTGGGGAATCCTAAATTGGATATTTGTTTGGCTTTGCATTTGGCCAGCAAAATGCTTTTCATGGGTTCGGACCATAGACTGTTGACGCTCTTGATTTGCAGAGGCCATTGCTTGTTTAAAGTCTATCGCTCGGGCTTTGTAACCCGGCGTATTGGCATTGGCTAAATTTCCTGCAATGACTTCCATAGAGTCAGTCCGCACAGTCAGTGCGCGGTGATGAAATCCAACTAATTTGTCTAAACTGATTGCCATGATGTCTTGCTACCTTCGATTCAGCGGCTGGTTAATTACCGTTGCAAAGGAAATAGCAATAGCTGTGCCAAAGACACGGGCAGGGATGAGAATAATGCTGTTGTTAAGATGGAAGTATAAGAAAAATCAGCTTTTTTTGCGGTAATAAAGGCCTGGCGAGCAGCGAACCAGCTCAAAAATTTCTGTCACTTCAGAGATGGATTCCGACGCTCCGAGAAAAAGAATGCCCTGACTTTGCAGTGAAGCGGCAATTTGTTGCAGTATTTTCCGTTTATTGGCGGCAGAGAAATAAATCAACACGTTTCGACAAAAGACAACATCAAAGGATCCCAACTCTGAGTATTGATTGAGTAAATTTAAGCTTCTAAATTGAACCATGGATTTGATATCTAGGCTCAACTGCATAAATCCATCGTGAGTTGCAGTGAAGTACTGATTGCGCATGTGATCGGGTAATCCACGACCAATCGACAACATATCGTATTTTCCTTGCTTCGCCCGCGTTAGCATATCGCTGGACAAATCAGTGGCAATGATTTCAACGCCTTGGGGAAAGGCCGATGGATTTTTCTTTTTAAACTCTTTGACCAGCATTGCGAGGGAGTATGGCTCTTGTCCTGAGGAACAGGCGGCGCTCCAGATCCGCAACTTTCGCTTACTTTGTGCGAGCATTTGTAGGAGTTGTTTTTCCATCAACTCGAAGGGATAGCGGTCCCGAAACCAAAGTGTTTCGTTGGTGGTCATTGCATCAACCACTTTGATTGCCAACTCACCCCGTGCAGATTGTACAACTTTCGAAAGTAGCTCAGCTAAAGTCGAAAAGCGATTTTCTCGCACAATGGGCATCAAGCGGCTGCGCACAAGATACGCCTTGTTCTCACCCAATACGATGCCACATTGTTGTTCCAAAAACTGAGCAAACTCGGAATATTGAGCGTGGCTCAATTCGCTAGGATCCAACATCATACTCCCTGTGCTTTCAGCTAGTCCTTATCAAACCATCGTTGCACAGCAGTGGCTAATTCGTCGGGGTGGAATTTCGCAATAAAGTCGTCTGCGCCAACCTTTTTAACCATGGCTTGGTTGAACACACCGCTTAAAGAGGTGTGTAATACCACTTTTAACTTTTGCAGTTCAGGTGCGTTTTTAATTTCTGCAGTCAGGGTATAACCGTCCATTTCAGGCATTTCGATGTCGGAAACCAACACCCCTACTTTATCTGTTACGTCACCGGTTTCCTCGGCAAGCTCTTTCAATCGATTGAGGGCTTCTAATCCATTCTTTGCTGCCTCGATTTTTAAGCCAAGTGCGGTCAATGCCTTCTTGACCTGATTACGTGCAACGGAAGAATCGTCTGCAATAAAGATGATTTTCTCTTTTGGATTATCGTCTGCAGAGACGTGCAGGCCTTCAGCTAACTCATTGCTCACTTCAGTGTTCAGCGGCGAAATTTCATTGAGAATTTTCTCAACATCAAGAATCTCAATCAGCTCTTTATCAACCTCGGTGACAGCAGTCAAATAACTGGCGCGGCCGGTTCCTTGAGGCGGGGGCATAATCGCATCCCAATTGGTATTGATAATGCGCTCTACCGAGCCCACTAAGAATCCCTGCACGGAGCGGTTGTATTCGGCGATGATAATAAAAGCAGATTTCACATCTTCGATTCGTTTGCCACCGGTTGCCATGCTCAAATCGATAACAGAGATGGTTTGACCGCGAATGTGAGCAACGCCTCGTACTAAAGCATTGAGTTTAGGGATGGAGGTCAGAGGTGGACACTGCAAGACCTCCCGCACCTTGAACACGTTGATACCAAATCGCTGTCTGCCATTGAGCTTGAACAACAGCAGTTCTAATCTATTTTGACCGACAAGCTGCGTTCTTTGATTCACCGAGTCAAGAATACCTGACATACACCACCCCAATAAAATTTTAAACTAGGCACAATTGTTGCGTTAATCATTTCGAAAAATCAACGAAAACCCAAAATCGGCCAATTTGCCAGTCCGAGTGACTGATTTTTGACGCAAACACGTGTTTTGCCGATTGTTCTCTAAGCATAGACAAAATGGTGGCAACTGAACATGAAAAAATTCGATTATCCGAACACAGCACGTCGTTTTTTGCTGATACCACTTTATCTATTCGCGCTAAGCGCATCTTTGGTAACGGCAGAACCCGAAAATAATTTAGCACATCAAAAGGTTATCGATGCTGTAGAGCAATATGTATACAGTCAATTACAACAACAATTTGCCGATGATTCCCTCCATGTCAGAGCGATGCCTATTGATGAACGGATCCAAATCCCTAGTTGCCCTGCCCCTTTGACCATCTCAGCCAGTGAGGATGCGTTGGCACAAAGCAATGTCACCGTGCGAGCTCAATGCGATGCCACTGATTGGTACCTGTATATGATAGTCAAGGCGACACGAATGCAAAAAGTGGTGGTGCTGACCCAAGCGGTTGGACCAAACACAGTGCTTACCGAACAGAATGTCGAGTTGGTTGAAATGGATAAAAACCTGATCCGAACCACGACCTTTGCCGATGTAGAAACGGTCATTGGCGCGCGAATCAAACGACGCACCCGCCCTGGCCGTCCTATTGTGCCAAGTGAATTATGCTTTGTATGCAAAGGTGACAGTATTGTGATTATGGCAAACGCGGGTGGACTGCAGATCAAAACCACGGGCATTGCTCAGCAAGATGGTAACTTAGGCGATACCATTCGAGTTCGCAACAGCCGCACAGACAAGACTGTACACGGACAAGTCGTTGATAATAAAAAAGTTGAAGTGCAGATTTAGTTGGAGTAGCGTACAATGGTTGCAGGAAGTTTGCGTCGCGCGAACATGGCTGCAAAAAATTTATCTATTTTTTTCTATATTTTGCTAAAGAGTCTTATTTGACCGCCGATAAGATAACAGAGGAAAATTAGGTATTAGAGGTTCTTATGGCAATTAACAACGTAAATAGCGGAAATCAAAAACCGCAGTTGGACAGTCAGAGACTGTCGCAACAACAAACGCAGAATCAATCCGCGACTCAAACGGGCGAGCAGAAAGCAGCAGCGGCGGCAGCCACTCCTCGCCAGGATTCAGTGTCTCTGACTCAGTCTGCTCAACAGCTGACACAGGCACAACGCAAATCAAATGATGCGCCAGTGAATCAGGAGAAAGTTGAGAAGCTGAAAAAAGCCATTCAAAATGGTGAATATCGCGTTAATCCAGAAGCTTTAGCGCGCAAAATCAGTGTACTGGAAGCACAGATTTTTGGAATTAAGAACTCGTGACCGAACGGTTTAACGATCGTTTGGCCCGCTTCCGAATAAATTAGCGCGGCGAAATGACACACCTAATTGACCTACTCACCACCCAACAACAACAACTAGCTCAGTTGATATCGCTGCTTGAATCAGAATTACATCTTATCAGCAGTCGTGACGCAGAAACCTTAACCAAAGTGGTCGACGAAAAGAGTGCCCTGCTGGACACGATCGGAGAAACCGACAAAGCCATTGAAGGTGAGCTACCAAGACATCCCAATTGGCGAGATGATGAACAAGTAACGGCAATGATTGATGCTTTGCATGAACAAGTTGAGCAATGTCGGTTCCGCACCGAAATCAATCAAAAAGCAGTAGAACAAGGTCAACTGCGATTGCAACACCTACGAAACTTGTTACTCGAAGCACGCTCCAAGGAATCCATGACTTACGATAAAAGTGGTAAGACTCGCGGTGGCTCTGGAGGCAAAGGCATCAGCGCTTAATCCTCTGAACCACAATCGCCCATCATCCTATCGCTGTATCTTCTCTTAAAGCCATTAATATTCAAGACAAACCACCGTAACACCTCAAAATTACAATAAAGCTGTTGACGATAGTACATTTTTTGATGGATGATGTTATCAAGTTGTAAATTATTGGTTATCAATAATTTAACGTTTGCTGAAAAAGCCATCAAAGGAGTCGTACCGTGATATTGAATCACTTGTGGGGATTTTATGCCCATCCCAAAGAAGAGTGGCAAGCCGTAGATCAAAAGCACGAGAGCTACTTCTATAGTTTGAGCCATATTTGTATCGTCGCCCTGATCCCTGCAGTGTTAAGCTACTATGCTTCATACCATCTTGGCTGGTCTATCGGGGCTGGTGATGTAATAAAATTGGGACAGCAATCTGCGGTGTCTCTGGCTGTGGGTATGTACTTTGGCTTAATGGCGGGAGTCGTAGCGCTTGCCATTATTGTTCATGAATTGGCAAAAGTTTTCGATTCAAACCCAACCTATACTCAATCCTTAGAATTGGCGGCTTACACCGCTACTCCACTGTTCATGTGCGGTTTTGCGGCATTCTACCCGGCACTGTGGTTTGTTATGGTGGTGGGCTTCTTCGGTGTTTCTTATTCCATTTATCTGTTGTATTCCGGTGTTCCGATTATGCTTCATATTCCTGAAGACAAAGGCTTTATCTACTCAAGCTCCGTGGTCACCGCTGGATTGATTTTATTGGTCGTACTGATGGTAAGTTCAGTCATCTTGTGGAGTGTTATTGGCGACCCTGTCTTCACCCACTAACCGATGAACGCCATAAAAAAAGGTCGCAACCCGTGCGACCTTTTTATTTTCTAACTTTTAGTTACAAGCTTTCTGCGTTTTCAGAAAGATATTTAGCTACGCCTTCAGGTGTTGCATCCATACCTTTGCTGCCTTCTTGCCAACCAGCAGGACATACTTCGCCGTGCTCTTCGTGGAAGTTCAAAGCGTCAACCATACGCAACATTTCATCAACGTTACGGCCCAACGGCAAGTCATTGATTACTTGGTGACGAACCATACCTTCGCTGTCAATCAAGAATGAGCCTCTAAACGCCACGCCATCAGATGGATGCTCCACATCGTATGCTTGGCAAATTTCGTGTTTCACGTCAGCAACCAAGGTGTATTTAACTGGGCCAATACCACCTTGATTGACTGGGGTGTTACGCCACGCGTTGTGGCTGAATTGAGAATCGATAGAGACACCAATCACTTCAACACCACGCTTTTTGAATTCATCATAACGCTTGTCGAAAGCAATCAATTCAGAAGGACATACGAAGGTGAAATCCAACGGATAGAAAAACAAAACGGCCTTTTTGCCTTCAATGTTTTCTAACAGGTTAAACGAATCGACGATTTCGCCACTACCCAGTACAGCGGCAGCGGTAAAGTCAGGTGCCTTACGACCTACTAATACACTCATTGCAATCTCCATTGATTATTTAGTTGTCAAAATGACGGTTTTAAAAATATCTGCAGCTGCAGATATAGGTATGCAGTTGAAAAAACCAAGGTAAATCTAGAAAAAAAACATCAAATTACGTTGCACGCCGAGCATGATTAAGGAAATGTCTTGATCTGCATGCAAATAACAACTATTATCATTTGCATAACGAATTTGAGGTGACTTCCATGTACGTATGTTTATGCCACGGCATAACCGACAGTAAAATCCAGCAAGTAGTGCGAGAGCAAGGCATCGGTAACAGCCGTGAATTGCGTGCAGCCCTGGGTGTTGGTAGTCAATGTGGACGTTGCATTCAGATGGCGCAGGAAATTATCGATACTACCATCATGGATGAAAGTTTGTTTAAAGACGTTGGTTAAAGAATCCACAAATAAAAAAAAGCCTGAATGGAAACATTCAGGCTTTTTTTGAGTGCTCAATACCGACTATTTCTCTTCAGTCGCGTACTTCTCTGCGGTTTGTTTAATTAGCGGCTGTAATTCGCCTTGCTGAAACATCTCAATAATAATGTCACAACCGCCAATTAGCTCTCCGTCTACCCACAATTGCGGGAACGTCGGCCAGTCCGCATATTTGGGTAACTCGGCTCGAATATCCGGGTTTTGCAGAATATCCACATAAGCAAACTGCTCTCCACAAGCCATCAAAGCTTGGGATGCTTGAGAAGAAAAACCACAGCTGGGAAGTTTGGGTGACCCTTTCATATATAACAAAATTGGGTTTTCTGCGATTTGCTGTTTAATTTTCTCAACGGTGTCCATAATGCTCTCTATAATAATGACGATGAATTGGATATGGGCGCTAGTTTACTCCTTTCAAGGGCTGTTATCCAAGTTTGTACCGTGATATTCCGTGATCTTTATTTTTAAATTCAGAGAATAAACAGGACTTGAATTATCACGAACTACCCCAACCTTTAATGAACAACGCGTGAAATGCTGCCCCAAGTCACTTTACAAACGGCGGTTTAGCGCTAGCATGTATCACTTATGACGAAAACAAATGGAGACCTCAAATGGCATTTGAACTACCTGCACTACCTTATGAAAAGAACGCGCTTGAGCCACATATTTCTGCAGAAACTTTAGATTTTCACTACGGAAAACACCACGCAACATACGTCACTAAACTGAATGGTTTGGTTGAAGGGACTCCAATGGCAGACATGAGTCTGGAAGAAATCGTGAAGAATTCTGATGGTGGTGTGTTTAATAATGCAGCGCAAATCTGGAATCACACCTTCTACTGGAACAGTTTGAGTCCAAACGGTGGCGGTGAGCCAAGTGGTGCGCTAGCTGATGCAATCAATGCAAAATGGGGTTCGTTTGAAGACTTCAAAGCGGCGTTCAACGACAAAGCAGTCAACAACTTCGGTTCAAGCTGGACCTGGTTAGTCAAAACCGCTGATGGTAGCTTGGATATCGTTAACACCAGTAATGCCGGTACACCAATCACTGAAGAAGGCGTAACACCCTTGATGACTGTTGATTTGTGGGAACACGCCTACTACATCGACTATCGCAACGTGCGCCCAGATTATTTGAAAGGTTTCTGGGCCTTAGTGAATTGGGATTTTGCAGCGGCAAACTTCGCATAATTTACGATTTTTTGAATCTGATCGGCGTGTACCGCACGCCGATCCTTTCATAGCCTAGTTCTTTTCAACCTATGCCCCATCCCGTTGACCTATACTAAACTTCCAAGGTCAAAAAGCGAATCCATCTAAACATGGTCTGGCCCGTAGTATTAGGGTTCATGACACCCAAACATAGAATTTTGAGGCGCTACGATATTCGCCCATTGTATTAATTTATTGTGACATCAGGAGTTAACTATGATTAAAGCCTATGCAGCACAGGCTCCCGGAGCCAAGCTAGAGGCCTTTGAATACGACCCGGGGCCGCTGGGTAAAGATGAAGTTGAAATTCAAGTCGAGTCCTGTGGTATTTGCCACAGCGACCTAAGCATGTTGGACAATGAATGGGGGTTTACACGTTATCCATTTGTGCCCGGCCACGAAGTGGTTGGAACCCTAAAGGCCATTGGTGATGATGTAAAAAGTCTCAAAGTCGGCCAACGTGTCGGCTTAGGATGGCACTCGGGGTACTGTAATCATTGTGCCAGTTGTCACTCTGGGGATCACAACTTGTGTTCTCAAGCGCAACCTACCATAGGCGGGCGACACGGTGGTTTTGCAGATAAAGTGCGTGCACAAGCTACTTCAGTTGTCCCCTTGCCTGAGCAAATCAATCCAGAATCAGCAGGTCCATTATTCTGCGGTGGAATCACGGTTTTTAACCCATTGGTGCAATTCGACATCCAACCCACTTCTAAAGTCGGTGTTATTGGTATTGGTGGTTTAGGTCACTTGGCTTTGCAATTTTTGAATGCCTGGGGATGTGAAGTCACAGCCTTTACCTCCAGCGAGAGTAAAAAAGCAGAAGCCCTGAAAATGGGTGCCCACAACGTACTCAACAGCAGCGACAAAGACGAGTTAGAAGCAGCAGCGGGTCAGTTCGATCTGATCTTGTCTACGGTAAACGTCAAACTCGACTGGGAAGCCTATCTGGCAACATTGGCTCCTAAAGGCCGTTTGCACTTTGTCGGCGCAACACTGGAACCATTGAATGTTGGAGCGTTCTCTTTGATTGGTGGTCAAAAGTCGATATCAGGTTCGCCTGTAGGTAGCCCAGCGACAATTGCCAAGATGCTGGAATTTGCCGCCCGTCACAATATCGAGCCGGTTACTCAATATTACGCTTTCGATGAGGTCAATGAAGCACTTGATCATCTGCGAGCGGGCAAAGCCCACTATCGTATTGTCTTGCGTCACAGCAAGTAATAGCAAACCGTCAACCCAAAACGCTACTGGGTTGACGGTCAAATCTATCTTCGTTTTGGCGGCGAGACTCGCTTACAGATTCGCTGCCAAACGAGTCCCTTGGTCAATGGCCCGTTTCGCGTCGAGTTCCGCTGCCACATCAGCTCCACCGATCAAATGATGAGGCTTGGTCAGCCCTTGGGCTAATTCGCGCAGCGGATCTTGTCCGGCACAGATAACCACGTTGTCTACTGCCAAGACCTGCGGATTGCCATCAACTTCAATGTGTAACCCAGCATCATCAACCTTGACGTAGTGGACACCGCTGACCATCTTCACGCCTCGGGCTAACAAACCGGCTCGATGAGCCCAGCCCGTTGTTTTACCGAGATTTTGCCCCACCTTGGAGGTTTTACGTTGCAGTAAGTATAGCTGCCGCCCCGAGGCGTGAGGTTGTGGTTGAACCCCCTCGATTCCGCCACGGGCGGAAAACGTCATATCAATCCCCCACTCTTTCATAAAGGCGGGTATATTCAAACTCGTGGACTCTCCTGCATGAGAAAGATATTCACACACGTCAAAGCCGATCCCTCCTGCACCAATTACCGCGACGGTTTTTCCAACCGGCTTCTTCTCGCGAATAACATCTAGATAGCCCAGCACTTTAGGATGGTCGATACCTGGAATTTCAGGTACTCGAGGACGAATACCGGTGGCGATGATCACTTCGTCAAAGTCTTGCGCGTTTAGAAACTCGGCATCCACTCTGGTATTCAATTGCACCTTAACCTGATGAATGTCCAACTGCCGCTGAAAATAGCGCAAGGTTTCGTAGAACTCTTCTTTGCCAGGGATTTGCTTTGCGATATTAAATTGACCGCCGATTTCACTGGCACCGTCATACAGGGTTACGGAATGACCGCGACTGGCTAAAGTAACCGCGGCAGCTAAACCCGCTGGCCCCGCACCGACCACAGCAAAGGACTTCGCTACACTGGCCGGTGTAATGAGCAACTCTGTCTCATGACAAGCACGAGGGTTCACCAAACAACTGGCTGTTTTCATTTCAAAAACATGGTCTAAACAAGCCTGGTTGCATCCAATGCAGGTATTGATCTCATCGGCACGATTTTCTGCAGCCTTTTTGACAAATTCGGGGTCAGCCAAGAACGGGCGAGCCATTGACACCATATCCGCATCGCCCCGAGCAAGCACCTCTTCTGCCACTTCAGGGGTATTAATACGATTTGATGTAATCACCGGAATATTCAAAGCCTTGCGGAATTTCGCGGTCACCCAAGTAAACGCAGCGCGGGGAACTTTGGTGGCGATGGTTGGGATTCGAGCTTCGTGCCAGCCGATGCCCGTATTAATGATGGTTGCCCCCGCCTTTTCGATTTCCAATCCCAGTTGAACTACTTCATCGTAGTTCGAACCACCTTCTACCAAATCCAGCATCGACAGACGATAGATAATAATAAAGTGCTCGCCTACGGCCTCTCGTACCCGGCGCACCACCTCTATTGGCAGGCGAATACGATTTTCGTACTCACCGCCCCACCCATCGTCACGATGGTTGGTTCGTTTAGCAATGAATTGGTTAAGGAAATAACCTTCTGAACCCATGATCTCGACGCCATCGTAGCCAGCTTTCTGGGCTTGTGTGGCGGTAAACACGAAGTCATCGATTTGTTTGTGAATTTCTTCATCACTCAATGCTTTTGGCTTAAAGGGGTTAATTGGCGCTTGAACCGCCGAAGGCGCAACCAAATTGGGGTTATACGCATAACGACCGGTGTGTAAGATCTGCATACAAATCTTGCCGCCCTCGGCATGCACCGCATCGGTCACCATTTTATGCTCAGCTACTTGTTTGTCGGAACTTAATCGATTGGTTTTAGGGTGGGTTGCACCTTCATCATTGGGGCCAATACCACCGGTCACTATCAACCCAACACCGCCGCGGGCACGCTCTGCGAAGTAAGCCGCCATGCGCACATGACCATCGGCTTCTTCTTCCAATCCTGTATGCATCGAACCCATCAGTACTCGGTTGCGCAATGTGGTGAACCCCAAATCCAACGGTCGTAAAAGGTTGGGATAAGGATGAGTGATAATGGCTGCTGTGCTCATATTGAGATTCCTATTGATGTGCGTCAAAGCGCAAAATAACCAAGCCCCATGCGGCGACATGGGGAGTAATGCTGTTCGCGAATAACTACTTCTGTTTCATCATCGGTGTTTTATCGAGCAGGTCTTCGTATTTAGGCATACGTTTTTGCTGCTGTGCGGTCATGGCTTCTTGGATGTCCGGCATCTGGAACATTCCGGCTTGCCAGGTCGCCATGTAGGTGAGACTTTCTGTCACACTGTGATCACGACTGTAATTGATCATCTCTTTGCAACCGGCTACTGCCATAGGCGAGTGCGTCGCAATCTGACGGGCTATTTTCATCACGGCACTTAGCATTTGCTCATGGTCAGTAAAGACCTGATTGACAAAGCCCCATTGTAAGGCCTCTTGGCTGCCCCATTTTCGCCCAGTGAAGGCCAACTCTCTTACCAGTCCTTGGGGAATAAGGTGTGGCAAGCGCTGTAGAGTGCCAACATCTGCCGTCATACCAATTTCCGTTTCTTTAATGGTAAAAAACGCATCTTCAGTGCAGTAGCGACAATCGGCTGCGCATATCATATCGACAGCTCCACCAATGGCACCACCTTGCACCGCTACTAATACGGGGAGTCTAACCTTTTCAAGGGCGTTAAAACTGTCTTGCAATTCCAACACACTTCGACGCATGCGCTCTGCTCGTCTGGCTGGCTCGCCACCAAAATCTTTGCCCATTTGCGCAAAAACCGATAAATCCATCCCTGCGCTGAAATGTTTGCCGGTTGAAGAAATCACGATGACCCGCGCTGCGCTGTGACGATCAATCTCATTAACCACCTGAGGTAATTCATACCAAAAGGCCGGTACCATGGAATTCAGTGCTTCGGGCCGACTCAATTGTATATGAGCGATGTGGTCTTCAATGGTAACGGTAAGTGTAGTGAGATTCTCAAAAGTCAAAGTCGACACGGTTTTTCTCCAATCCTATTGTGGGTTGCCCTAAGTAAAGCAGATAGTTCAAGGTTTGCTTCTCAAACCTTTGGAAACCAATGCCAAGGCAAACTGGACATCGTCAAGATAGTGCTTTATTTTGACGCTGTCAAGATATGTGCTACCTTTCGCCTATGAACGATAAAGTCTTAAAAAAAGCCCAATATCACCACGGCGACTTGCGCGCCAGTTTAGTCAATGCCGCCACGCAGATGTTGAAAGAACAAGGTGTTGAGGGGCTCTCTTTGCGCAAACTAGCGGATCGGGTCGGCGTATCCAGAACCGCCCCCTACCATCATTTCAAAGATAAAAATCAGTTGTTGTGTGCCATCGCTGAGCAGGGTTTCGAGCATTGGCATCAGCAAGCTGAACAAATCTTTTGCCAAGATCAATTGAGTGCCAAAGAGAAATACCGGCAATTTATTCATGGTTACATTCATTACGCCGCGCAAAATCCCGAAATGTACGATCTCATGTTTGGCCGCACGATATGGAAACAACAGGCCGCAACGGACTCCCTCAAAGGGGTGGCTTACCCCAGTTTCCAAAACCAAGTGAAGATGACAAAGAAGTGGCAAGAACAAGGCTTAATGCCTGCTCAATTGGATACTCTGCGATTGGCTCAGGTGACTTGGGGCACCATGCACGGCATTGCAAGACTGCTGATCGATGGAATTTACGCGGACGCCAGTCACATCGATGAGATGTGTGAAACCGCGGTGGAAGTCTTTGTGTTAAACGTACAAGAATGTGAGCCTAAAAAGGCATAAAGGTCAAAGGCGGCAACACTGGGATTAGCAATGTTGCAGCCCAATGACTTGAACATTAAGCGCTTAGTCGATCCTGTTTGATCATTTCTGCGGCTTTTTCAGCAATCATAATGGTAGGCGCATTGGTGTTTCCACCGATCAAGCTGGGCATCACTGACGCGTCGACGACCCTCAGACCCTCTACCCCTTTTAACTTCAAGCTAGGATCTACAACGGTCATGGGATCAGTGGGATCGCCCATCTTGCAAGTACCAATGGGGTGATAGATGGTTTCGGAGCGTTTGCGTAAAAACGCTAGGATTTCTTCGTCGCTTTGCGCTTCTGGTCCTGGACCAATTTCTCGCGATTGATATTTTTCGAACGCCTTACTGGCTAGAATTTCCCGTGCCTTACGCACGCCATCAATCATTACCGCTTGGTCGTCTGGATGAGTCAG
The DNA here is from genome assembly GCA_965227085.1 of Aliiglaciecola sp. Classification (GTDB taxonomy): domain Bacteria; phylum Pseudomonadota; class Gammaproteobacteria; order Enterobacterales; family Alteromonadaceae; genus Aliiglaciecola. The sequence continues at coordinate 290,783 of CBDDFO010000001.1, forward strand.
ATATTGTGGATCAATCACAGCAGGCACTAATGGGTTACTAGATGCCAAGCGAATTTCTCCACGACTTTTTGGATATAGACAGCACACATGCACGCCATAACCATAACCAAAAGCAGTACTGCGGCCATGATTGAGCAAAATTGCCGGTAAAAAGTGATACTGCAAATCAGGGATATCACCCGCGAAGCGACTTTTGGCAAAACCGCCCGCTTCTGCAATATTCGACGACATTAAGCCTTTGCGGCCGAACAAATATTGAAAGGTGGCTTTGATGTACATCGGCAATGCGGTCAACGCTACAGCATAGCCCTCACGAGCCTTACAACGATGCTGAATAATGGCATCCAAATGGTCTTGCAAGTTTTGACCTACGCCGGGCAAGTCTACTTTCACTTCAATCCCTAAATCTTGCAAATGTTGCTTTGGACCAATTCCAGAGAGCATTAACAACTGGGGTGAGTTTATCGCACCACTGCTGAGAATCACTTCAGATTTGGCTTGCAGTTCAACCGCCCTACCCTTCACTTTCAAAGCGACGCCAGTGGCTCGATTACCGTCAAAGGTAATTCGCTCAACCTGCGCATGAGTCAAAACGGTCAAGTTGGGACGGTCGTATACGCTTGATAAGTAGCCTTTTGCAGTAGAACAACGCTGACCGTTGACTTGGGTCACTTGGTAAAAACCTAACCCTTCGCGCTGGGCACCGTTGAAGTCTTTGACTTGCTTATGTCCAACTTCCTCAGCGGCTTCCACAAAAGATTCAGACAGCGGATTCTTGTGTCGCAGATCGCTAACGTGCAACAAACCTTGATCACCATGGAACTCGTCAGCGCCATGCTGTTGTTTTTCCGACTTTTTAAAATATGGCAATACCGAATCCCAGTTCCAACCTTTCGCGCCCTGTGCTTCCCAATAGTCATAATCGGCTTTGTCGCCGCGGATATAACACATAGCATTGATGGAGCTAGAGCCGCCTAAGGTTCTCCCTCTAGGCCAGTAGAGTTCCCGATTATCCAGCTCTTTTTGCGGTGCAGTAGAATAGTTCCAACCCACCCCATCTATTCTAGATAGTAGAGACAGACCAAAGGGAATGTGGATAAGGGGATTTTTATCCGGGCCACCCGCTTCTAATAAACAGACCGAAATATTTGAGTCTTCAGATAAACGCGAAGCCAAGGTCGCGCCCGCCGAGCCAGCGCCAACAATAACGTAATCAAATTGGGTTTGAGTTAACTCGTGCATGGGTTCTCTTATACTACCGAGGTTGATACAGGAAAGTTTTATTTTACCTATCAGAGAGTTAACAAGATGCCGGAGGAAATTTGAACAACTCATCTGATGTCATACCAGTGAGTGTATCAAAAAAGAAATCAAAGTGTTACTTTTATGTAATGCAGATTTTAAACACAGCCCCTACGCTTCGTGGCTTTGCTGGCAGCTGTTAAGTTCTAAACGACTTATGCCCCTCAAATTTGAATCAACATTCCATTGACTGCCACAACATTACATGCGAAATTTCACATATATGATATTTCACATGTAAAAGCATGAACCCTACCCAATTTTATAAATGCCTTGCTGATGAAACCCGCTTGACCTTGTTAATGTTGATTCAAGTTCAGCAAGAGGCTTGCGTGTGCCATCTAATGGAAGCGCTGCAACAAGATCAACCCAAAATTTCTCGACATCTAGCGCTGCTTCGGCACCACAACATTGTGCAAGGGAAACGTCGGGGAAAATGGATATTCTATCGTTTACATGGCCAATTGCCGTCCTGGTGTAAGCAGGTCATTGAACAAACCACTGCGCACAATGCCCGGTGCATTGAAGAGCCATTATCGAAATTGAGTCATTTAAACAATTCGTCTAACAATTGTTGTTAATTAGGAAAGATCGCTGTGAAAATTCTCTATATATGTACTCATAATCGCTGCCGAAGCATTCTCTCAGAGGCCATCACCAACCACCTTAGTAATGGCAAAATCACAGCTCGTAGTGCCGGAAGTGCCCCAAGTGGTCAAGTGCATCCTTTAAGTCTGGTCTATCTAGAAGAAGCGGGGGTTCCAACAACAGGTCTACGCAGTCAATCTTGGCATGAATTTGAGGATTTCGCGCCTGATCTGGTGATTACAGTTTGTGATTCCGCCGCCCAAGAGCCCTGCCCTCTATGGTTCGGCACCAGCATGCAGTTGCACTGGAATCTGCAAGATCCATCAAAGATAGAAGGCAGTGAAGAACAAAAAGCACAAGCATTTCGTCATTGCATAGAGCAAATACAACAGCGAGTGAATACACTATTGCGATTAATGGAATCCAAAACCGACATACAGGAATTGTGTCAATCACTGCAGAGCCACGGAGCAATGCTGAAATGAGTGTGGATAAAACACTATACAATTTGGATAAAGCGAGAATTTCCTTACCAAGTAGCAGCCAGTTTGTCCGCGATTATTCAACTCACAAACCCCGAATATTACTGCTGTATGGCTCGTTACGTTCGCGTTCCTTCAGTCGTCTGGTTGTGGAGGAATCGGCTCGTATACTCGAATATTTGGGTGCTGAGGTAAAAATATTTAATCCTGATGGCTTACCCCAAACCGACAGCGAAACAGATTCACACCCTAAAGTGCAGGAACTACGAGATTTAGTAGTGTGGTCGGAAGGACAAGTGTGGTGTTCTCCCGAACGCCACGGTTCAATGACGAGTGTGTTTAAAAATCAAATCGATTGGATTCCACTAAGTATTGGGGCTGTGCGTCCTACTCAGGGAAAAACCCTTGCTGTTATGCAAGTTTGTGGAGGCTCTCAATCATTCAATGTTGTCAATCAACTCAGGGTACTGGGTCGTTGGATGAGAATGTTTACTATCCCCAATCAGTCATCGGTAGCTAAGGCATTCTTGGAATTTGATGACTCGGATCGAATGAAACCCTCACCCTATTACAATCGGATTGTCGATGTTATGGAAGAATTGATGAAATTCACTCTATTGCTCAGAGACAACTCTGCTGTATTGGTGGATCGCTACTCAGAGCGGGTAGAGACTGCTGAGGCTTTGTCAAAACGTGTTAATCAACCTTCATTATAAGGATCGAAAATGGGCTTATTTGAGCGTTATCTGTCAATCTGGGTAGCCTTGGCAATGGCACTGGGGATGCTGCTCGGGCAAGTGGCACCAGAGGTATTTACGCGGCTCGCAGGCTTCGAATATGCCAAAGTCAATTTAGTGATTGCGGTGCTTATTTGGTTGATGATTTACCCAATGATGGTTCAGGTGGATTTTTCAGCACTGAAAAATGTCGGCAGAAAGCCAAAAGGATTGGTTCTGACACTGGTTATTAATTGGTTGATAAAGCCTTTTACCATGGCCTTTTTAGGCTGGTTATTCTTTAAAGGTTTGTTTGCCGATTGGGTCGACCCACAAACTGCGAACCAGTACATTGCTGGCATGATTTTACTTGGCGTGGCCCCTTGTACCGCCATGGTCTTTGTATGGAGCCAACTGACCAAAGGAGATGCCAATTACACGCTAGTGCAAGTGTCCGTCAACGATATCATTATGATCTTCGCTTTCGCCCCTTTGGCTGGACTACTTCTAGGCATAAGTGACGTAACCGTACCTTGGGACACTCTGCTATTGTCAGTCGTATTGTACGTAGTGGTGCCTCTAATCGCAGGCGTCGTGACCCGCAAACGGCTTGAGCGAAATCGTCAATCTAGTGGATTGACACAATTTTTATCAACTCTCAAACCATGGTCCATCATAGGCTTGCTGGCCACTGTAACGCTGCTTTTCGCTTTTCAGTCACAAACCATTCTTGCCCAACCCCAAGCCATTGGCTTGATTGCCATCCCTCTGCTGATCCAAACCTATGGTATTTTTGCCATCGCGTATTTTTTGGCTAAAAAGTTGCGATTGCCACACAATGTTGCCGCGCCCGCTTGCATGATTGGCACATCCAATTTCTTTGAATTGGCTGTGGCTGTTGCGATTTCATTGTTTGGCTTGCACTCTGGCGCGGCGTTGGCAACGGTGGTCGGTGTATTGGTAGAAGTGCCGGTGATGTTGTCTTTGGTGTGGTTTGCCAATCGCACCCGCTCTTGGTTTGAATAGGGCCAAGTCCTTGACTAAACAGGTGATTAACAACGACACTAGAACTATCTGATTTTCAACGAGTTCGTTCTGTGAGTGATAAATTTCGCGACCGTATGCAACGCTTCCTCGCCAAATGGATGATAAAGCTTGGGCGATTGCGTCACGTAGATTACACCGTAGAGGAACTCAATGAGCTGCTCGCGCCTCACTTCCCCTCGCAGTTTAACCTTGATGTGCCAGTTGGGACGGGAAAATTCACCTTACTAGAAGGAGAACTTTCCATCCAGGCCATGGCAAAACACATCGATGTGCAATTATTGTGTAGCTTGGATATCCAAGCCGTCGCGACGCCTCTGTATCGTGCTCATGTTTTGGTGAATCTAGAAGTAGCGCCTGATTACGACGTTCAGCGAAAAGAGATTTCCCTTAAGCAGCTCAAGTTAAGCAGTATCCGCTTGGTAAACGACAGCTATGCCCTATTGAACGATTCTCGCAATCTGCTGGATTTGGTATTGCCACGAAGTGTGCAGAGTTTGATCACGGGTACCTTCAAATCCGCGCTAGGTATAGTCACCGCGGGCAGTTCTGATTTGGCCTCCGATTATCTGCATCTGTATTTGTCCGGGAGCAAACAGAAAATTCTTGATTACCACAAACCTCAACTTGAACGACTCATCGAGTCAATGAGGCAAGATCCGGAGTTTATCTATGAAATGGATGAAACGGATTGGCAAGAGTCCCTGTTTCGACAATATGGAAAGACCGTCGTTGTCGAACAGGGTGCGGTAAGATTTAAATTCTAGATAGTTGCTAACGGGAATGAGAGTGAGCTCTGTGCTCATGATCATTGTCGTCTTCGTGGTGCACTTCATCCTCAACAATGGACAAGTTGTCATCATGAACTCGCTCACCGATGTCATCAATATTGAGGGAATCATCATCAATGCACTTCTCTAACATGTCGAACGCTTCCACAAAATATTGAGAAAGTGGCTCTAATGATTTGACGTTTTTATCGCAACAAACCAAACCCACATTCGCCACTCCTGCATAGGTGATCAGCGTAATGTTCACTCCCCCACCTGGGGTCATGGTTGAAATGGGGTAACAGGACAATAATTTGCTGTCTTTCAGGTACCTTTGTTCCACTGGTCCTGGCACATTTGAGATTAAGATGTTGGCGATGGGCCTCACCCAATCGGAGATGCGCAGCATTTCAAACAACATCGCAAATGACTGGATCAATATGGTGTAATAACTGAACGCAGCAGGTCGAGATCGTTTCGCCGCCCGTTTTACAATTCGATGGTTTTCAATGATTTGACGCAATCGCAGATAAGGATCGTTCTTACCGTGCGCCAGACGCACAGGCACGATAGCAATTTTATTGCCTGCGGTTTGTTCGCCCGGCTTACGCAAGTTGATTGGCATATTGGTGTACAGTGCCTTACGAAAGGTGTGTCCATAATCTTTTAAGAACTGATGTACGCCAATGTCGAAACAACAAAGTAATATCTCATTAGCCGATGCCCTCGCCCGTCGGCTCAGCGCCCGGATTCGATTAAAATCCAAATCCACGGTAGAAACCAAACGCCCCTTTTTAACTTGGCCGGTCAACATGGTTTTAGTGCCCGAGAAAGGGATGGGCATATAAGTGGGGTTGATGTAGAGCATTTTCATCAATAGCCTGAATAGAATATAGGCCAAATCAAACAACACCATGACAAACTCGAACAGACCACCGAACAATAGCTTCCAAAAAGACAGAGACTTTCGTCCTTTCAATCTGCGCTCTGCAGCCCACACGGGTACGAAGGTTTCAGTATTTTTTTCAGGCAAATAACCCGCTTGAAACCAACGGATCAGAGTCGCTCCGTCGCCATAAATATGATGAACCTTCGCGTAGATGGCGAATTTGCCGTGTTTTTTGTCTTTGATGAAGTGGTATTGCCACAGGGGTTTATCCCTATCCAACCATTGTTCATGAAGCCTAGCGATCATAATGTGCAGTGCAGGTTTATCGTCTAAATCGTCCACCTCGTGAAGTTGAACATGATAGTGCATATCCAACTTTTTCACTGGCACCAGTTTCAAAGGATATCTTAAGAAACTTCGCACCCGACTATTAAAAGGTGCCGTAGCCTGATCAAATTGTCGAACCTCATCACACAATTTGTCCACATAATCGGGCGGTGCTCCCTCTGGCATTTCCAACAATTGCAAGCTAGCGACGTGCTTTGGATTATCTTCTGATTCAGTAATCCAAAATGTCTTGTCGAGAAAGGTTATTTTCTTGCTCAAACGACTCATCCTTCCTGTTGATGCGATGATTTCATGACGGTTCTTGCGACTCACTGGCTTCAAGCAACGAATGGGTGGCAATGGCCTGTTGCAAGTGATGAAGCTCCCCTTGGGGTAAATCAATGTATGGCAGTAACGCAAACAAGATTATTGCCAACCCCTTAAATAGGTGAGTTTCATCGCTAATGTCCTGCCCTTTTAAAGCATAATAATTTGCTGACTGAGTAAACACCAGTCCAATAATTTCAACCATCTGTAGCTGCTGTGCGATGTCTGCTTTGAGTAGTTTTTGCTGTGCAAAAGAGGCCAATAAATTTTCGATGCATTTTTCTTGAGAAAGCAGGTGCTTTTTAAAGGATTTGGCCACACCAGGATGATTTTCAGCTAGGTTTGCTTGATTGTGATAGAGAAACTGGAACAAATGCCCTTTTTCCAACATAAGGTAGAGAAAATAGAAAAAATCTTCTATTGACAAAGACTTACCTGAAGCAGACTTCAGCACATTGTCCATTTGCTCGCGATACAAGTCGAACAGCGCGGCAACGATTATCTCTTTACCTTTGAAGTGGTAGTACAAATTACCCGGGCTAATATCTAACTCGATGGCTATATCAACACTGCTGACGTTGCTCTCACCCCGCCTGTTGAACAAGTCTAAAGAGGTAACGAGTATTTTTTCCGCCGTCTTCATTATTTTTCCCAAGTAGATTCATTACTTGCGCATTATTGCGTATCATTTCATATTGAATGGATAATACCAAGCCTGATCGAATAACGATGAGGTTAGGTACAAGTACAAGATATGCTTAACCAGCGTAAGGATCAAATTGTGATACGGGTATTGTTTAATAAAAAAGGTGGCGTCGGCAAATCCAGCCTGACGGTAAACTTAGCAGCCGTTTCGGCACAGCAAGGGCTAAAGACCTTAATCGTTGACTTGGATACCCAATGCAACAGCACAGCATACTTGGATGCAATGAATGCTAACAAAGACAGCACCATTGCCGATTTGTTTGAGCAAACCATTACTTTTCATTTGCATCGACGGGGGGCAAAAGAGTTCTGCCACCCAACGAAGATAGAAAACCTTTTTATTATTCCAGGCTCACCGAGATTGGCAGAACTAGAAAGCGAATTAGACAGTCGTCACAAGATATATAAACTGCGAGAGGCTCTGGCTAGTTTAAGCGACGATTTTGACCGAATCTATATTGATACGGCTCCGGCATTAAACTTCTACAGCATGTCAGCCTTGATCGCGGCTAATCGCTGTCTTATTCCTATTGATTGCGACGATTTTGCTCGACAAGGGCTATACAGCTTGCAACAAAAAATTGCGGAGATTCGTGAGGATCATAATTCAGAGTTGGAAATTGAAGGCATCATCGCGAATCAATTTATGCACAATGCAAAATTACCTAAGCAAATTATTGATGAGTTGATTGAAGAGAACTATCCGGTCATTCCTGAGTACTTGGCACAATCAGTGAAAATGCGAGAATCACATCAGGAAAAACTACCGCTGATCAAATTGGCTCCGAAACACAAATTGACCCAATCCATTGTGTCCATACACCAATGGCTAGAATCTACTGACAAGTAAAATATGTTCTGTGCTTAGACTAGATAAAGTTGGCCGAAACCGGCCAACATGCCCAAAATCGCGCCTACTACAATAAGTTTCCACTCATCTGCTTGATAGGCCGGTCGCAAAACCCCTTCAAACTCTTCTGGGCTTAAGGCCTGCATTCGTTCACATAAATCCGCTCCCACTTGCAGAGCGTTATTGGCATACTCGTGAGCGTAAAAAAGATACTTGTCGGTACTATCGAAAATCTGTTGCACTGCCAATTGCTTCATTCGGTAATACCGCTCTGAACCCACACCAAGGGCAAAATACGGTTGCGCCAAGGCGACATAGCGTTCTATGGCATCGTTGACGTGTAACTCTATCAACTCCAATAACTGAGCTGAGCCCGAACCGTGTAGCACGATATCCGTGATGTTTTTAGAATTAATCAACTTTCGTTCGATGATATCCGAGTAAACTTCCGATACTTCCTTTTGCCGTTTTAAAAACATGCCTTGAAAGGTCATGCCGAGAAATTTGATGGGATGTTTAGGCTCAAAAATAATTTTGATGGCGATCCAGTTGGTCAAATAACCAACGGCCAGACCGCCCGCGGGAAGGATCCACCACAATTGATGGAAATACCAAAAAATCATCGTTGGTATCCCAAACAAAAAGCCGAAATACAGACCCGACTTTTCGATGAAGGGGAACTCTTTTTCACCCGCTTTTAAGAAAATCTCGTTAATCAATTCTGGCTCATTCACCAAATGATTGACCACCAGCTCTTTGATGTCGAGGATCTCGTCTACGTTGTGTTTGAAATCGTCCACCATTTTGCGGACCACGTTGGGAATGTCAGCTTCAATGCGTTTATAGACCAGATTTTTGCCCTGCACAGGCATGGATGCCCACAACTGGGGAGCGGATTCTTGCATCACTTGATTGACGATCTTGCGCAATACTTGTTTCAATCGTCGTTGAATGGATTCTGTTAATTTGTCTGGCTCAATCCGATCCGCCAACTCTTGCACGCTCAACAATCGGCCTAGAACCAGCTCCACCTCAATTTCAGCCATTTCACGACGTTTCATAGGGATTAGTCCCTGCCACCCAAAAATTGGTCGAATACCAATAAACTCAATGGGATAAAACATCATTTTAACTGCGAGAAAGTTGGTCGCCCATCCTACCACCGCACTGGTAAAAGGAATGAGCAGCAACAAGTAATTCTGGTAAAACCATTCCATAGGGGAATTGCGTGCCTTTTCTTATCGTTATTTAGACGCACTGCGCCACGTTCGAATCAGGCTAAACTTTGCAATTAGAATGGTCAATCTAATTTGCGTATTTTTCGTGGCGGGATTGGAACACTTGCCGTGCAAACCAATCAAACGCTGTAAGATTTCTTGGTTGAAAAAGCTGACCGAAATCAAAAAAACCTTGTAAAAGGGATAAAAAGTCCAATATTGGGTAGTGTTTTCTAATTATTTACATTAATAAAGTAATATTAACAAAGTAGTAACTGACAAGAGTAGTGTATATGGCCAACCGTAGTAAGCTCGCCGATTTGGACGCTGCAATCAAGCATGCGACCAGTTATGAGGAATATAGGGAAGCATGTGAAGCCCACGATGAACTCTCGGGAGCCGAAGAATGGAAAGCAAAAGACGCGTGTAAAGAATACGATTATCGTTTGATCCGTAAGCGAGTTCAGCGGATCAAACTGGCCCGCTCTCGCGGTGACGCACTTGGCTTAATGTCCATATTGCACGAAGGTATCCACGGAAATTTGGGCAATATTGCCAATCCAGCGCTGAAAAACCAAGCCAAGCTGGGCACCAAACACTTGATTGAAGAATTTATTAACCAAGTGTGTTTGTCTTTGGATTTTATTTATCAAGCCGACGAGCGTGAAGTCGACTTTTATGAAAAGCTATCGTTCTTTGATGAAACGGCTCATGCCTTTGGCCGCAGTTGTTTAATGCTAAGTGGCGGCGCAGGACTAGGATTCTTCCACGGCGGAGTGGTCAAGTCTCTGTCTGAACACGATCTGTTACCCGATGTGGTGTCCGGCGCAAGCGCAGGCTCTATCATCGCGTCTTTGATTGCCACACGTACCAACGAAGAATTGAGTGTTGCTTTGCACCCAGAAAACATCTATGAGCGCTTCCGAGAGTGGCGTTTGTGGCAGGGGTTTGGCCGCAACAGCCTGCTCGACAGCACTAATTTGGAAAATGCCCTGATTGAGCTGTTCGATTTAATGACATTCGAAGAAGCCTATAAAAAAACCGGCCGACACGTCACCGTTACCGTGTCACCCTCGGACTTGCACCAGTATTCTCGCTTGTTAAATGCCAAAACCTCGCCCAACGCCATAATTACCCAAGCGGTGAGAGCGTCTTGCGCAATTCCGTTAGTATTTACCCCAGTACAATTAAAAGCGAAGAATCAGGCCGGAGAAATTGTTCCCTATATCCCCAATCGTCGTTTCGCCGACGGTTCGTTGATGGCAGATATGCCCTTTAAACAATTGGCCCGCTTGTACGGTGTGAACCACAGTATCGTCAGTCAAACCAATCCGTTGGCCGTGCCTTTCTTGTCTCGTGACAAGAGAGATACCACTGGCGTGTTGGCTTTAACCTGGCGACACATCGCCAACCTTGCTAAGGCAAACAGTATTTACGCATTTGATGTGTTGGAAAGCATGACTTCTAACAAAGGAGCGAAGCTGGGCATTCACAAGATCCGTTCGATCATCGATCAGCAATATGTGGGTGATATCAATATTCTGCCCGAGCGAGGCTTTGGCAATGTTAAACACATTCTTGCCAATCCATCGTTGAAGAGTATTGAGCGTTTGGTCAGCAATGCCGAACGGGCCACTTGGTCTCAACTGGACTTAATCAAGCGCAACACACAAATCAGTAAGACCTTCCGCAAATACTTAAAACTGTTGAAACAGCGTGAAGCCCGCGTTTTGACAGACCAATCACAACTGCGTTTGGTACAAAACCGATAAGTTCCCAGCACAGGTAGGGTGCAATAGCGCCCTACTCTACTTCAGATTTGAAATGTTTATCACCTGTGCAAGGTCTCTTTCTTATTAGATAGCGTTTTAGAATGAATTAAGCTAACGTTTGGAAATTACCTCAAAGGACGAAAAGCATGTTCAAAATTTTTCTTTTCATGCTATTTTTCAATGGCTTAACCGCGGCGATGGCAACGCCTATCACGGTAAACGTTGAGACAGTTGATGGTCAACCTGCAACGAATGTTGTGGTGTATTTGGTGCCTACAGACAACCAAAATCTACCTGAGCCTCCTACAGCCCAATCGCCAGCGGTAATGGATCAAATTAATCAACAGTTTGTTCCCCACATACTAGTGGTGCAAAGGAATACACAAGTAGCTTTCCCAAATTCCGATTCCATTAAGCATCACGTCTATTCTTTTTCAAAAGCCAAACCCTTTGAATTAAAGCTTTATAGCGACAATCACCCTGATCCCATTCCCTTCGACAAGGCTGGCGAGGTAGTGATGGGCTGTAATATTCACGATTGGATGCTGGGCTACATCTACGTGGTGGATACGCCATGGTTTAGCAAGACTAACCGACAAGGTTTCATTGAACTGGATGTGCCTGCTGGGCAATATGAATTGAAGATCTGGAGCCCTTTGTTGCAAGGCTCGGATCGTGAACTGAGCCAAGTGGTTGATCACACTGATACCACCCAACTGAGGTTGCAGTTATCGTCCCCGTTGCTTCCTGCGTTAAATGACTATGAGCTGGATGATGAGATTGAGCAGTACTAACAATCTTCTGAGCACGAGCAGCAGACACATTCGTTTCGCACTGTTGTCGGCCCTGATTGGCATGCCGGTAGTTGGCCAATGTCAGGTAGAGACTTCCATCATGGCAGAGTTTGCTTGGGTGGATGCCAATTATGAGCAAAATTGGCTGAATAACTGGATGGAAGGCGGCGTCGGTGTACTGCGGTTTAATGAAAACGATGACATTGTGCTATCGCAATTGGCCGGTGAATTAACCGCCGACCTGAGCTCCGATTTTAGCCTACAGCTTGCTGGCACTGTCTACACCGATGGCGAGCGGAAATTCGGTTTAACGGAAGCCTATGTTGAATACGCTCCTCTGAGTGCAGGACTGAAACACGAAGTCAAAGTAGGATTATTCTACCCTAACCTGTCTTTGGAAAACGTCGATATCGCATGGAATAGCCCTTATACCTACAGCTTTTCAGCCATCAACTCTTGGGTAGCCGAAGAGCTTAAGGTGATGGGCGGCCAATGGAGTATCACTCGCCGAGGAAGACAATACGGCTCGCCACACAGTTTCACCGGCGTGCTGGGAGTGTTCAAAGGTAATGACGTTGCAGGAGCACTGCTTACGTGGCGTGGTTGGGCGCTGCACAATAGACAAACTCGATACGGGGAAACCATAGGTTTTGCCGACTATTTCCAATTTGGTCAGTTTGGCATGCCATTGCCAGCCTATGAAAAGGTGACCGAAGAAACCGATGGTCAATGGGGAGCCTATGCCGGTATACACTGGAGCTATTTGCGTAGCAGTGACGTGCGACTGTACTACTATGACAATCGAGCAAATCCTCTGGCGATAGAGTCGAACTTACAGTATGCCTGGGATACGCAGTTTTGGTCATTGTCTGCCCAGCATAAGGTCACTCAAGATTTTCGCTTGCTTGGCCAATGGATGGTTGGCCAAACTCAGATGGGGACACCAACGGCTGGCGTATCGGCGGATTTTGATGCTTGGTATCTGATGGCAAGCTATCACTGGCAGCCCCATAGGTTGTCGTTAAGATACGATGGCTTTCGCGTTGATGAAACCGATCAAACGCCAGCGGATCCAAACGATAGTGACGGTCACAGCGTGACTCTAGCGTGGCGTTACATTGTGAGCGATGCAATTAGCCTGGGTGTGGAATGGATAGGCTTAACGAGTCACAATGAAAATCGTCAACTTTGGCAAGGTTGGGCTCCAGATCATACTCAACACCAAGTCATGGCGGTGATCCAATGGCGGCTGTGAACCCTCACATTCCTAATTTAGTCGTCATCTTCATATCCCAGTAAATCACCTGGAGTGCATTCAAGTTCACGACAAATTCGATTTAAAGTATCGAGTTTAATGCCTCTCACATTGCCCGATTTCAACTTTGACAGATTCGCCTCAGTAATATCAATTCGCTGAGCCAATTCTTTAGAGCGCATTTTACGCTTTGCCAACATCACATCTAGTGTTATTACAATCGCCATCGTTACACGAACTCGCTATTTTCTTGTTGGCAGCGATAACCCTCTTCAATAATGTGGGATGCAAGATAGAGGATCAAACTACACAGTAACAGCGCGCCATGGGTCGTTGAAAAGCCCAAATGTGTCCACAGTGGCCCATTGTCAAATACCCCAGCGGACCAGCGCATCACGCCGCTTAGCAAAAAACCACTGATTACGGCAAATCCGCAAGACGCGGCAAAGGCCCGAGTATCCAAAATTAACGCTCGAACCAACACCTGATTTTGGTTGTATCGATAAAACAACATGAACAATCGATAGAGTGCGTAGTTCCACAAACACAACGGCAACAAACTGGCGGCAAAACCATAGAACTTGCGATCCTCAACGGGGGGTTGGGAATGCAGCACAATAAAATTCTCGCCCCAAAGTGAGCTGCTAATACGGTCTACATCGAACAACCAGTAAGCACAAACCGCACTGATGGATGCCAGCGCAATGATTGGGATCAGGACAAGTCCAGACGCAGTCGAGATTTTTAACCATGTTTTACTCTTTGACATTGACATCAACCTCAAATTATTGGAAATTTATTATCGTTATACGATAATTTTTTATTGTTTAATGCTAATCTTAAAAGATGGTACTGCTAAACCAATAATCATCCAAGCCCTAATCTGAGGAGTGTCTGATACATGAATATTTTCGGGACCATTTTACTTTGGGATAGCCTACTTTTTTTGATCATTGCCACTTTATGGGTAAGCAAAATTTCCATTCAATTCCGCTGGATTGCTGTTGGCGCGGTGTTATTTAATCTAAATGTTCTATTAGTTTTGGACGCTTTCGGCTTAAACCACTATTTGAGCACATTGTTAAGTTTGCAGAATCTAGACTACAACTGGATTGGCAAGATTCTGGCGCTGGCTATTACATTAGTAATCATTTCACTGACATCACTTAGATCCAAAGTAGGGTTTGACATGCCATGGAATGCTCAAACCCGAAACGGCTGGATTGGCTTTAGCGTTTTGTTTTGCCTGTTTGCTGTGATTTCTTTATTCATCCCCGACGAGCAGCACAGTCGAGAAACGATTCTTTATCAGCTCACCATGCCCAGTTTGGAGGAAGAAATCTTCTATCGAGGCTTGCTGTGGGCGGTCTTTATGAGTGCCTTTAACGGCACCAAATCGTTTTTAGGGGCACAATGGCACTGGGGAGCGGTGATAACCTGGATCTTATTTACCGTCATACACGGAGTCACCTGGAACGACAGCGGATTGCAGGTTAGTGTTGCGAATCTGCTCTTTGCAGGTGTTTTCGGTCTAATTTTGACTTGGTTGCGCTTGGCTACCCATACAATATGGGCTCCGGTGCTAATGCACAGTTGTGTCAATACGATCTGGCGAGTGCTGTAATTCAGAGCACAGCATTACAAAAGCGAATTTTTGAATTCAACCTTGTAGCGCCGCGAGATCGGCAGTTGATGACCCGACTTTAAGGTCACAGTTCCATCGCCACTTGCTGCGTATTGAATATTATCGATCGCCTGATGATTGACCGCATAGCTGCGATGGATACGGCTAAATCCCTTTGCTTCAATGCGTTGCAATGTCTGGGTTAGAGTCCCCCGAAGAGGATAAATACGTCCATGTAAATACAAGTTCACGTAGTTGCCAGAGGATTCTAACCACTCAACATCGGCCACCTTTAACAAAAACTCTTTGTCCAATTTGCGCACCAAAAAGTGTTCCGGAGCTTGACTGCTTTTGCCATTGACTTGGGGCTCTAATGCTTCGGCATTGTCCTCTGAGTCTTTGATTAAACTCGCTTCTCCTTTTATCCGTGCATACAAAGCAGATGCTAGGTGATAAACCACCAGCCAAGACACATAACCCCACGCGTCTTTTCGATACTCGTACCAAAGCTCTCGTAGCCAAGGCGAAAAATCGTAGTTGCCGTCCATTAACCAATAGACCCCTTCACGCATCGCGACCATCATTACTACATGGGCCAAAGAAAACACGATACTAGCGAAAACATGTCGCAGGATTTGTAATTTGATATTGGCAAACTGGAGAGGATAGCGGCGGAAAAACCAAAACAGCATGGGCAGCAGTATCAATACGCTGATGGCACTGGTGAGCTCCCAAATGATGGGTTCCCAGATATGCATATCTCGCACACCATCGCGCCCGTCTTCAATTAATACGCTGCTGGCATTAATGGCACCATTGACCAAGAGGTAAGCACTCAGAGCCAACAATAGATAGCGATTTTTGTGTTGTTCGAATCTGTTCAACCAACGTTTTTGCCGTTCGTCCCAGCTATCCACCGTTTATCCCTCTTTGCCACTAAAGCCATTCATTTCGCTGGCTTAGGTTCAATTACATCGATTCTAATAATGACACAATCCACAGTTAAACATTAAGGAATTTTATGTCTCCTAAGACCATTTCAGGACGACGATACGACATCGATGGGCTTCGTAGCTTGGCGTTTCTGCTACTCATTTTCTATCACATTGGTATGTACTATGTGGCGGATTGGGGTTGGCATATAAAAAGCCAGCATACTTATGAATGGTTGCAGGAGCTCATGATCTTGACCAACCCTTGGCGCATGTCATTGCTGTTCTTTATCAGTGCGGTCGCTCTGTCTTTTGTATTGCAAAAGTATCCCCTGGGCCAACTCCTATCGATCCGCTCGAAACGCTTAATGATCCCACTATTGTGTGGCATGTTCATTGTGGTCGTACCGCAAGTCTATATCGAAGCTCGCTCGCAAGATTTGATCGAGCCGGGCTACTGGGCGTTTTGGTGGCAGTACATCAACCCCAACACCGATCTACTCAAAGAGCATCATTCCAGTATTGGTCTGCTCACTTGGAATCACCTTTGGTTTTTGCCCTATCTTTGGCTCTACAGTTGCCTCACTCTACTGGCAGTCTATGCACTCAGAAATCGCCTAAGTGTTGACTTCACACAGCCCATACCCACTTGGATGATGCTGCTCGCGGCAGTCGCAGTTTATGCTCTAATCAGGCAAGTTCTGGGGCCCATCTTCCCCAGTACCCATGGCCTGACCGACGATTGGTACAACCATGCGCGCTATTTTTGGGTGTTCGTCTTAGGTCTGTTGTTTGCAAGAAATCTTAAGTGGTGGAATGGTGTTATCCAATATCGACGCCTGTTTCTGATAGCAGCCTTGTGCGGGTATGGATTTATTGTGGCAGACCGAAATGGCGTATTCGAAACACTGGCAGCCCTTTATCCTCAATCTGCTTGGGTTCGAGGCTTATACAACAGTATTTCATCTATCAATCACTGGGCGTGGATTTTTGCCGCTTTAGGCTATAGCGGTGCATATTTAAATAGACCGGCAAAATGGCTTACCTACTGCAACGAAGCCATATTGCCATGGTATATGTTTCATCAAACGGTCATCATTGTCTTAGCTTGGCTAATGAAACCTTACGCAATTAATGGGCCGAAGGAGTTCTTGTTAATTACCTTTGGCACTCTACTAGCGTGCGGGCTAGGCTATGAAATCGTTAAGCGATTCAAGCTGACGCGTTGGTTATTCGGGCTAAAAAGTCAAGGGAACAGCTCAGGCTCTATCGCGACGCAAACCGCAGGAGCAACTCGCTGATGTTCTAACCTTGTAGGTGCCGTCATTGCAGTTTACTATCAGCAGGACGTGTAAGTAATGAAACGAAGGAATGATGGTACCCACTCTAAGAATACTGATTGTTGAAAGTAGCGAGGCTGTTGCCAACACCACGGCCCAAAACCTCAAGCGTGCGGCACAATATTTTGAGCGAAACGACGTCCTTATTGACGTAATCTACACGGACAAAGGTACTGAGGCCGTGAACCTCATTCAGAATGATGGTGACATACAAGCGGTCATTTTAGGCTCCAGTTTAAATGACACCGTGGAGCGCTCGTTGCCGCTATTGAACCAAATTAAGCAAATTCGCCACGAATTACCCGTGTACATTATTGACGATACCAACAACGGTCTGGACATCGTTACTATCTCCAGCAGAATTGAAGCTCTGTTTTATCAAGATGATGTGATTTCGGATCCCGAATCGATCGTCGGTTACATTCTCAACGATTTTGATGATAGAGCAGAAACTCCCTTTTGGACCGCCTACAAAAAGTACGCCATTGAAAACAACGATTCTTGGCATACACCTGGGCATAGTGGCGGTGCCAGTTTCAGAAACTCTCCTTATATCAATGATTTCTATCGTTTTTTTGGTCGCAATGTATTTGTCAGCGACCTCTCGGTCAGTGTTGATTCCTTGGGTTCGTTGACCGACAGCACTCACGCCATCGGTAAGGCTCAAGAGAGTATCGCTAAGATCTTTGAGGTTAAGCACTCGTTTTTTGTCACCAATGGTTCCTCTACGTCAAACAAAATCGTATTGCAAACGCTGCTGCGCGAAGGCGACAAGGTGATTGTTGATAGAAACTGCCATAAATCGGTTCATTACGGCATGATTCAGGCCAGAGCCATGCCAATCTACCTTGATAGTGTTATGAATCAGGATTTTGGCATCTTTGCACCTCCCTCGATGGCACAGCTAAGAGAAAAAATTCAAACCCATCCCGATGCCAAACTTATTGTCTTAACCGGCTGTACCTACGATGGTCTATTGACAGATCTAAAACAAGTTGTTGAGCTTGGACACCAACACGGCATGAAGGTGTTTATCGACGAAGCCTGGTTTGCTTATTCGTTGTTTCACCCTAAGTTTCGCCACTACTCGGCAATACACTCAGGCGCTGACTATGTAACCCACTCGGCCCATAAGGTGGTTTCGGCGTTTTCGCAGGCATCTTACATACATATTCAAGATCCCGATTTTGACTTGGATTTTTTCAAAGAAATTTATGCGATTCACACCAGTACCTCGCCTAAATACCAAATCATGGCCTCTTTGGATGTCTGCGGTAAGCAGTTGGAAATGGAAGGCTACAAGGTGCTCAATGGCTTGTTGCAAAGCGTTGAAGAACTCAGGGCCAAAGCCAAACGCTTTCAGCGTATTCGCATACTAGAAACAACCCATTTTGCCGACGCGTTTGACCATTTTGAGAGCGATAACATTGGTCACGATCCGCTGAAAATTCTGATCGACGTTTCGCAACTTCAGTATTCCAATCACGAAATTCATCGCTATTTAATGGATGAGGTGGGCTTGGAAATTGAGAAGTTTACTCACAGCACCCTATTGGTGCTACTTACTCTGGGCGGCATGAAAGCAAAAATCGTGAGGTTATTCAATGCTTTGAATAAGTTAGACGAAGGAACTGTGGCGCTACAAAGAAGCAAACGTAAATTACGGTTACCCGAGACAGTACCGCCGATTGATTTAAAAACGCTACCTGCTAACGCCTTTTTCGGCCAACGTGAATCCATCAGTTTGTCACACAGTGTGGGCAGAATCGCTGCGGCCCTTGTAACACCCTATCCACCAGGCATTCCGGTGCTCGTCCCCGGGCAGCTTATCGAAGCGGACCATGTGACTTACTTAAATTCGTTGGCCGGCCAAAAACTCACCATCCAAGGTCTCAACGATGGCGATATCTATGTACTGCAAAGCACAGAAAACGACACCTAACTTAGATTAAACCGACTCCACTTGCCCAGTTGTATTAGCTACAACTGGGCAAATTGTTGAATAAAGAGCATTGCGTTATTGACCTGAGGAGGTTCGATTGCAATGCAATTTGAGGTTACGCTCGGGAAGGGCTGTGGCTTAAGCGCGGGCCTGAAAGCCTATACCACATTAGTCTGACTGATTCTTTACTGACTGGAAAGGGAACTTAAAACGATCTCAGCTACTTCAGCGAGCCGCAAATTGTCTTGCATTGCCCTTTTTTGCATCTGCCGATAGGCTTGCTCTTCGCTCATGCATAAACATTTCATAATGAGTAGTTTAGCTTTGTCGATAGCTTTACGTTCGTGGAGCGCCCGTCGAGCTTCAACCAGTTCTGCATTCATCTGTTGAATTCGCTCAGATTGGGCTCTTACCAGTCCGTACATTGTGCGATCTTCAAAGGCACTGTGCTCACTGTTATGTTGCACATTCGATGCAGACGGTGAGCCTTGCAACCCCGGCATTTGAGGGTCAAAAAGCATTGACATCATGGTGTTAGAGGTCGAAGACAAAACGCTTAATTTTTTTACCAGTTGTTTATAATCTGCCTGCTCTTTCTTACCTTGCTCTGATAGTGCGTTGGCCATTAAAGTTAAACTGTTGGTCATTTGCAGCTCCAGTTGTTGCAAATAATCAATTCTCCGAGTCGCCACCTCATACCAGATTTCGCTTATTTCACTCCCCATCTTGACACCTTGAGATAATTTACTCAAGACCGCGCGTAAACGACTCAACTCTTGATTGACCGGATGTTCTTTGAATGCTAACCATTGTTCTACTAGCGAGTCAATCGCCAGTTCCTGAAACAGTGCAAAGCAAGCTTCTTGGCTTGATTGCAGGTGCTCAAGTCGTTCTAGCAAGTGTTCATCAAATTGACTAGAGGCAAATCCAATCGCGCCCCAAGCACGTTCTTGGCCAGCATACTCTTTTCCTTGCATAAAGTTAAACAGAGCGACGAGTGAGCGGGATATGGCGGGTTCAGAGGCAACTTCTGCCGATTCGAAGACAATGGCAAGCAAACCGGCGATCAATCGACTATAAGCTTCTGTAGATTCTAGGGGGGTGGATTCGCGACGCATAACTTTGTCACGCAGCAGTGGTAAACTATCGAGCCCGAGCAACACAATGCTGATGTTACTGAGCAAACGTAAATTATTGCCACAAAAAGAAGCCGGCAGAAACCGTTGTTTGAGTTTCGAACGCAATTCAATCTCTTCGGACTGATTTTGCGCGATGATGTTACGACGCTGCTCATCAAATCGCTGGCCCTGAGATGCCAAAAAGACGTTGCTAGCACCTCTTTCACGCTGCAATTGATGAATCATTGTGCAAACTGCTGAGACAATTTCACAGTTCATCACCAGATGAGCCAAAGTGCTAACCTCTGCGTCTTTCGTGGCTAATAAAAATTGCTCGGTAATGTGACTATGCATCTTTGCTTGTGCTTCCTCAGCAAGTTGCAAAATAGCTTAAAAGCAAGCCGTGTTCCAAAATGTCGAAATAGCAAACCTATCGCTTACAGCCTGTCAGGCAGCCTTTTGTCTATGGGACAATTCAATAGGTCCGCACAGCAATGGTGCAACTGGAGTATTTTAGGGCAAGCAAAGGCGAAGATGACTTCGCCTCCTTCGCTATTCAATTAGAATTTTTTGGTCACCATGAACCAAGCTTTCTCTGTGTCAGTGGCGCTACTATTTGCATCAAATTTCGCAAGTTTTGCCAACAATCCATAACCTGACTCTGTGGTATAGGCTGCTACAAAGTTGAATTCGTTGCCAAGATCGGCACTGCCATAGTCAGCGTCAAACTGATGGTAAATTGCAGTCAATGCAACCCCCGAGAGCTTGGTGGAAACCTTAAAGTAAGTGTCCTCTATGCCGCTGGCTGGCGTGCCTAAGAATTTATCTGCAAAGCCTTGGAATTTGTGCAAAGTTGCTAACGGCGTTGCGAACCCTTTGAGCCCCTCATCGCTGCCCAAAACCTCGTATCCAATGCTAAGGGTGACTGCGGGCAAGACCCAATCACCGTCCACCGCGAGGTAATCAGCTGAGTAATCGGTGGGATTGTCTCCAGCATCTTTTTGAGTTGCATAGCTTGCATGCAATTTAATGGTGCTGCTGTCCAACTTATGAATAAAGCGGTAGTCCAGTCCAAAAGTCTGATTGGACAATGCTGCAGCATTGTTAAGGTCCATGTAGTAGGCAAATGCCGCAACATTATGCCCTTGTGCAGGACTGAAAGTGAGATTCAGCATATGCAAGTTAGAACTAAAGTCTCCTGTTGCATTGCGGGAGCCAAAAATCCGATTGACCTTACTGCTATATGCATAGTCCACATTTAACTCACCCAACTTGGATTCGATTCTCACACCGTCGAAGGTTTGTTCGTTTTGCCGCCAGGCTACTCCACCCACAAACCGCTGGTTATTGTGATTGATCCGTTGTCTACCCAAAGTAAGGGTTGTGTCACTGCCAGTATACTTGGCGTATGCTTGATTCAGGTCCGCTCCGTCGGGATCAGCGACAACAGGGTATTGGGTCATACCGTTTACTGTGTTGTTGTAATCTTCGTCAATCAACTCTGCGACATAGTCTACTTCAACCACAGCTGACCATTGATCAATTTGCCCCGTTTTAATAGTGAAACGAGATAGCAATGTATTGGCTAAAGCATTTTCAGCCAAGCCGCTTTGGTCGACGGCCTCAAGTCGATAGCGAAACATCAAATCTACCTCACTTTCACTCAGACCTTTTTGTAATGCACCTTGCCCAAAGGCGCCTGCTCCAGTCGCCGCCAATACTACGCCACCTACCAATTTGTGTGCTGGTTTCATGATATTTTCCTCTTGTTTGTAGTAATTTCAGGCAAAGTGAGCCCGTGCCACTTAAGTGACATTTTTCATTTTTAAATTAGGGGGTTAGTTAATTAGATGTTCACACGTGGGTGGCCTTCACCCCCAACATGCCGAGGTTTATTTGCAGTCGCTTTGAAACGACCTTACCAACAATGATAAGGGTAGGACCATGCATGGGTGACGCCTCAAATTGCGATTCGATGGTCGCCAGCGTACCAATCATCACTTTCTGATTTCGCGTACTCACTTGGTCAACCAACGCAATTGGAGTCTCTTCTTGCCAGCCCACCTGAGTTAAACCGCGACACAAATGTGTGAGCTTGCTCAAGCCCATGTACACAACCAGTGTTTGTGACGGATTTTGTGTGTCAGTTTGATATTGCTGCCAATCGGGTTGACGATTTGGATCGGCAAACTGTGCGGTCACGAAACTCACGCTTTGGGCAATGTTGCGAGCTGTCAGAGGAATACCGGTATAGGCTGCTGCAGCGCAAGCACTGGTAATTCCAGGTACAATGCAATAGTCGATATTGGCCTCCTCAAGGGCTTGTGCCTCTTCGTTAATGCGCCCAAAAATACTTGGATCGCCACCTTTTAATCTGGCTACTGAAAATCCTTTATTGGCGTATTCGACGAGCATGGAGCAAATTTCACGCTGAGTCATAGAGTGCTGCCCTGCCCGTTTGCCCACAAATACCTTTCGCGTTTTTTTGGGGATCAATTCAAGCATTTGTGATGAAACCAACCAATCGTGCATCACCACATCGACCTCTTGTAGAATTCGCTGGGCCTTTACCGTTAGCAGTTCAGGGTCACCTGGGCCAGCACCAACAAGAAAGACTGAACCTGCGCCCTTTGGTTGTCGTAACTGCTGTTCGAACTGGTTGTTGCGCGAACCTAAGGTGGCCCATCCCATCCCGATTCGGGTAAAAAATGATATTGCGTTCATACCGCCTCCTCGACCTTTACTGATTGCGCGATCAATTGCTGCAACTCCGGCTTGCAGGATCCGCATTTTGTCCCGCAATGGAGTTCATGCCCCAAGGATTCGGCATCACGACAACCTCGGTTTATGGCTTGATTAATGGTTTTTTGGCGCACTTGAAAACATTGGCAAACCAACGGCCCCAACAAAAACTCACTGTCAGGTTGGCCATTCAGTAAGTCGCTGGTTCTGTGCAAATCAAACTTGCTCTGGCCCAACAGTGAGTCAATCCATGCCACCAGCCCTTGCTCTTGCTCCTCTTTAAACGGCTTCGTTTGTTCAATGAGTACCGCCTGCAATTGCTCGTTTTCCACAGCAAAGAAGCTGCCATGGGAGTCGGATAGCAAGGCATAGTGCATGGCCTGAGCATGTTGTTTGAGTAATGCTTGCCAAGGTTTTGAGTCATCCCCTGCAAGTACCAAAACATGTCCATATTGACTGGCACGATAGACAAAAAAATCGCCCCTATCAGCCAACGCGGCTGAGTAATAGGGTTGTTTAGATACCAGAATGGCGCACCATTTGGGCTCCCAAGATCTGGCCCTGACGGCCCCATGTTTAAGTTCTGGCTGTCCAGAGATGGGGTCACAAACCGTATCAAACAAAGTGCCTACTGCACCATCAGAACTGTGGGTTGCGCTCCAGTGGATTGGGACGAAAAACTCACCGCGACGCTGCGACGAGTCGACACTGACCTGAAACTTCTGCCAACGGTGCGATCGGAATCTGGCACTGAGTTCAAGCCATTGATTGTTTGACACGCCCAATTCTTCGGCGTCAAGAGGATGAATACTTAACAGCGGTTTACTCCGATGTTGAAGCAAGCTGTGGGCCTTTGAAGTTCGAGTCATAGTATGCCACTGGTCGCGAACTCGCCCACTGTTTAGCACATAAGGAAACTCGGTATTGGTTTGTTGGATCGGTGCCTGATAACGAACCGGAATTAAGCGAGCTTTACCGGAGGAGTTGTAAAAATGTCCATCCTCAAATAAGCGCTTAGTCCCTTGAGGGCGGGATGCCGTAACAGGCCATTGAACAGGTGACAGTTGATCATACTCTTCAATACTTAACCTAGCCAGATTTGAGATATCGAATGCGCGACTCCCATCATTGTTGAGTCCGCTCAGCCGCGCATGTTCTAGGAATATCTCGGCAGGATGCTCATAGTCAAATCCTTGGTATCCCATTGCCTGCGCGACCTTACAGATAATTTGCCAGTCATGACGAGCTTGCCCAGGAGGAGGAAGCACCCCACGCTGTCGTGAAATGCGTCGCTCAGAGTTGGTCACCGTGCCGTTCTTCTCAGACCAACCACTGGCAGGTAACTTAATGTGGGCAAAACGCAATGTGTCGTTGTTGGCAACGCAATCCGACACCACTACACACTCAGCACGCTGTAGCGCTCGCTCTACCAATGCCCTATTGGGGAGACTTACCAACGGATTGGTCGCCATTATCCACAATGCTTTTACTTCGCCCTCAGCGACCCGCTCAAACAACTCCAAGGCTTTGAATCCGGCTTTCGAGGCAATAGTAGGCGACTGCCAATGTTGCTGAACCCATTGTCGATGTTGGGGGTTTTCGAGTTGCATATGCGCAGCCAGCATGTTGGCCAAGCCGCCGACCTCTCGCCCTCCCATCGCGTTGGGTTGTCCAGTGATCGAGAAGGGGCCACATCCCACCTTGCCAATTTTACCGCTGGCAAGGTGACAATTAATGATAGCATTGGCCTTGTCGACGCCCTGCGAGGATTGGTTGACACCCATGGAATAGAATGTAATCACCCGAGGATTACCAGCAAACGCACGATAAAATGCCATGAGTGATTGGGGTTCGATTTCACAACAATGTGCCACCGTTTCACTGCACAATCTGGCAGCATCAAGGCTCTCAACAAACCCTTCAGTGGAACGATTAATAAAGTCATCATCAAGCCCCTTGGTCTGTGCTAAGAAGCTCAGCAGGCCATTAAACAACGCGACATCGGTGCCGGGCTTGATGGCTAAATGTAAATCAGCAATGGCACATGAGGCTGTGCGTCTTGGATCGATCACAACGACCTGCAAATTTGGGCGCAGTTTTTTGGCCCGCTCAATTCGTTGATACAAAACCGGATGAGTCCAAGCGGCGTTTGAACCGACCAAAACAAGCAAATCCGTTTGCTCTAGGTCTTCATAACAACAGGGTACCGCATCTGCCCCAAACGCACGTTGATAAGCTGCCACAGCCGAAGACATGCACAACCGAGAATTGGTATCAATGTTTGCGCTGCCGATGTAGCCTTTCATCAGTTTATTGGCTACATAATAATCTTCGGTTAAAAGCTGCCCAGACACATAAAATGCCAACGCATCTTGACCAAAACGTTCAATGACTTCAGAGAAAGTCTTGCCTACCGTGGCAATCGCTTGTTGCCAAGAAACCTCTAGGTCATTAATTTGAGGTACCAATAAACGATTGGTTAAATCGTTGGTTTGCAACAAGTTGCTACCCTTAACGCATAATCGCCCAAAGTTGGCAGGATGTTCCGACATGCCTTTCAGATCGCTGATCGCAAGGCCACTCGCGTTTTGCGTCAACTGCAAATCAATGCCACAGCCAACGCCGCAATAAGGACATGTGGTTTGACACAGGCTAGGGACTTCGCTTGGAATTGAGAAAGGGACGACCGCGTTCATATCAGGCTGCGCTTGAAGTAATGGTCACAGCTTGGCTGTTGACCCAAACACGACGCTTTTCCGACTTGATGGCAAACACGGGCACATTGAACTCAGGTTGTTCAATGCATTGGCCTGTGCGCAGGTCGAAATGCTGCTTGTACAATGGGGATGCAACTACCCAAATCTCGCCAATGGAGCCAAGAATGCCTCTTGATATGACATTTGCTTTGCCAATGGGATCAAAATTACCCAGCGCAAATAACTGCTCAGTTTGGTCTGTCTGTACGCAGAAAATAGCGACCTGCTGTCCTGCAACCATGGCACAAACACCGCTGTTGGGGACCAAATCATCTATCGAACATATATCAAGCCAGGACATTATCTTGCTCCTCTTCAATTTCAATGAACGGGATGGCTTCGCCCTTATGTAAAGTCTGCTTTTCAGCCTCAGTCGCCGGACGCACTTGGTTGCGCTCTTGAACAAACACAATATTTTCGTCCTGCTCTGGGCTGTTGACGAATTGACGGAATCGTTTCAAGGACTCGGGGGTTTCGATGGTCTTTTTCCACTCACATACATAGGTATTGAGAACCGACAACATTTGCGCTTCCAAATCCTGAGCCAAGCCCAAACTGTCTTCGATGATCACCTCTTTGAGATAATCCAGACCACCTTCCAAGTTTTCCATCCAAACGGAGGTTCGCTGCAAACGGTCAGCTGTTTTTATGTAAAACATTAATATTCGGTCGATGTATCTGACTAAGGTCTCGGTATCCAAATCTGTGGCAAATAAGTCTGCATGCCGAGGACGCATCCCGCCGTTGCCGCAAACGTACAAGTTCCAGCCATTTTCGGTGGCAATTACTCCGATGTCCTTGCTTTGTGCTTCGGCGCATTCGCGAGTGCATCCAGATACTGCCATCTTAATTTTGTGCGGTGCACGTAGGCCCTTGTAGCGGTTTTCGATGGCGATGGCTTGACCTACACTATCTTGTACCCCATAACGACACCAGGTACTGCCAACACAGGATTTGACGGTGCGAAGTGCTTTGCCATAGGCGTGTCCCGTTTCGAAACCCACATCAATCAACTTGCGCCAGATGTCTGGAAGTTGTTCAACGCGCGCTCCGAACAAATCAATGCGTTGCCCCCCCGTGATTTTGCAATACAGATCAAATTCTTTGGCAACTTGCCCTAGAATGATGAGTTTATCTGCGGTGATTTCACCGCCCGCGATGCGCGGCACGACGGAATAAGAACCATCTTTTTGCATGTTGGCAAGAAAGGTGTCGTTGGTATCTTGTAACGCCACATGCTGAGTTTCTAGCACGTAGTCATTCCAGTTGGACGCCAAGATAGAGGCAACCGCGGGCTTACATACATCGCAACCAATGCCTGTACCGTGGGCATTGAGGAGAGACTGGAAGGACTGATGTCCTTCCACTCGAATCAGATGGTTTAATTCTTGACGAGAATAGGCGAAATGCTCACAAATGTGATTGTTTACTGCCACACCGCGGGTGGCCAACTCATCGTTAACGACCGATTTCAACAGTGCCGCGCAACCGCCACAGCCAGTGCTGGCTTTAGTACAACTTTTCACCTCTTCCAATCCAACTGCTCCATCATCGATGGCACAAATGATGTCCGATTTGGTGACGTTGTGGCACGAACAGATGGTTGCAGTCGTAGGCAGTGCATCGCTGGAAAGGGTAACTTCAGTACCAGTAAGGTGAGGCAAGATGAGACTCTCTGGCGCTTCAGGTATTGTCATCTCGTTCAGACAGTATTGTAGCAAGGTGTCATAGCTGCTGGTATCGCCCACTAACACCGCGCCAATCACTTTGGTTGCGTCTTCGTTGACCACCAGTTTTTTGTAGATTTCATTGACCGGATCTTCAAACACATAACTTTTGCAGCCTGGTGTGCGAGAATGTGCATCGCCAATGGACCCCACCTCAACACCCAACAGTTTCAATTTGGTGCTCATGTCAGCGCCCGTAAAGGAATTGACCTCACCGCAAAGATGGCTCACTGCAACCCTAGCCATTTGATACCCGGGGGCCACCAGTCCAAAAATGCGTCCTTGCCACAATGCACATTCACCGATTGCATACACATCTGGATCAGAGGTTTGGCAAAGGTCGTTGATGACGATTCCGCCACGCTCTCCCATCTCCAATTCACACGCTTTACCTAAAGAATCTTGTGGACGAACACCGGCGGAGAACAGCACCATATCCGTCTCTAAACTCTCACCATCGGCGAAATTCAAGCGATACCGGCAGCGCTGCCCTGCTTCGATAATTTGCGTTCCTTTGCCGGTATGCACCGTTACTCCAAGTTGTTCCACTTTCTTTCGTAAAACTTCGCCTCCCCCTTGGTCGAGTTGCACTGCCATAAGTTGGGGGGCGAATTCCACTACATGGGTCTCAAGACCAGCTTGTTTTAAGGCGTTTGCTGCTTCTAACCCGAGCAGCCCACCACCGATAACGACGCCAACTCGACTTTGGTCTGCGCTGGCCTGAATCGACTCTAAATCTTCAATGGTTCGATAAACCAAACAGTGCTCTTGTTCGCTTCCAGGGATCGGTGGCACAAAGGGATAGGAGCCGGTAGCCAAAACCAATTTGTCATAACTGAAAACCTGACCGTCTTGGGAATACACTTTTTTCGCAACACGGTCGATGCGCTCAACCCAGCAATTTAGGCAGAAATCGATGTTTAATGCGCGATATGTCGCTTCATCTGCCATTGCCAAATCTGCAGCCGTTTTACCCGCAAAAAAGCTCGATAAATACACACGATCGTAAGCCAATCGAGGCTCGCCACACAGCACCCCAATGGATACATCGGAGTTTTTCAAACGCAGTTGTTCAACAAAATGATGCCCAACCATGCCGTTGCCAATAACCAGAATTGTAGAATGTGCCTGCATGATAAATGTCCTATGCTGCGTCAGAATTGTGCCTACGAGCATTCGACTTAACGCTCGTAACTGTTTCGATTTTTCGTTGTTTCTCGTACAGGAAGGTCAAGACTTCATGGCGATAGTGATTGTATTGCTTGTCATCCGCCAACGTGATGCGATTGCGAGGACGAGGCAGTTTAATGTCGAGAATTTCGCCAATGGTCGCAGCAGGACCATTGGTCATCATGACGATACGATCGGACAGTAAAACAGCCTCATCAACGTCGTGAGTGATCATGATTACGGTATTGCCAAGATCAGCATGGATCTCCATCAAGGAATCTTGTAATTGCGCTCGGGTTAGCGCATCCAACGCACCAAAAGGTTCATCCATTAACAGTACCTCTGGCTGCATCGACAGGGCTCTTGCAATCCCAACTCGTTGTTTCATGCCTCCGGATATCTCACTAGGCAACTTGTCCTTGGCATGGGTCATGTGCACCAGCTCTAGGTTGTGCTCAACCCACTCTCGGATTTGCACTTTGGGCATCGATCTATTGGTTTGTTTAACCGCCAACTCAACATTTTGATACGCGGTGAGCCATGGCAGCAACGAGTGATTCTGAAATACCACTGCTCTTTCTGGGCCGGGCTCGGTGACTTCTTTACCGTTGAGAATAGCGCCACCTGAAGTGGCTTGTAAAAGGCCTGCGACGATGTTCAATACGGTCGACTTTCCGCAACCAGAGTGTCCAATCAATGACACAAACTCACCTTTGTCTATTTTCAAATTAACGCCTTGCAGTGCCACAAACGCACCTTTTGGAGTAGGAAACTCGATAGCGACGCCACTCAGCTCTAAATGTGTATTTTTCATAGTCAATCCTCTTTACGTTCTAGCGAATAGCCGCCGATTTGTCCCAACTGGCGAAACGTTGCAACGCTAGCATTAAGCGGTCGAGTACAAAACCAATCAGACCGATGGTCAGCACTGCTGCCATAATCCGGGCTAATGATTCGGAACTGCCATTTTGAAATTCGTCCCAAACAAATTTTCCCAATCCCGGGTTTTGGGCCAACATCTCCGCAGCGATCAACACCATCCAGCCAATTCCAAGGGACAATCTCAAGCCCGTGAAGATCATTGGAATGGACGCTGGTAATACGATTTTTCGAACGTGGTCAAAAAAATTGAGACGTAATACTCGACTGACATTGACCAAATCAGTGGGAATGCCTGACACACCGACCGCAGTATTGATTAAGGTTGGCCACAAGCAACACAAGGCGACGGTTATGGCGGATGTGAGAAACGATTTGGCAAATAACGGATCATCCGATACGTAGGTGGCACTCACGACCATTGTGACAAGCGGCAACCAAGCGAGAGGTGATACCGGCTTAAAGATCTGAATTAGCGGATTGATCGCCTGATAAGTGGATTTAGATAAGCCACATATGATGCCAAGAGGCACGGCAATCAGAGTCGCGAGGATAAATCCAACCGTGACCGTGTATAAACTCGTCCATATTTGATCGACAAAGGTGGGAGCCCCTGTGTAGGAACGCACTTTCGCCTGATAGTCTGGATCCACCGCAAGCCGCGCTTCGTTGCGTTCCTCTTGCCTTTGGTAGAATTCTTCCGCTTTGCGTTGTTCGGCTTGATGCTCTGTCCAAAGATTTCCCACCTGTTGCCAGACCTCAGTCGGCCCTGGAAACTGGCCAAGGGACGTATCAATAGATTTCGCTGCGCCACTCCACACCAACAGAAACAGAGACATACCCAACATGGGAAGCAATAGCTTACTTAACTGGCGAAACCAAACAGTGAGGTGACCCTCCGAGTCAAACTTCAGTAGGGTTACCTTCGCTGCGGTGACAACTTTTGACATGATATGCGCTCCTGATACGTCGAATGGTTAAAGTTTCTGCGTGCCTTTGAGACCGATTTTGAACTGTTCCAGGTACGCATTCGGCTGTGAACCGTCATAAGTGACGTTATCGATAAACTCTGTTTGCGGCGGTTTAAATCCCGTCTCATGTGCAAAATTTGGGAAGTCACTTGCACTGGCTTTACCTTCCGCAATCAAAGCCTTAGCAGCTACGGCAAACACATCTGGACGGTAGACTTTCTTAGCTGTCTCGATATACCAGTCATCGGATTTAGCTTCCGCAATCTGTCCCCAGCGACGCATTTGTGTGAGATACCAGATGGCATCTGAGTAGTAGGGATATGTCGCGTTATAGCGGAAGAAAACGTTGAAATCAGGTACTTCCCGTTTGTCTCCCTTTTCGTACTCGAAGGTACCGGTCATTGAATTTCCAATCACTTCGGCATCAGCTCCAACATATTGTGGCTTCGCGAGGATTTTTACCGCTTCGGGTCGGTTACCATTACTGTTTGCATCCAACCACATGGCAGCACGAATCATTGCTTTGACCACTCGCACGTGGGTGTTGGGATATTTATCTGCCCACTCCTTGCTCACCCCAAAGACTTTCTCAGGGTTGTTTTTCCAAATCTCATAATCGGTAATGACAGGAACCCCAATACCCTTGAAAACCGCTTGTTGGTTCCATGGTTCACCCACGCAATAACCATAGATGGTGCCCGCTTCCAGTGTCGCGGGCATTTGTGGAGGAGGAGTCACCGACAAAAGGGCTTCAGCATCAATCTGACCACTAATGTCGCCCTTATGAGGAGCATAAAAACCGGGGTGAATGTTCCCTGCTGCCAGCCAGTAGCGTAACTCGTAATTGTGGGTAGAAACGGGGAACACCATGCCCATCTTGAATGGTTTACCCTGACTACGATACTGTTCAACGACTGGTTTGAGATAATCAGCTTTTATTGGGTGTACAGGTTTTCCATCTTGATGAGGGATGTTGGCTTTCATTTGCTGCCAAACATCATTGGAAACGGTGATACCATTTCCGTTTAAATCCATGCTAAAAGCCGTGATGATATGAGCTTGAGTACCAAAACCGATGGTGGCCCCCAAAGGTTGACCTGCGAGCATGTGAGCTCCGTCAAGTTGTCCATCGATTACTCTATCCAGTAGGACTTTCCAGTTGGCTTGAGCCTCGAGCGTGACGTACAAACCTTCTTCTTCAAAAAAGCCTTTTTCATAGGCAATGGCCAAAGGGGCCATATCGGTCAACTTAATGAAACCCAGTTTCAATTCTTCTTTTTCAGGCCAGTCATTAGTTGCATGTGCAATACCAGCCATTCCAAAATATAAGCCTAATGCCGCTAACCCCAGACCTTTGAAAAACGTTCTCTTTGCTAGTGTCATAGTAGACTTCCCCTGTAGTTTTTAGGCACAAAAAAAGCCCACTCGACTTGCAACAAGAATGTCGCAATTCGGTGGGCATCTTCGCCGGTGTATCGCTGATTTAAGCGACACAATTAAATTGTTTAACATGGGTTTGCTTTAAACCAGCATGTGTACAACTCACACAGCACAAATGGTGCCAATTTTTAAATCAATGATTTATAACGATATTATTTAATTCGAGTGAAACTGATAAGTTTAGAATGGATCATCATTGTGCAAAATGGCACCGACTTGATGCAGTTGGATTAAAGAATGAGTCGAAAGAACTGGAGGATCTGTTTGTCCGTATCCGGAAATGGCTAAGCCTTGCCATTTAAGAGTCGAAGCAGCCTAGATAACTAGGCTGAGTCCCAAGACCATAGCGTAGCCTGTGGTATAGGCAACGAGCAGAAGAAAGCTGTATTTCGCATAGCGAGCAAAGCTCAAACCTTGCACTTTGCTCATGGTCACGATGCCCGCAGCAGAGCCGATGACCAACAACGAACCGCCCACGCCGACTGCATAAGTCAGTCCGAGCCAGGATGTGAGGTCCATTTGGATGCCAGTTTTTAATAGCGCCGCTGTCAGTGGCACGTTGTCTACCACCGCCGATGACATCCCCATTAGATAGTTAGCATAGATTGGTGGCATTAAAGTGTATAGGTTCACCAAAAAGTCCAACGCATGGATCTGTTCTAGCATGCCCACAAGCAATAAAATGCCTAAGAAGAACAAAAGGGTATCAAACTCGATATAGCGGATGTATTCCAAAATTGGGTCTTGGTCGCTACTGTCGTTGAATAAATGAGCCACTAAAAACATGATGGAAAGGCCAGCCAAAAAGCTCAATACCGGTGGAATAGCAAAAAGCACATTGCCACAGATAGTGAAAATAATAGTGCACAAAAATATCGCGGCTATCCAATAATCCAGCGTTCGAATCTCACGGGCTTTTTTCTTGATCCGAACCCGGCCGTTCATACCAATACTCAATAGACTTGCAAGAAGTAACACAGCAACGAACGAAGGTAGCGATAACCAGAATAAATTCAAGATACTGACTTTGTCAGCGAGAAATATCATCAGTGTGGTTACATCACCCGTAATCAAAGATACACCACCTGAATTCACGGAAAACACCACCATCACAGCGAATCGCATGGTTTTATTGGGTGGTAAGCTCAGCGATAGAACTAAGGTGATCGCCACAAGCGTTGCGGTTATGTTGTCTGCCAAAGACGAAAACAAGAAACTGAATATGGCCGTGAAAAACAGAAGTTTCCGCTCACTGATGGCGCTAGGCATGGCCATGTGCAGAAGATTTTCAATAAAGCCTTTCTTGTTCAGATAGGCAACAAAGGTCATGGCCGCCACCAGGAACAACCAAAGTGATGAAATATCAGCTAAGTTCTCTCTAAGATGATGAGCGACATTCTCGGTTTGCTCTGCACTTTGAGAAAACACAAACAAACTTATCCAAGCCAAAGTACCAAAAAATAGAGTCACTTTTGCTTTGTTAATGTGGGTGATTTCTTCGAAAATTACGCCTAGAAGCGCTAGTACGGCAAGACTCAATAAATAATATTGGAATAACATGGCAAATGGTTCGATTGCAGGCGTTAGAAAGGAGCGCATTTTAGGGCAATCGAGTTAGAAAACAAGGATCACATAACCAACATTGATCAAGAAAATAGTGCACAGCACTCATATGAGTGCGGCTACAGCCTCAGGTTCCATCATTAAAGTCATGGGCTACAAGCGGGTATGGCGCAATTAAACAGGCTCATAAGATTAGATTGTGGTAAATGTTTTCGAAGGTGTGACGTTAATCAGCAACCTGTTTCACACACTGACATTCATCAATATTTTTGTCGCCAATTTTGCATTTTGCTGGGTTATACCGCTAATGAAATATAAAGGACGTTTTGCCGCCATGGCCACCAAAACATCCGTGGCAATTATTCTATAGTAGCGCTATTGCCTGCGACACAGGCATCATTTATGCGTTGGTCGCCAGTCATTTTGCAGTCGCCAACAATACAAAGATGCAAGTTATTGGCAAAACTGTCCGTTTGATGGCTGTATATTTGAAACCAACCACCATCATCCCAAACTGCAGTTGGCATGGCTCCAGCAGGTCGCTTACTGGCATATTGGGTATCAAACTCTTTGTACCAAATGCGTGTGTTATTGCAGTCGAATTCGCCAAATAACTTACCCCAACCACTACCCCACTCACCGATGTATACAGGCATATCGTTGCCAACTTCAGAGGCCCATTTTTCCATGATTTCCATTGGTTCAACGACATCCTTTTCAGTCCACTTATAGGCTTTGTCACCATCCTCACCATGATGCTCCCATGGATTGTAATGGTGGAAGGTCGCCATGACATATTGATCATCACCACCACCAACTTGGTCTAAGTTTGGCCAAGTAATCGCCATCTCATGTGCCGCAAACCACTGATTACCGCCAATGATAATTATCCGTTTGGGATCAACGGCACGAATTTTGTTGTACGATAACTCCGTCATATATCGAACATTTTCAGGTGGATTTGGCTCTGTGCCTATATGCGGCTCGTTTAATATTTCATACAGCAATCGATAATCACGATCTTTGAAGTAAACCGATAAGTCCGCCCAAATTCGCTCTAACACTGCATGTTTATTTTCTGCTTTTAGCGTTTTTTCATGATGCGCGTTGATAACCACGTACATACCGGGCAGTGAAAGTGCGTAATCAACAATCTTAATAATCTCTTTTACTCGGGGGTGGTTAAAGTTGATGTCCCCCACATCTGCATCATGGACTAACATAGAACCATGATTAATTTCGGTCCAAGTGATTGGTATCCGAAGGTTGCGAAAACCAAGTGCGTAGTAACCGTCTATTTTCGGCCTTGCCTCAGCAAAAGTAGGCTCATGCTGAGTATTTTCAAACATTTGACCAAGATTGAAACCGCGCCCCATATTATCAGCGGCCTCTCTCGCAGTTATCTCGGTGCTCATAGGCGCTATGTCGTCGCTTTTGTGCTCGGACTCAACAAAGTTCGATCTCGATGTGCTATTACAACCAATGAGTAAACTCGCACTTATTAGAATGCTAAAAAATATGTTTTTCTTCATGCTGTAAACTTCCGTTTGATCAATTTATACGAAAAGCTTTACCAAAACCGTAATCGATCTTTTGTTGTGAAATCCAGTCAACTTCTCAAATCCCCATCGTACATGAAGTGATGAAATTTACCCTAGGCTGTAAGTTTTTTATTAAAGCAGTTTATAGGTATAAAATCGATTTAATAGCCCGCCTACTAGTGTCAGTCGTGAATATTGGTTGACAATAGATAGCATGAACGCAAAGGCTAAGGTACACCGATGTTGATTATAAATTCAGATGTTTAAATTCGGGGGCCTGGGCCATGTGGCGTAGTATCTGAACAATATCTTCCTTACGCTGCGCCAATATCGACTCCGGATGAATGGCAAAATATACGGAGTCATCGCTTTGAACAGGGATTAGCTGATAGACGATTTGATTTTTCGCCTCTGGCCAATCCTCCAGAATCAGCTCTCCTGTATTAACTGTTGCTAGCACGCCGTTCAGACGACCTTTTAAAAGCATATCCATGCCGACACTGACAGAGGTAATGGATGTCAGATGGCTTTGCAGTTCACTATTTTTAATTTCATCAGGTAGCGCAAACGCCCGATGCATTCCGATTATGTCATTCTTGCCTAACGATTTAAGACTAAAATCAGGATGTTTCGTCTTCAAGTAAAATATCGCCAGTGGTGCCCTTTCCCGGTAGGGGATCAGTTTGAACTTTTCGGCTCGCTCTTGGGTGTAGATTAGCCCTGCAATGACATCAATCTTGCCTTGTTCAAGCAGTTTCACACAGCGCACAAAAGGCGCTCTAATTGAGGTGTCGAGCTTATATTCCAGCGACTCGACAACATGAAATAAGGTTTCTATGTTGCGGCCATTAAAAACGCGCTTACCACCCTCTTCAAAGTAAGGAGTATAATCTGTGCAAGTAGTGACTATTTTTTTCTCAGCAGCGAACACTTTGACGCAAGAGATTAAGACAAGAAAAATGAAGAGATAGGCTTGCAAAGAAAAACGTCTCATTGATTAACGAATGAATTAAAACTATACACTTTGTCGAACTCAAGTTCGACTAAGAGATCGTTATTAGCTCACTTTCAACCTTGAAAACTGGCACAAAACAAAAAGCGCCCATGGGCGCTTTAAAGTGCTTTCCTTGAAGAAAACAGCATCTGGCTTCCTGCCAGTATTTCTTTTTCCTCATTCCAGTAAAACTTGAACCATCAAAATCGCTTTTGATGTACTACTCAAACCTGGAATTATTCAGACTTTCCTGCTGGCTTTGCTGCAGTGGCTTTTTTCGCGCGAGGCTTTCTTGCTGCAGTTGTCGAGGATGTTTTTGCTGTGCTGGCGGCAGGCTTTTTCGCTGCAGGTTTCTTCGCCGCAGGTTTGGCAGCAGCTGCTAGCTTACTCTCGGCAGCAGGTTTAGCTGCAGCCTTCGCAGGAGCACTAGCCTTAGGGGCAGGTTCAGGTTTTTGAGCTGCTTTAGCCTTCTCTGCAGCTTTTTGTTGAGCCAGCTTCGCAACCACTTCAATCAAGTTATCCACTTTGTTGGACAACAATTCTAATTGAACATCACGGCTTTGAGACTGCATACCCAACTTCGCTTTAAGCATTGCAATTTTATCTTCGATCATCTCTTTCCCCTTGAATGCGTCGTTAAGCTTTCCCTTAAGCTCGGCTTCAATGGCTTCTCCACGAGCTACAAGGTCATTCACAAAAGCATTACCGTCAACATACAATTTGTCTAGCTTATCTGCGGTTTTATTTACGCTTTCGCTGTAAACACCCACGGTGACCAACCAAGATTTACGGCTGGATTCTTCCAGTTTCTTTACGGCTTTCATATTTGACTCCGGTGCGCTTGAGAAGAACAGGAAATGCCCGGGTTAACCCGGGCATACTACTTATTTTGCAGCCAGTTTCGCTACCGCGTCAGTCAACGCGTCAATTTTCGCAGACAACTCTTCTACTTTCTCGTCAGAGCTTTGCTTGTCCAAACCTAACTTTTTACGTACTTCAGCAACACGCTCTTCTACGTTAGTTTTAGATTTGATTTTTGCTTTAGCTTCAGTTTCCAAAGCTTCGCCTTTTACAACTAGCTCTTCGAAAACTTTAGTTGCTTCAGCGCTCAATTTTTCGTATTTACCTTGTGCTTCGTCGAAGCTCTTACCGTAAGCACCCAAACCTGCTAACCAGATTTTACGTGCGAATTCTTCAGCTTCGTTTACTTTGCCTTTGATAGTGTCTAATTTAGTCATGATTAATTCCTCGCTGTGTTGACTGTGAAGAAGATTAACGATGTAAATTAGAAACCGCATACTAAATGAGCGATTATTTTGATTTTTTTCGATGGATGGAATTAAGAGACTGATTTTTATAGAAATTTAATTTCGCCCTCAAATGAGTTTTTGGGGGCGAAAAGGGAACTGTTTCGTTTAGTCGACCAAGTCGTTAGGCATGTCCGCACGAATTTCTTGCCAGATCTTACCACTTTCAATACCGTACTCACGGACAGCATGGGGAACTCCACCAAACTCTCCTTTTTGCGCCAGCTCCAGTAGCTTTTTGTAATAGTTGCGAGCCAGATCACGTGATTTTTGACTGGAAAAATAGTATCCACCGATGCGGGAATAAAAGCCGCGGAAACCATTCATCATCAAAACGAAAACCTTATTTCCTGAAGCAAATGCCAAATCATGGGTAATCTGATAATCATAAAGGGCGAATGCGGCACCGTCTTCGGGAATGTCTTTGTAACCACTTAAAATATTGATTACAGATTGAGGGTCATTCTTAATTGCACCGCGGATAAAGACGGCGCTGACGTTGGTTCGAGCAGCGAGCAAGTGGTCTACCAATTCGGAAATGCCATCTTGGTCCAGCCTAGCCAGTGTCTGCAGAATATTTAAGCCGCAGGTTTCCCAGTAATTATTTACTTTAGTTGGCTTGCCATGTTGAATGGTCAGCCAACCGTCGCGAGCCAAGCGTTGCAAAACTTCACGCAAGGTTGTACGTGTCACACCTATCAATTCGGACAGTTCTCTCTCAGCGGGAAGAATTGTGCCAGGTGGAAAGCGACCACTCCAGATGGACTCTACAATGTATTCCTCTGCAAAACCTGCTGGACTCTGGGCCTTATAAATCATGCAACCACTCTCTTGTTATAGTTCTAATGACATGTATGCAACTGATTGTACCAGATGAATTTTGTTACGAACAACGAAACTTTAACAAGATGTAAAAAACAACTCTATTTCAGTCATTTTGCATGCTTGAGCAGTTGGAAATCCGAATAAAACAGTCCATCGCACAACAACTAGTCAGTTATGTGTTAAAATTTCGTTAAGCAACAGATTTTACTTGCATTTTCTCTAACTAACTCTTACAAAAGTTTATCTACAATAGGCTGTGGTGATCCCACAGACAGCGAAAGGGCCATAGTCATGCAAACCTCAATCATTCAAGCGGTTTATAAGAATTTCTTGGGTCATGCTCCAGATTGGTACAAACAGGCCATCGTCGCCTTTTTGTTTCTGAATCCTGTTTTGTTCTATTGGGTGAATCCTTACCTCGCCGGATGGGTGCTGGTTTTGGAGTTTATCTTCACCTTAGCCATGGCGTTAAAATGTTACCCCTTACAACCGGGAGGCCTGCTGCTGATTCAAGCATTGGTCATTGGCATGACATCCCCGGAACATATGTATCACGAGATTAAGGCAAATATCAGCGTCGTATTGTTGTTGGTGTTCATGGTTGCCGGTATCTACTTTATGAAAGAGCTGCTGCTGTACTTATTCACCAAGTTACTGATTAAAGTACGAAACAAACGAGCTTTATCGTTAGCGTTCATTACCGCATCCGCCTTTCTATCAGCGTTTCTTGACGCTTTAACCGTAATAGCGGTCATCATCGCGGTGGCTATGGGCTTCTACAGCATTTATCACAAAGTCGCATCTGGTAAAGATTTTCATCATGATCACGACCATTCCAGCGACGATGACGTCACTCAACCTAGCCGCACCGACTTGGATGACTTTCGAGCGTTTTTGCGCAACCTAATGATGCATGCGGCGGTCGGTACGGCACTAGGTGGCGTAATGACCATGGTGGGAGAACCGCAGAATTTGATCATTGCAGAGAAAGCTCATTGGGGCTTTGGTGAGTTTTTTATACGCATGTCACCGATTACCATTCCCGTGTTTTTCAGTGGATTGTTGACCGCGTACCTAGTAGAAAAGCTGGGTTGGTTTAGCTATGGCGCAAAATTGCCAGACGTCGTGCGCGGGATTTTAACGGACTACAACGTGCATATGGACAAAGAAAGAACGACACGTGACAACGCTCGTTTGGTTGCTCAAGCCCTGATTGGGATATGGTTGATTGTCGGTTTAGCTGGTCATTTTGCTGAAGTGGGCTTGATCGGTTTGTCGGTCATTGTACTTGCCACCACCATGAGTGGTGTGATTGAAGAACACTCTCTTGGCAAAGCCTTTGAAGAAGCATTGCCCTTTACTGCTTTGCTCTGTGTGTTTTTCGGTGTCGTTGCGGTGATTATTGATCAAGGATTATTTAAGCCGGTAATCGATTGGGTACTGACCTTTGAGGGTAAAACCCAGTTAGTGATGTTCTATCTAGCCAACGGTGCACTCTCGATGGTCAGTGATAACGTTTTTGTGGGCTCTGTGTATATCACAGAAGTGTATGCAGCATTGCAAGAAGGTCAAATCACCCGCGACCAGTTTGACATGTTGGCAGTAGCAATCAATACG
This sequence comes from Aliiglaciecola sp., assembly GCA_965227085.1. Classification (GTDB taxonomy): domain Bacteria; phylum Pseudomonadota; class Gammaproteobacteria; order Enterobacterales; family Alteromonadaceae; genus Aliiglaciecola. The sequence goes on from CBDDFO010000001.1 coordinate 330,309, forward strand.
GGTACTAACCTACCCAGCGTCGCCACACCAAACGGTCAAGCGGCGTTTCTGTTTTTGCTTACCTCAGCCATTGCGCCGCTCCTACGTTTATCCTACGGAACTATGGTGTACATGGCGTTGCCCTATACCCTAGTGATGACTATCGTGGGATTGCTGGCGACCTATTTTGGTTTGTATGAGGCAACCGATGCCCTATATCAATTGCATTGGATAGAACATCATACCCCGGCCCAGTTAGGTATTGAGCCAAGCGCTCACTAGTTTAAGGAGATAACAAAACGATGACAAATCTTGTCGCACAACTCAGTATGCTGGCGGAGAAACGTGCTGCTTGGATAGCACTTTTTTTGTCAGCATTTGTGCTGGAATTGACCGCTTTGTATTTTCAATACGGTATGGGCTTGGAACCCTGCATAATGTGCATCTACCAACGAACAGCGGTTTTTGGCATCGTATTTTCGGCCTTGGTGGTAATGCTGAAAAACAACTTGTTTACGCGACTGCTGGGCTTTACAGGTTGGGGCATAAGCAGTATTTGGGGCTTGTTGATTGCAATTGAACACGTCGACATTCAAACGGCCAGCAATCCCTTCTTTGCATCCTGCGAGATTGTGCCGAACTTCCCCGCATTTATGCCACTGCATCATTGGCTGCCAAACATCTTCGCCGCCACTGGCGACTGCGGTAACATTGATTGGCAATTTCTAAGCTTATCCATGCCTCAGTGGATGATTGTCATCTTTGCTGCGTATTCAGTGGCGTTTACTTTAGTGTTATTGAGCAGATTGATTCACCGCCAAACACTGCAGCGCTGAGGGGCGTGTCCCCTTAGCCTGACTTACTTCCCTCAACTCGGATTAACTAATCCAAATCTTCTAACGGCCAGAGTACGATGAAGTCTTCGAATCGGTCGAGGTTGTCTTGAGTCTCCATTACCGTTTTACCTCTTACCGACATGCCCAATTGATGCATTTTGGATTTTTTTCCCTTGTTGCGTAGGGGGTGCCAGTGAGGTAAGCCTTTCCCCTCATGGATACGACGATAACTGCAACTTGGCGGCATAAAAGACAGCTGCTCTAGATGATCTTTACTTAACGTCACACAATCAGCGACTAATTCACTGCGCTGGTCATACTGGGTGCATTGGCACGCCTTGGTATCTAAAAGGTGACACACAATACTGCTGAAGTGCAGCGTATCCTGATCCTTTTGTTCCTCGTCTTCCTCGATAAACTTATGCAAACAGCATTTGCCGCAACCGTCACACAAAGATTCCCATTCTTGTGGGGTCATATCTTGAAGGGATTTCACTTCATAAAAAGGTCTATCGTCACTCATTAGATGCTCCCCTAGCGACCACATCGGTTAAAACCACCATACTGTCTGCTAGACTCATTCGAATGCGATCTCCTGGGTTCAACGGCCCCACCCCTTTGGGTGTGCCAGTCAGGACGATATCACCAGGCAACAAAGTAAAGGTATGACTGATTTCGCACAATAACTGAATAATTGGCCACAACATATGGCTAGTGTGTCCCTGCTGACGAACTTCGTCATTCACTTCCAAAGCAAAGCCAAGGTCTTGTAAGTTCGGGAAGTTAGCCATAGGCAAAAAGGCTGAAACAGGGCAAGCACCGTCAAAGCCTTTCGCTCGTTCCCAAGGCAATCCTTTTTGTTTTAGTTGGGACTGCAGGTCGCGTAAAGTTAAGTCTAATGCCAGTCCAATACCCCAAATGGCTTCCGATGCCTGTTCTGCATCGGCTCGGCACAAAGGTTTATCAATCAGCAAGGCTATCTCGATTTCATTATGACATGCCCCTTGGTCTGTCGGAATCTCGACAGGCTGCTTGGCATCACATAACGCAGTAACGGGTTTGATAAACAAAATCGGTTCGCTGGGCGTCGCATTGTTGAGCTCTGCTATATGATCAGCATAGTTGCGTCCAACACAAACCGCCTTGCCCGCTGGCAATGGAATTGGTGCTCCTTGCAGCGTTTGGTGTTGATAACTCATGGTTGCGCCTTTTTGATACGGTCAGCAAGATAACTCACGGCAGCACCAAAATAAGTAGAGCGATTCCACTTCATCAAAGTTTGGAAGTTATTGTATACCAAATAAATACGCCCCTTTTCCCCATCCGGCATAATCAATGCGGCTTGGATATCAACTTCCGGCAAGTCGCTGCCATCATAGCGTCGAACACCTAACGCTTGCCATTGAGACAAGGACTTTCGCTTTGACTTATCCAATCCAGCCAAGCTCATATCAAAGCTTTTTGGCAGGATAACTTGTCTCCCCCAGGTTTGATCTTTTTGCCATCCCTCGGAAGCCAGATAATTAGCAATAGAGGCAAATACATCCGCCTCATTCCGCCAAATATCTTTTTTGCCATCCCCATCGAAATCCTGGGCATAGTTTAAAAATGAGCTGGGCATAAATTGGCTTTGTCCCATCGCGCCTGCCCAAGATCCCAGAAATTCCGAAGGTTCAATATGCCCTTCTTGCAAAATGGTTAGAGCGTCAAACAGTTGGGCCTTGAACAATGTCTCTCGTCGTCCCTCATAAGCCAGTGTGGTCAAGGCAGAAATGACTGGAAACTTGCCGGTGATTTTACCAAAGTTACTCTCATTGCCCCACAACGCGACAATAAATCGAGCGGGCACACCATAGCGTTCTTCCACAGCTTGAAGGACCGTTGAATGCTTGTTATACAAGCTGATGGCTTGCTTTACCTTCCAATCCGGTACCCGGGTCGCTAAATAAGTATCCAAGGTAATCTTTCGCTCAGGCTGGTTTTTATCCGCCTTAACCGCACGTTTATGAAAGCTGATACCGGCGAACGCCCTGTCAATTAATTGATCAGAGAAGCCCCTTTCTGAAGCTTCTTTTTTGAGATGTTCGACATAAGTTTCGAAACTAGGCTTATCTTGAGCTTGGCTATGGGCACCCCAAACAAGACAACCCAACATCAGACATCGAGCAAACAATTTCAATGACTTATCCTTTGTGGTTTGTTTGATTTTGCAAATGCTGTTTTAGCAGGTTTTCAGGCGGCGGTGGTAGCTGCAAGTAAAAGCCTTTTTCTTCGAGTTCTTGTTTAAGTTTAGCAATGTCTACTTGCCCCAACCCATGACGCTTGTGCAGTGCAAATACCATGACAAATTGAGGACGGCCAAAGGTCTCCAAAAGCGCTTTAGGTACAGCACTAAAATCATCACGTCGCTTGATATAAAGATAGGTCTCTGCTCGTTTTGGGCTTTTGTACACGTACACTAGCAGGTTTGACTCGCTCATTTTATTTGCCCCAATAAAGCTTCAACTTGATCAGCCAACAGTGCTCCTCGCCAGCCATTTAAAAGGTCTGGCGTGAGGCCGCAGGCGCGGGTTTCATCGATGGTAAACCAACGAAACTTTAATAGTTGTTGAATTTGTTTCTTCGAGCCGATGACTTCTACTGGGATCTGTAATTCGTCTGCCACTTTTTGGCACTCTGTACGGATCGCAGCAGATACTTTCTTAAAGTATGGCAGATCGATGAGGCGCTCAACTTCAGGGGGGTAGCATTCAGAAGAAACCCCTTGCGCGTCTTTGATTAAAGCCATAATCGCGTCACCATGGATTCGCGCCTCTTGCGGCGTCATCCCATCAATCTCAAACAGGGCCCCCTTATGATTGGGTTGCACTCGGGCAATCTCGACCAAGTTGGATTCTCGGACGACAAAATTTAACGCCAGATCGCGAACTCGAGCTTGTTCAACTCGCCACTTTGCTAAAGATTTGAGTATATACAATGCTCGACCTTTGAGCTTCCAGTTGTTTTTGATGGACAAATAGGCCAGCTCAGCTGGCAACTGCGTCGTTTTTTTTGCCGCCAGTTGCACCATTTCCTCGTACACCCATTCCAATCGTCCTAGCGCCACGATCTCGTCACGCAATTGGGGATACAATTTCAGCAAGTAATACACATCGTTTGCGGCATATTCACACTGCTTGGGACTCAGCGGTCGAGCGCACCAATCGGTTCTGGATTCTCCTTTATCCAATTTCACATCCAACATTAGCTCAACCAAGTTGGCGTATCCCAAGGTTGCCCCTTTGTTCAGCAAACAGGCAGCAAACTGGCTATCAAAAATCGGCGAAGGAATAATTTGTAAGCTGTGCCAAAAGGTTTCTAAATCTTCTGAGCATGAGTGCAGAACTTTAACCACATCCGGATTCACCAGTAAGTCGGTCAATGGACGCATTTCAGTGATACACATAGGATCAACCAAAACCAGAGACTGTCCGTCATAGAGTTGAATCAAACCTAATCGAGGATACAGGGTTCGGGTGCGGACAAACTCTGTGTCCACCGCGATAGCGGGTTGTTGACTCGCTTGTCGGCAAAAATCCGCAAGAGCTTGGTTTTCGGTAATTAATGTATATTCCATAGTGTCCAAACAGGTATACCGCAAGGTATTATTATATCGTCCCTTTGGGGAGGTAAATCGTACTCTGGCTAGACGAATGATTGCGGGCACTGGAGTGGTGGGTCAACATCATTCAATGCAACATCGAGATACTTCACCCTGTAACGTTATTTATCTTAAACGTAAATGAGTGATTTGAGCATTAAAGGAAATCATGCACATTCAACTCAAACTGAAAACGTTGCATTTTTAAGCCGCATTCCATCCCGATGGGCTTTAAAAAGCCGACCTAAGTCGGCTTTTTAGCTACACATTCGGAAACTGGCCTTAGTTTCGCAGTTCTTTGCGCAGTATCTTACCAACATTTGACTTTGGAAGCTCGTCTCTAAACTCAACAAATTTTGGTACTTTGTAACCGGTTAAATGCTTACGGCAATGATCAATTAAGATTTTTTCGGTCAGTTGCTCAGACTTACGAACGGCAAAGAGTTTAACGGCCTCCCCAGACGCAGGATTAGGCACGCCGATGGCGGCGACTTCTAGCACATCATCGTGCATGGCTGCCACCTCTTCCACTTCGTTGGGGAACACATTGAAGCCCGAGACTAATATCATGTCTTTTTTGCGATCAACGATATAAAAATACCCGTCCTCATCGACCTTAGCGATGTCTCCGGTCGCTAACCAACCATCATGAATGATTTCATCGGTGGCTTCAGGGCGATTCAGATAGCCCTTCATGACTTGCGGCCCCCGTACGTACATCTCACCAGGCTCACCAGGTGCGACTTCATTACCATCATCGTCACACAACTTGATATCCGTTGACGATACTGGCATACCAATAGAGCCTTTGTAAGCCTCAAGTTGCGGAGGATTTACTGTCACCACGGGGCTGCACTCCGTTAAACCGTAACCTTCCAATAACACTTTACCGGTCACTTGCTCCCATTTTTCTGCTACCGGACGCTGCACGGCCATACCACCACCCAAAGCAAACTTGAAATTGGTAAAGTCCAACTCTGCAAAACCAGGAGTGTTGAGTAACCCGTTGAATAGGGTATTGACCCCGGTTAATACGGTAAAGGGGTGGCTTGCCATTTCTTTGACAAAGCCTGCCATGTCCCTAGGATTAGTGATCAACAAACTGGGGCAACCAAATTTCACGAACGTCAAACAGTTACCTTGCAGAGCAAAAATATGGTAGAGCGGCAGTGCAGTGACCACCAATTCTTTACCAGGCTCAATAACGGTTTCCAAAATCGTCGACACTTGTTCTAAGTTAGCAACCATATTTCGGTGGGTCAGCATGGCGCCTTTCGATACCCCAGTCGTGCCACCGGTGTATTGCAAAAAGGCCAAATCATCGTTGGTGATCTCCGGCCGACTGTAGGTCATACCCGCACCCTTTTTCAACGCACTATTGAAGGTTTCGGTGCCTTCAATGTGGTATTCAGGGATCATCTTTTTGATATGCTTAACCGCAAAATTCATTACCCAACGCTTGGGTGCAGGCAGCATGTCGGCAACTTGGGTTAACAAGATTTTTTGCAGCGGCGTTTCTTTGACCACTTCAGCCAAGGTACAAGCGAAGTTTTCAATGATGACGATAGCTTTAGCATTGGAATCATTTAATTGATGCTTTAACTCACGGGCGGTATACAAAGGGTTCACATTGACCACAGTCATCCCAGCTCGCAAAATCCCAAACAGCGCTACCGGATATTGAATAATGTTTGGCATCATTATCGCGACCGGATCCCCTTTTTTCAGGCCGGAGCCTTGCAGATAGGCGGCGAATTGTTTCGACAATTGGTCTAATTCAGCAAAAGTAATGCTGTGGCCCATGTTGATAAACGCGGTATTACTCGCATATTTCGCGACGGATTGTTCAAATATGTCAACTACAGAAGAGTAGCGGTCAGGGTCTATTTCAGCTGGGACACGAGGGTCGTAATGCTTTAACCAGATTTTTTCCACTTTGCCTCCATGGGCTTATTGTCATTTTAGCGGGATAGCAAAACCAACCGCACAACAGCGATCGACCTCGCGATAATTCAAGTTCATGCCGTTGTTTGTCGTCACCAAAGTGCACAACCTACTCTAGCTACAACGACCTCGCGCACAGACGGGCAGCCAGTCGCCATAGTCCAATAGTAACCAATGCCGTTACAAAGATAAACATACCTATAAACAACCAGTTAACATTGTAGACTATTCTTGAGAAATCGCGCCATTGGCGGATAGAAATTGCAATATATGCGAGGCTACAGCAGTCGGGTTATCCATATGTACATGGTGACCGCCATCGCACATCACCAACTGTAAATCACGAACAAAACTTGCCCGCTGTTGAAATTTGTCAGCCATACTGGTGTAGCCTTGAGAGCCCTGAATAGCCATGGTGGGACATTGGATACTGCGTAAGAAATATTCAGCCTGATCCTCTGTTACCCGCAACGAGGAAATGCTTCGCAGACGTCTGTCGGTACGCCAGCGTAGTTGCTCCCCCACTCGATCGAGGTTACGTGCGACCAATAGTTCTGCATTAGTTAGGGATAAACTTCCGGCGTGGGCCCGCGCTTGAACTACTCGCTGAAAGTTGTCAGGGTGACGCCCATCACTCTGTTGAACTTTAAGTCGGCTCTCAATGGACTCACGCATTTGCTCGGCACTGCTTTGCGCCGTTTTGGTCATCGGGCCAAACGATTCGATTGTGATGTAATGACTGACTCGTTCAGGGAAACTTGCGGTATACAATGAACCAACAATCCCTCCCATCGAATGCCCCAACAAAACAAACTTCTGCCAACCTTGTTGTGTGACCAGTTCATGCACATCATGGACAAAGTCTAATTGGTGGTAATGGGCGTCGGGACTGCGATGGGAGGAGTTCCCATGGCCAATAAAATCCAACGCAATCACGCGATATTCACTCAATAGAGGTGCTAAGGGTATGAAGCTCGCTGCGTTATCAAGCCAGCCATGGAGCGCAAGCATTAGTGGTTTGTGTGGGTCACCGAAAGCCAAAGCGCCGATGTGTTTGTGGGGTAAATCAAATCGAAGTTCCTGCATTTTGTCGGATCTCAGTACAAAAAAAGCGGCAAATCATTGCCGCTTTTTTAACACTATCTTGCCACCGACGGAAATTGACTGCCGTGATACAGACAAATATGTAGCATGAATAAACCCTAATTATTTTTCATAGTCTTTAGGCGGACGAGGTTGGGTAACGTGAGACGGCTTTATAGTGTCTCTACGTGGTGAATCCACCGAGGTGTCGGGCACATAGCTACTGCCACCGGAGTTATTGCGACGAATGATGACTCGTTGATGGTAGTAGGGACTGCGCAGTGGCCAACCATAAAAAGCACCATAAGGCCAAATGGTTATGGTACTGACTTCAACTTGATCGATTTCTTTCCAGATATGGTGCCCACTGGCTTTGACCGTAGGAAACACATATTCATGTTCCCCTACCATACCAGCTTCTGTGCCAATGTATTGACCCAAAAACGTCATCGAACGACCCCGTTGGAACACCATGGGGTCAAGGAATCCATCAACGTAAACCCTGTATCGCCCCATACTCTCATCGCTGATGATTGGACGACCATAGGAACGGATAGGGTAATACACCATCTCCAACATGGTGGCGTCGGGCAAATTAGTGACCTCGGCAATCACTCCGCCCCACCGAACCATCTTCCCGTCAGCCTCATCAGGCTGTGCGGAGGCCATCTCATAAGATAATAGTTCTTGCTCTTGGCTTAGCTCTAAGCTCGGCGGCAACGAGGCACAGCCTGCCAAAAAAAGCACTAGGAATAGCATTAAACTGATTGACTTCATAACCCTTCCCTTAGTTAAATTCTCACCACGATAGCACATCGGTTTGAATTAAAAAAATAACTCGTTCTGTACTAGTAGGACCAGAAAACCGAGTAAATAATTCCACCCAACATGAAGAATTTTGATACGTTGAAATTCGCTATCAAACGTAGGTATCGACACCAAATAGTTGTTGAATTTCTTGTCTTTTCTGGTCGTTTACCATGGATTGATACGCAGAAATGGCTTGGGAAGATCGCCCATATCCCCGTTGTTCATACTGCTGCTCACGAAATTTATCTGCCTGAGCATAATTTTCAGGCTTAGCTTGACGCACCACCACTTGTTCCGGCGGATATTCCGTCGCAGCCCGCTGTTGTGTCTGGTCGCGAGGAGGCCCTGAGCGCTGGGGCTCACGTAGTGCGGGATTAACGGTTAGCGCGTTTTGCGCAGCAACAATAGAAGATTCTATCTCCAAGTGTTCCCTTTCCTAGTGTTGATTAGATATCAAATAAACTTGTGTCGATTTAAGCTGATGTGACTGCAAGATTCGTGCACAACGAGCCAAACACTTAACGTCCCGGCAGTTTTTTCCAAGTTACCTTGTCTCTGAGATACACGGGTTGAATCTGTTGCGCTGTCACGCCTTTTCCCTGTTGGAGCTGATTCTTCACGAAGGCAAATTGAAATGCTGCGTTGGGATACATAATCACTAGTTCATCAGAGGATGGACACAATGACTGAAGCTCAGGGTATGCCTTCCATCCCGTACCGACGTAAAAGTCCACATCAACATCGAGAAGCTCTGCCACCAAACCAGGGGCGATCACTTGCTCTTCTCCTACGAGCGTTGCAAAACCATCCACGGCGGCGTAAAGAGCAAAATAGACTTCATCCATACGTGCATCGATGGCAACAGCCACTAACTTGGCCTGATGTTCTTCAATCGCTTGTTGGGCCATCATCGCTAAAGTCGAAACGCCAACGGTTGGCAGTTGACTGCCTAGCGCAAGTCCTTGCGCCATCCCTGTGGCAATGCGCACTCCAGTAAAACTGCCTGGGCCTCGTCCGAATCCCAATCCATCAAGTTGCCCCAACGTCAGGGAAGCCTGCTTCAACAAGTCATCTACCATCGGCAGAATTCGCTGACTGTGCTGCTGCGGACACACTTCAAAAATGGAATCGATGCGGCCATCAATATACAAGGCTGCTGAACACGCCTCGGTGGCGGTGTCGATAGCCAAAAACTTCATGTTTCCTCACTTTGCTTCAGTAATTTCTTGTAAAAACGAGACGGCTTTTTGCAGGTCTCGTGTACGCTTCATATTCGGTAAACTGGACACAAAGGTTTTGCCATAATCCTTGGTGATCAGACGATTATCGCAGATCACTAAAACCCCTTTATCTTGTTGATCGCGGATCAATCGTCCAGCGCCTTGTTTTAAGGCGATCACAGCCTGTGGGATCTGAATCGTAGCGAAAGGATTGTGACCGGATTTACGGCAATCTTCAATGCGGGCCTGCAAAAGCGGATCGTCTGGCGCAGCAAAAGGTAGCTTGTCGATTAACACACAGGTCAAATCACTCCCTCTAACATCGACCCCTTCCCAAAACGCCCCCGTTCCCAGCAACACTGCGCGCTTGTTACTAATGTATTCCTCCAACAAGGCTCTTTTTGTGGTGCTGCCTTGAACTAGAATAGGATTGTCGACCCGAGATTCAAGCTTGCCAGCAATTTCTTTGAGCATGGCATGGGATGTGAACAGCAGGAAGCATCGCCCCTGACTGGCTTTAATCAACTCGATGCTAATATTCAGCAGACTCTCTCTAATCGCAAAACTACTGGGCTCGGGTAAATAACGAGGAACGCACAACATAGCCTGATTGGGATAGTCGAAGGGACTCTCCAAAGCCAAGGTTTTCGCATCATGGAGCCCCATGAGGTGTTGGAAATGGCTAAACCCTTGGTCCACCATTAAAGTAGCGGAAGTAAAAATCCAAGCCCGCTTAGGCTGTTCGATAAATTGTGAAAACTTGTTAGCGATGCTCAGCGGTGTCAAATGCATGACCATATGTTTTGGCGTGGTTTCATACCATAAGCTCACTCCTGGCTGACTGACATCGGAAATGACAGCCAATTTCGAGCGAGCATGAGTAACCCGCTCATATAGGGTATCCAGTTCTTTATCTCGCCCTAAATGCAGCTTAATCACTTCGTAAAGTTGTGCTAGAGCTTCATCGAGTTTACTTAATTGTTTTGCGATGTGTTCTTGGTTCAACATCGCCCGCCAATTGCCTTTTTGCGGATCGACGGGAAACAACAAACGCAAATCCGCTGCCGTGATACGACACTTTTCCGCCATTTTAGAAAGTTGTTTGGCATCTTTGAGGGCACTGCGTTGCACCACTTCAATGTCACGGGCAAGATCACTGATTTGTCGGGTTGAAAGAGCCTCTCCAAAATACTCGCTGGCGATATCTGGGATCTGATGAGCCTCATCGAAGATCACAATGTCGACTTCTGGCACCAGCTCTCCAAAACCCGTATCTTTGAGTGCCATGTCGGCAAAAAACAAGTGATGATTGACCACCACCACATCGGCATCCATAGCTTTGCGTCGAGCTTTGAGTAAATAGCACTCATCGTAATCTGGACAGTCTTTCCCTAAGCAGTTATCCACCGTTGAGGTGACTAAGGGAATGACTTTGGCGTCTTCGGCTAACGATTTCAATTCACCAATATCGCCCGTTTTAGTAGTTGAAGCCCAGCGACGTACCTGACTGAGCTCATCCAAAGTCTCGGCCTCAAGCAAGGTGCTATTGCCGCCATGCTGATCCATTCGGTGTAAACAAAGATAGTTTGCCCGTCCTTTTAACAAGGCAACCTGCCGCTTACTGGCTAAGGCCTTTTTTAGTACGGGTAGATCCCGATGAAACAGTTGCTCTTGAAGGTTTTTAGTACCAGTCGAAACAATCGCTTTTTTGTCTGACAACAACGCAGGTGCAAGGTAGGCAAAGGTTTTACCTGTCCCCGTGCCCGCTTCAACGATGAGGGCGACTTGTTCTTGAATGGCGTTTTCTACCGCCAAAGCCATGTCGGTCTGTGCCTGACGAGGCGCAAATCCGGGTATTGCGTGACACAACTCACCTTGTGCCGAGAAAATCGATTTAACAGAAGGCATGAATTCATTGATTCGCGATAAAGTGTGGCGAGTATGCCAAAAATCCTAGTTAATTATCAGTGCTTTTTAACCTTCACGCGTGGTCATTTTTTAACCAAACAGTATTCTAACCTCTTGGCTCAAAGGGTTAAAATCATCTAAGGTAGGATCACAGTGACCGCAGATGGACTATCCAAAGGCTGTCAAACGTGGCAAGGTAGGTTTCTGAGCAGTGCGAAACTTTTGCAAGTTGCAAGTGTAACATGGAGCAGGAAATTTGAAGCAAACGGTAAGTCTCGGTATATTTTTAATGGCGCTTTGGTTACTCCTTTCGGGCCACTACACGCCTTTGCTGATGACCATGGGTCTTGCCAGTGTCATCCTGACTTTGCTGATATCACAGCGAATGAAGCTAATTGACCGTCAAAGCCATCCCATTCATTTATTGCCGAGTCTGTTGCGCTTCTGGGTTATCTTGTTTGGCAAGATTATCACTGCAAACATAGACGTCGCCGCTCGCATATTGGGGCTAAAGCCGTTAGAACCTCACCTTATCCGCCTCAAATTGACCCAACATTCTGATCTGAGCAAGGTGATCTACGCCAATGCAATCACGCTGACCCCAGGTTCTGCATCTTTGCATATCGAAGACGATTGGCTTTACGTGCACACATTGAGTCGTTCAGGTGCACAAGCACTGCTGGACGGAGACATGCTGCAAGGCCTGCCCGATGACTCTCCTAGGGAAAAGTCCGAGGAAAGGTCATGATGATTATCTATAGCGCATTAGCTATCACCATCCTATTTACAATGGCTCTTGCGCTGGTGCGAGCACTGTTGGGACCCAGCATTTTTGACCGCATTCTTGCAGTGAACATGTTTGGCACCAAAGCCGTGTTGCTGGTCGCCGTATTTGCATTTATTTCCGGTCGTCCCGACGTGTTGGACATTGCATTGCTGTATTCATTGCTGAACTTTATCGGTGTGGTTGCAGCACTTCGCTTGGTGCAGCGCGACAAAAAATATGCGCAGAACCGCTCGGAATTGGAGCACAAAGAATGACAATCGCGGATGGACTGACGGCGCTTTTTCTTGCTCTTGGAGGCATACTGAGTCTTGTCGGTGGAATAGGAATGCATCGACTACCGGAGTTTTACTCACGACTCCATGCCGTGGGTATCACTGATACGTTGTGCAGTTTTTTGATTCTAGCCGGCTTAGGATTCCAATCCGGGTTGTCACTGGTGACGGTGAAACTCATGTTAATATTTCTGTTTTTGTTTTTCACCAGCCCAACTTCGTCATTCTCGCTGGCAAATAATGCGTGGAACTGGGGTTTGAAACCCGACAACGCGGTTTCGTTGGAAACGGAAAAAGGAGAATAGCATATGATTAATCTGGTGATTGATATTGGTTTGCTGATTTTTTTGTTGATTATGGCTATTGCGATCCTGAAGTTGCACAACCTTCTGGCAATGGCCATGCTCTTTGGCTTGTACAGTTTGTTGGTCGCAGGAGTTTTTCTAGTATTAGATGCCCCTGATGTTGCCTTTACCGAAGCCGCCGTAGGCACCGGCATTGCGACCGTATTGATGTTGGCGACCTTGGCAGTAACCAAAAATACCCATGAAAAAGTCTACAAGCGCCCTTCTTTTGGTCCCCTAGTACTGGTCATATGTACTGGCGCACTTTTGCTCTATGGCACCCACAATATGAATAACCTAGGTGATGCTAGATCACCGGCACACACCCAAGTGGCCAAGCGTTATATCGACAGTGGCCAATCTGAGACTGGCGTTCCAAACCTTGTGACGGCGGTACTGGCCAGCTATCGCGGTTTTGATACTTTAGGCGAAGTGACTGTGGTCTTTACTGCCGGTTTAGGGGTGATGATACTTTTGCGTCGAAAGCGTAAGCCTCGGATCAAGGAGGTCAAAAGTGCCTGACAATCTAATCCTTAAAGTCATGTCCAAAGCCCTTATCCCAGTGATGTTGTTGTATGCTTTTTACGTGCAGTTCCATGGCGATTACAGCCCCGGGGGCGGATTCCAAGCGGGAGTTATTTTCAGTTCGGCTATGTTGCTCTATGCGCTGGTATTTGGCATGGATGCAGTCGCTAAAGTATTGCCCGATAACTTGCTGATTGGCATCAGTTGTTTGGGAGTTTTGCTTTATGCAGGAACGGGCATTGCCTCTATTTTGTTCGGTGGCGAATACTTGAATTACTCGGTACTCGCAAGTACACCAACAGCAGGCCAGCACTTAGGTATCATCCTAATCGAATTAGGTGTGGGTCTTACCGTGGCCTCAGTCATGCTACTGATTTTCTTTACCTTCGCTCGACGGACTCGAATCAAATGATCGATTACGTATTGGGTCACCTCAATTACTGGATCATCATTGCTCTGATGATGACCGGCTTGTACACCATGATGAGTCGTCCCAATTTGATTAAGAAAATGGCTGGGCTAAGCGTTTTTCAAACAGGGGTGATACTACTCTACATCAGTTTAGGTAAGGTCACCGGCGGTACTGCACCCATTGTTGCCGAGGGTTTTGACCAATACTCCAATCCACTGCCTCAGGTGCTAATGCTCACTGCCATTGTGGTTGGCGTTGCGACCACCGCTCTTGGGTTTGCGTTAGTGATACGAATCAAAGAAGCCTACGGGACAATTGAAGAGGATGAACTTCAAGAGATGGACAAGGATTTATGATTGAACAGCAACTGAGTATTCTGCTGGTTGTCTTGCCCCTGATTGGCGCGCCCCTGACCTTGCTCAGCAGTCGAGCAAATGTGGCGTGGCTAATGACCCTTGCAATTACTTTGTGCATGGCATTGATGGCAGCTTGGATGCTGTTAGGCGTACTTGACGGCAGGGTCATCCATTACGAATTAGGTGGATGGGAACCACCGTGGGGCATCGAATACCGAATAGACGCACTGAATGGATTCTTGGCCTTGATTGTCACTGTCATTGGCTTTGTCACCAGTCTATATGCCCGTCGCTCGGTGGCACAAGAGATTGCTGATTATCAAATCCCTATGTTTTATGCCCTATTTCAACTGTGCTTATTGGGTCTACTGGGAATTTGTCTAACCGGTGATATTTTTAACTTGTTTGTGTTTTTAGAAATCTCCTCTTTGTCTTCCTATGCCCTGATCGCCATGGGTAAAAATCGTAAGGCCCTCACTTCATCGTTTCATTATTTAGTGTTAGGTACGCTAGGCGCGACCTTTTTCTTGATTGGTGTGGGCTTAGCATTTGCGGCAACCGGTACCTTGAACATGGCAGATTTGTATGTGCGTTTGCAAGAGGTTGAAGATTTGCAGATGGTGCATACGGCCTTCGCTTTGATTATTGTGGGGATTGCCCTCAAAGCCGCTATCTATCCACTGCATCTATGGCTGCCCAATGCATATAGCTATGCCCCATCAGTGGTGAGTATCTTTTTAAGTGCGACGGCGACAAAGGTTGCTATTTACGTGTTGATCCGGTGTTTGTTTCACGTGTTTTCTTATCAATACGTGGTGGAAACTCTGCTGCCGCAAGTTTTAATTGTGGTGGGCGGTGTCGCAGTACTCTACGGCTCGATGCGCGCCATCGGTCAAAGTGGAATGCGCAAAATGTTGGCCTATTCCAGTATCGCGCAGATTGGCTACATGGTAATGGGCATTGGCTTTTTCAGCCAAGCCGGTCTTACCGCAACCCTTATTCATATGTTTAACCACAGCCTGATGAAAGCGGCTTTATTTATGGTAGCCGGATTGTTTATCTTTCGCGCCAACACGGCTGCATTTGACGACATCAAGGGCTTGGGCCGTGAAATGCCCTACACCTTTCTCGCCATGGTCATTGCTGCATTAAGCTTGATTGGCGTACCAGGCACAGTGGGTTTTGTCAGCAAATGGCAATTATTGCAAGCCGCATTGCAACAACAACATTGGACCATGGTCTTTATCATTCTGTTAGGTTCACTGCTGGCTATCGTCTATGTGTGGAAGTTGATCGAAGTTTTATATTTTAAGGAAGCAGAAAAGACACGGATTCAAGGAGTCCAATCCGGAAGTGATAATATTGGTCGTTCACCTTTAGGTATGAGTGTTGCCACTTGGATTTTGGTGGCAGGATGTGTGTACTTTGGATTGGATACCAGGCTCACTATAGATACAGCGGAAGTCGCGGTGTCATTGCTATTCAGTATTCAAGGAGGGCAGTAAAGGTGGACACTGCACTCATGCTAAGCACCCTCGGCTTACCCCTGCTTGCCGCATTGATTATTAGCCGCTTAGATAAAACGCCAAATTTGCGCGAGCTTGTGACACTGCTCTGCGCAGCCTTACTGTTGATCGTAGTATTTAATCTATATGATTTTTTGGCCGCCGGTGAACACCTTCCCATTGTGTTGGCGCAACCTTTCGATGGTATTGAAATTCGTTTAGCTTTGAATCCACTTGGTATGATGTTCGCCATCATCGCCAGCACACTCTGGTTAGTCACTTCCATTTATTCCATAGGTTACATGCGGGCGCACCATGAACAGCATCAAACTCGCTTTTATGGGTTCTTCGCCATCGCGATTGCCTTTGTCATGGCCATTTCAATGGCCAACAATTTATTCACCTTGTTTATTTTTTACGAGTTATTGACCCTGTCTACCTACCCTTTGGTAACTCACTCGGGCGACGAAAAAGCTCGACGCAGTGGTCGCATCTATCTGGGAATTCTAATGGGCTCGTCCATCGGTTTGATGTTGCCAGCCATGTTAATTGTCTGGACGGTCGCAGGGACTCTGGATTTTCAAAATGGTGGTATTTTGGCAGGTAAACTGGACCCCTATTGGGCCGCACCGCTGTATGCATTGTTTCTTTTGGGAATAGGAAAAGCAGCGGTGATGCCAATGCACAAATGGCTGCCAGCGGCGATGGTCGCCCCTACTCCTGTGAGCGCCTTATTACACGCGGTTGCGGTGGTCAAAGCGGGCGTTTTCAGTTTAATGCAAGTGACTTTGTTGATCTTCGGTGCCGATTTTATCCAAGACACGCAAGCCACCGAATGGCTAATCTGGTTAGCAATGCTCACCATTTTGTTTGGCTCACTGATCGCCATGACCCGGGATAATTTGAAGGAACGCCTCGCCTACTCGACTATCAGCCAGTTGAGCTATATTGTGTTGGGAACCATGCTGGCCAATGAGATGGGACTGCTAGGTGGTGCTTTGCACATCACTATGCATGCCTTTGCCAAGATTTCATTGTTTTTTGCCGCTGGCGCGATTTTGGTTACAGCGCACAAAACCAAAGTAAGTGAACTGGCAGGCTTGGGTAGGGTCATGCCACTCACTTTTGGTGTTTTTCTCATCGGTACATTAAGTATTATCGGCCTGCCTCCATTCGGAGGAATGTGGAGTAAATGGTATCTGGCCTTGGGCACCATCGAATTTGGTAGCAATGAATTCACCCGCTGGATGTTGCTCGGCACTCTGATGCTTAGTTCGTTGTTGAATATTTTTTATTTAGCCGAAATCCCCATCAGAGGATTCTTTGGTCCACAGGACAAACAAGCCCCCGTTGTTGTAAAAGAAGCACCGTTGCCATGCCTCATCGGCCTAGCAATCCCCGCGTTGTTTTGTGTGTATTTGTTTTTCTATCCAGAGCCATTTTTCTCTTTGGCGTTGCAAGCCACCTCTGGCCAATGACATGAGGAGTAGATTGTTGTGACTGAACAGACCGATTCCAAGCCGAAAAACGATTCCCAAGGCTTCTTTGATAATCCGACTCATGTCACCTGGATCCTGCGAGTTTTTTATCTGCTTTGCGGGCTGTTGGTCGCTGCGGATTTTGTTGTTCATCGGCATATCTACACAGAATGGGAGAGTATTCCCACTTTTTACGCCTTATACGGATTTGTCGCCTGTGTTTTGTTGGTGGTTTTAGCAAGACAAATGCGTTTATTTTTAATGCGTGATGAACATTACTACGATTCAGCTGAGCCAGACAGCAACGAAACGCCACCGGCCCACAAGGAGGCCGATTAATGTGGATTGAAAATCTACCGCCCTTTATCCCATTTTTTGTCGCCGCCCTGCTGCTACCGGTGTTACCTGATCGAGCCCGTTTTGCGGCCTTGCTCGTGCCCATTTATGGTGCCTTGAATCTGTACTTTGTCGGTCAGTACTCAAATGGCATGAGTCTGCCATTGTTGACTCATAATTTAGAATTGATGCGAGTGGACAAACTCAGCGTCATGTTCGGCTATCTGTTCCATGTCGCCGCATTGATTGCCATGATTTATTCGCTACACGTAAAGGACAAGTTGCAGCAAACTGCCGGATTACTGTATGCAGGCAGTGCGCTTGGAGCGGTATTTTGCGGCGATTTGATTGGCTTATTTATCTTCTGGGAGTTGTTGGCGTTAACCTCGGTTTGGCTCATCTGGGCTAGAGGGACTCTGAGGGCAAATCGTGCAGGTTTGCGCTATTTGATATTTCAAGTTTTGTCAGGAGTATTGTTACTCGCTGGCACGCTGGTGCACTATCAACAAACGGGATCGCTGGACTTCGACCACATTGGCCTAGCCTCAGTGGCATCCTGGCTAATGTTTATTGCCATTGGCATTAAGTGTGCGTTTCCGTTTTTGCATACCTGGCTAACCGATGCCTATCCCGAGGCCACGCCCACGGGTACCATTTTCCTATCGGCATTCACTACCAAAGTGGCTATTTTTGCCTTGGCGCGAACCTTTGCGGGCACGGAAATATTGGTGTACATCGGGGCCGCCATGACTTGTTTTCCCATATTTTATGCCGTGATCGAAAATGACTTGCGCAAGGTTTTGGCCTATAGCCTCATCAATCAGCTAGGATTTATGGTCTGTGGGATCGGTATAGGAACCGCGCTGGCACTCAATGGAGCGGTCGCCCATGCCTTTAATGATGTCATATTTAAAGGTTTGCTCTTTATGACCATGGGGGCCGTGCTGCATCGGGTCGGACACGTGTTAGGTTCGGACTTAGGTGGCCTCTACAAAACCATGCCAAAGACCACAATGCTATGTATTGTGGGCGCAGCCTCCATTTCCGCGTTCCCCCTATTCAGCGGCTTTGTCAGTAAAAGCATGGTAATGGCGGCCATGATAGAAGCAGGGCATGATTATTTATGGCTAATGCTACTGTTTGCCTCGGCCGGTGTTTTTCACCACGCGGGGATTAAAATTCCGTTCTTCGCGTTTTTTGCCCACGACTCAGGCTTGAGACCTAAAGAAGCCCCGACCAATATGCTCATAGCCATGTTTATTGCCGCTTCCCTATGTATTTTAATAGGCAGTTATCCGCACATGTTGTATCAATTGTTGCCTTGGGAAAACAGCTATCAGCCTTATGACGTCACTCATACACTGACTCAATTGCAATTGTTGTTTTTCTCTGCCCTAGCCTTTGTTTGGCTGAACAAAATGGGCTGGTATCCACCAGAACTGCGCTCGGTCAACTTGGATATGGAATGGCTTTATCGCAAATGGTTGCCCAACACTGCATCACGTGTGTCGCAAATCACCAGTCAGATGCAGGACTACGCCAATAAGTTGGGACATTATGCGTGGTCAAACTTCCCCCGATTCGAACGTTCCAGTGCCTACTCTACCGCCCAACTCACCAAACGTATGGCAGCGATTTTGGCCATATTGCTATTGCTGGGATATATCACAACAGGTCACTGAACCAAATTGGTTCAAGCCCTCTAGAAAAAGATGCAAGGATGTCTGCAAAAGCAGACACTTTTGCATCAGATTCCGATCACAAAATCAGACTAAGTCTTTATTTTCAATGGGTTATAAAGTTGGAACGATTCTCGCAATAGTAATGACAGATGGCATATTGCCAAGAAGTCCAGGTCACAGACGTGCAAATGCACAGGAGGGAAGGATGTTACTGACTTTGATTACGCTAATAACCTTGTGGGCCATATTGAAATGGAAACACGTCAGCGTCTCTGGTGCGCTGGTCTCTTTTTTGATTACGGTGATTTGTTATGCTGGCATTTTTGGCCTCATCATCACCACATTTGCACAATCAATGAAACGTCATACACATTAATTAACAAGGGATCCGTATATGAACACAATGAAAGTATCGCTTTTAACTACCCTAATCGTCGCTAGCATTAGCCTAAGTGCTTGTTCAGAAAGTCAAAAAGAACAAACTGAGCAAACCAAGCAAGAAATGATGGAAAAAGCTAAACAAGCCAAAGACGATGCGGTTAAAGCAACTGAAGAAGCTTATGGTGAGGCAAAAGAGTCCGCTTCTGAGGCCTATGATGAGGCGAAAGAGTCAGCCGCCGAAGCTTATGATGACGCCAAAGAATCAGCCTCTGAAGCAGTAGAGGGCGCAAAAGCGTCTGCAGAAAACTTGAGTGAAGATGCCAAAGCTGAATTAAAAGCAGCTTGTATCGCTACCAAGAAGAAAATGGGCGGCGACGTTTCAGACTGCGAATAACCGAAACGAAAAGGGTGTCTGTTAAAACAGACACCCTTCACTGCTTTAATTAAATACCCGATTTTTTTATTTAAGATGAGGCAAAAGGGTGCGAAATTTCGGATGCTTACTGTCTCGAAGCCATTCAAATATTAACATCTCAGCACTGACAATGGTGCAGCCCAGCCCACGCAGACGGGCGATTGCCATTGACTTATCAGATTCCAATCGGGAACTGACTCCATCACTCACGATCAGCACATGATATCCTAACTGGAAGCACTCCATGGCGGTTTGAAGTACGCAAACGTGAGCCTCGCAGCCCACAATAACTAATTGCTTGCGGTTTTGTTTTGCGAGGTGTTTCTCACAAACCTGAGCGGCCGAAAACCGGGTTTTGCTCAGTACCGTCGTGAGGTACTGTTGTATATTTGCGACACTATACCCTAACCCCTGTGGATACTGCTCTACCCCCAAAATCGGCACTTCTAACTGTTCTGCCGCAGTCAAAACCAATTCGATTCTTTCGAGCATTTTGTGATAATGATGTAGCTGCTCAACTAGGCTCGATTGGACATCGACTACCAAAACCTGTGCTTGGTTTGGATCGGCAAACTCAACTCTGCTCATAGACTTTCCATCCCCACGCAGGCAAGGTCAAAACGCTTCCCTCATCGATGTATATGTGTGATTTCTGCTCATTAGATTGCACGGTTTTGAACTCACTATAACGACCTTCAAAAGGGCCCTGTGTGAGCGATACGGCTAGCTCCTGATCACTGAAGTTTAGCAGGACCAAGACGCCGCTGTTATCATCTCTACGCACGAAACTGAATACCTTTTGACAACAGTTGTTAATTACCTGAACCATTCTTGCCCCCCACTGAGCGTTATGCAAGGCGCTGTACTTTTTCTTTAACTTGATAAGGTCTCGGTATAAGTCTCCATTGGCATGATCACACCAGCGTATGGGATCCTTTTCAAAAAACGCCAAACGTTTGCTATTCCCCGCTTCTTGACCGTTGTATATCAAAGGCATCCCCTCACCCAACACACTCAGGACCATCGCGCAGTGCAAGGCATCACCGAACTGTTCAAATTCAGTGCCATCCCAAGCATTTTTGTCATGGTTACTGACAAAGGTCATACGATGGGCTTCTCGCGGGAAGGACTTTTCATTCCATGAATAATACTTGTACAGTTTTTCTAGTCCCGCACGCCCCATGGCAATGTCATGCATCCATTCATTCCAACTCCACGCATAGGTCATATCAAAGCCATGCTGATGCAAATCTTTCGACTCCCATTCAGCCAGCATAAACACCGGTTTGATTTGCTCCAATTGCTTTCTCACATGCTGCCAAAAATCGTTCGGCACAAAGCCTGCAACATCACATCGAAAGCCGTCAATATCGGCCTCTTTGACCCAGTAGCACATGGCACTGGCCATGTATTCTCGCAAGTCCCTTTGGGAGTAATCAAAATCGATGATATCGTCCCAATCCCACCATGGTGTGGGCCTAAAGTTACCTTGATGATCTTTGGCATACCAATGGGGATGACTGTCTACCAATGGGTTGTCCCAAGCACTGTGATTTGCCACCCAATCGAGTATGACGCGCATGCCCAAGTGATGCGCCCGACCTACAAAATCTTTAAGGCTTACTAAATCACCCAATTCTGGATTGACGGCGAAATAGTCTTTGACGGAATAAGGGCTGCCCAATCGACCCTTGCGATTTTTTTCGCCAATGGGATGAATGGGCATCAGCCAGATTATATCGACACCCAAGGATTTTAATCTGGGCAAGTGCTCCTGCGCGGCGGCAAAAGTCCCTTTCGCTGAGAACTGGCGGGTATTAATTTGATATATGACGGCGTCTTTGGTCCATTCAGGGGAAGTAATCTGGACGTAGGGCTGTGGAGTATGAAAGTCTGCCATAGATTAAGCTATGCCTCCGTAATGCCTTGAGTGGGGGATACTTCTACTAGCACCGACTTGTACGCTGGTGTATTACTTTGTAACGCGACATCGGCCAGATGGACCAGGTTATTTACTTCTGGGTAGTAAGCTGCCACGCAGCCTTTTGGGATCCCATAGGGAATTACTCGATAGCCCTTAACGCACTTAGATTCAGCGTGTGAAGCTTCACAAAAGCTGCTGATATCAACCAAATGGTTTTCTTCTAGCCCACGGGCTTCCATGTCCTCAGGATTCATTAATATCACCTCCCGAGAGCCAAATACGCCTCGATAACGATCGTCATCGGTATACACTGTGGTGTTAAATTGGTCATGACTGCGTAGGGTCATCAGCAACAAACGAGTCTTCTGAGCACTCGCCCAATCATTGGCTTGCACAATAAATCGCGCTTTACCGTTTTCGGTGCGAAAAGTGAGGCTGTCCCTGACCGGGTTTGGTAAGACAAATTCACCCTGTTCAGACAATCTTTGGTTGAAATTGTCAAAGCCATCAATCACCTGCTCAATATGATCTCGGATCAGGCGGTAATCGGCTGAAAGTGCAAGCCAGTCAACGGGCTTTGCACCAAATAAACCGTTGGCCAATTCGGCGATGATGTTGACCTCACTTTTTAGTTGGTCTGATGCCGGAGGGATCTTGCCCCGTGAGGTCTGCACCACGCCCATAGAGTTTTCTACCGTCACGGTTTGCGGACCACCGGCCTGTATATCTAATTCGGTGCGGCCCAAAGTGGGCAGTATCAAAGCTTCCTTTCCCGTATACAGATGAGAGCGATTCAGCTTGGTAGAGACCTGCACCGTCAAATCACATTGGGACAATGCTGCGCCAGTCTTGTCGTGATCCGGTGCCGCACGAAAGAAGTTGCCACCCAAAGCGAAAAAGACCTTTATTTTACCTTGTGCCATCGCCTTGATGCAGTCCACAGTATCAACTCCGTGCGCTTGTGGCATGGGATAGCCAAAATGTTTTGCTAAGGACCTGAGCAAAGCTTCAGTGGGCTTTTCCCAGATCCCCATAGTACGATCACCTTGAACATTACTATGCCCACGCACCGGGCACACGCCGCTCCCCGGTTTACCCAAACTGCCTTTCATCATCAAAAGGTTGGTGATCAAGGTGATCATCGCCACCGAATTCTTGTGTTGGGTCATTCCCATCGCCCAACAACCAATGATTCGTTGCTTGGACGCGAGCAATTCCCCTACCGCCTCGATTTGTGACTGAGATAAGCCACTGCCCGCCTCAATCTGCTGCCAACTTAAGCTATGAATGTCATCAGCAAATGCCTCAAAATCGCTGCAATGGTGTTCGATAAATTGACTATCCAAGACATTGCCATCTTGCTCATGACGGGTGAGCAAGACTTTACACAAGCCTTTAATCAGGGGTAAATCACCGTTGATTTTTACCGCTAAATGGATGTCTCTTAGCGCGGTACCATTACCGACCACGCCCTCGACTTCTTGGGGATTTTTAAATCGTTTTAACCCCGTTTCATCCAACGGATTGATGGAAACAATCTTTGCACCATTGCGTTTGGCCTTTTGCAACGCGCTGAGCATACGGGGATGGTTGGAACCCGGATTTTGACCGAAAATCAGTATCACTTGGGCATGTTCGAAATCTTCCAAGGTCACCGTTCCTTTACCCACTCCGATGGTCTGATTTAGAGCCGTACCGCTGGATTCATGGCACATATTGGAACAATCGGGAAGATTGTTGGTGCCGAAACAACGTACCATCAACTGATACAAAAAAGCGGCCTCATTGCTGGTGCGTCCGGAGGTGTAGAAAGCCGCTTGATTTGGGTCTGCTAAGCTATTTAGATGCCCAACAATTTTTCCAAAAGCCTGTTCCCAACTGATGGGCTGGTAATGTTCAGAGCCTTTTTCCAGCCAAATGGGTTGTACCAACCGACCTTGGTCATTTAACCACCTGTCACTTTTAGCCCGCAATTGCTCAATGCTGTGTTTGGCAAAGAATCCGGCACTAAGTCGCTTCAAGGTCGCTTCATCGGCAACAGCTTTTGCGCCGTTTTCGCAAAATTCAAAAGTTGAGCGTTCTCCCAATGGGTCTGGCCATGCGCAACCGGGACAATCAAAGCCTTCTATCTGATTCAAATCAGCCAGTAGTTTAGTGCCTTTTATTGGCCCCACTTTGGCACTGACGTTTTTATAAGCTGAAACCACAGCTGGCACGCCGGCAGCCCACTCTTTTGGGCTGAGTACTTTGACTTTGATGCTGGACTTACTGTCGGTCGTCATTTTATCTCCTAAACCATGGGTGCAGGGCCATGGTAAACATTCACGCCATTTTGTTTAACAAAGCCAATTAAACCGATATCCCACTCTCGGCACAAATCGATGGCAAGGCTGGTTGGCGCACCTATGGCGATGATCAGACTGATCCCTGCTCGCGCAGTTTTTTGCACCATTTCAAAGCTAACACGACCACTGAGTAAAACACCATAGGGCCCGGGCAAGCGAGCAAGATTACCACCGATGAGCTTATCCAAAGCGTTATGCCGCCCGACATCCTCGCGCACGTCAAGCAATTGAGCATTAGTATCAAACAGTGCGGCACTGTGGATCCCCCCGGTTTTTTTGAACGCGGATTGTGCGTTAATCAACGCATTGGGCATCTGAATTATTTGCGATAACCTAAGATGCAGCCGATTAGACGATAAAATGGGTGACAAGTTATCTGTCAAGGCTTCAATACTCTGTTGTCCGCATACTCCACAACTGGACTGACTCACACCGGTTCGTGCCAGGACATTGGGGTCAAAGGTTATGGAGGGAAGCAAAGTCACCAAAATGCGGTTGCTGGGCTGCCCTTGCAGGTGTTCAACGCCAGTAAAACGGATACTACTGAGGTGTTCGGCTCCCAATCCAAGGGTCGCGAATAGCCAACCACGCACCAGATCTAGATCGTCACCTGGGGTTCGCATTGTCACACTCAGTGCTTGTGTTAGGGCTTGCTTATTGCTGTCGTAGAATTTTATCCAGATTTCCAGAGGCGCTTCTACGGCGATCCAATCGTCCACTTGAACAGCGTCGTTGCCACCGAACTTTGTAATGGCGTACTGCTGCGCTGGTTTCATGGCCCCTCCGAGATATGCACGGCTTAGAATGGAATGCCACTGATCCCCAGTATCAACACCCAGCCTGCGAAAAACACTTTCAAGTGCGTGACATTAAAATATAGCACCAGTCGTTTCGCCAAGATACCACCGACAATAGCGCCAGCGCCGGCAAACAGAACCACAGGCCAATAAACGGAATGAGTATAGAAGGCATGAAAAAGTACCGCACTCCACACCGTCATAGCGCTGAGCATAACGGCCAAGGCGATAGCGAAAGTGACATTAAACCCTCTCATGATCAACAGCACAGCAATGAGTTCACCTACTCCGATAGACAGATAGGCCGTCACCCACCCGCCAAACACGCTGACTAAAACCAGCGCCGTACGATCGAGGCGGGAAAATTGCTGTACATAGCTACCTTTATTCAGCTTGCTCAAGGTTGAAAAAATCGCCAGTGCTAACAAAATGGAAAATACCCCGAAGGCCAGATGGAGGGTTTGTGCTTCTCCAACCCCACCACTTTGATATTGAAACCATTGACCTAAGGCAATGCCAGCAATTGACGCGGGTACCGTCAGTTTCAAGCCAAGCTTTAGCGGAGACCAATCCAAATCAAATTGATGATGGCTTTGATAAAAACGCCACCACGTTATTGCTCCGGCGGTCATCCCACAACATTGAATAGCAAAGCTGGTTGCCACGGTGGTTGTTGAGTCAAAGTCCAACTGATTGAAAAATGGAACAAAAATAACACCACCGCCGGCCCCAGTAGAATTGGCAAAAATAGCGCCCACCACGCCGAGTAGAGTAAAAAGCCCATAGCCTTGCAGCAATTGCTCAGTATCTGGGTGGAAAAGCACTATACTTATCCAGACGAAAAACAAGAGCCAACGAACGGGATAAGCTGTTAAGTTTTGAATCATAAAGTTTTAAACGTGGTAGGCCATTTCGGATTTCAGTTAGTATCATAGTCTATACGATACAAGCTATTTAACGGATTGCAGTGTTCATCCAGCGGCAGGTTTTATCGGGTTTGCCAAACCCTGTCAAGAATATTGAAAGGTAATTGTGCAGAGGTCATTTTGGTTGATACACACACAGAGGCTCAAACGACTCGTATTATTTTAAGGCCAAATCGCTCTGCGAGCTGGACAGAAGTAAAATGGGTGAGTGCAATCATGGTCACTTTTGTGATGATCATCGCTGTGGCTTGGAGCTTCGTGGGTGCTTGGTTTGTCTTGCCCTTTGCCGGAATCGAGGTTGGGTTGATGGCTTATTTTATGTACCACGTGAGTCGTCAATGCCATGCTTGCCAGGTGATTACAATAGAGCCAAAACAGATTGAGATAGCCTGTGGTATTGAAAAACCGCAAATTACTCAGACTTTTGAACGGATCGGTACCCATCTCACTATTGTCGAACCCATTCATCCTATGGACAAAGCGAGACTGGCCATCAGCGATGACCATCAATGCTTTGAAATTGGTCAGTTTTTAAATCAACAAGATTGCCAACAAGCCCGAGAGAGCCTCATTCGAGCCGGTCTGATACCCATCAGCAATCATTGGTGGAAGCGTTCTTAAGACGCCTCACGATACTTTACTGCGGTGCCGCAGATGCTAACCATCAACATGCTGCCATTTTGACCTATGACCTCATAATCAATATCCACGCCAATCACGGCATTCGCCCCCATCATACGCGCTTCTTCGGTGAGTTCAGCGAAGGCAATTTTGCGAGCGCGGGTCAGCTCTTGTTCGTAAGAGCCAGATCGCCCCCCCACAATGTCCCGAATCGAAGCAAAGATATCTTTAAACACATTTGCGCCCATTACCGCCTCACCTACGACGATACCGTAGTATTGTTCGATGACTTTACCGTCCAAATTGTTGGTTGTGGTCACTAACATAGCAATTCCTCCAGTTTATTTTTCATATCTGTTGTACGTTGTGATATTTGCTCAGCGGTCATAGGCACGGCAGCGCTAACCCCCCAAACCGGTTTGGGCCAAGCGATGTCAGACCGAAAGCGTGCGATGTGATGCAGATGCAGCTGGGGAACCATATTGCCCAACGCTGCCAGATTCAATTTATCGGGACTAAACAGGGCTTTGATAGCTTTGTTTAGCAGGTTAGATTCACGCCAAAGCTGTTGCTGTCGTTCTTCATTGAGATCCAAAACCTCCGTTACCTGCGGAATTTTCGGTACCAGTATGAACCAAGGGTACTGTGTGTCATTCATCATTAACACCAAGCACAACTTCAATTCCGTTACGATCACACAATCGGCGGCGAGTTGTGGGGCCAAAGTAAAATCTGATTGTGACAAATTACCCTCCTTCAAAACTAAGCAAATGACTTTTATATTAAAGTGGTTGGCACCACGGTTAATAATGCCCTTTGGCCAATGGCAACATCGGCATTAGGGAACACGATCGCCTCACCATCTTGCTCGGCACGGTATTTGGTGCCCGTTTCGCTGGCTAACACCGTTCCTTTGGGATAATCGCTGAAATTCGGTGTGTCATCGGCGAAGTGCAACTTAAAATCACTGTGTTGTTTGTTGATCACCTGATTAACTCGGTAGATCCACATTTTCTCCGGTTGAAACTGCGGAAACTGATACTCAGAATCGCACAACAACTGTCGCAGACTGTGTCGAACCTGTTCAAACTGGCTCATATCATTTTCACCAAAGGGACGCACTTTGCCTAACTCAACGGTGAAAGCATGAGCATTAAATTTATGGGAAGAGAAATAGCTAAAGGTCGTGGTGGGACTCTGGGACAACAAAATTGTGTTAACACCACAAGAGGACAAGAAACCCAGTTGGGATAAATTGTGCTCTCGCTCATGCAAAAACGGATAGACGGCGAACTTGTCATTTTTGGATGCCCGAATCGCAGTATGCAGATCGTAATGATAACGTTCGCCGTCACGACCTAAGAAAAACTGCTCCACACAGCGTTCCAACAAAGCTGCTCTTTGTCGCTCATAATTTTGCTTGCCTTGCTCAACTTGGTGAGCACCACAAAATAGTCGATTCATATTTTCTTCAACGAAACGCTGAGCGATGTCCATGGCCGGTAAGTTGCCAAACAAAAACATGACTCTTTGTGCCAATTGAATCTGCTCAGTTAGCACCCCTTTGACCAACTCATCACAAATTTCGATGGGCGCGGTTTCATTGCCATGGATGCCACTGGACAAAACGATATTTTTGTCACCACATTGGGACGGTGTAAACACCACAATGCCTGGCGCAAGAATATCCACTTGAGTTTGATTAGCTAGGGTAAACTGGAGAGGTTCAGAAAAAAGGCTCTCGTCGCGACGAGACAACTGCAGGAATTCGCCACAGTCTTTCAGTTTATCAATGATCATTTGGCTCTGTAGGTTGCGTCAAAGTGCACACAGTATAGCGATCCTTAACAGCCAGGCCAATCACCCTGTCTTTTAGACTTAATAAACGATGAAAAAAGGGACTGGATCTGTCTAAGCTTTGCGAGCTTGATAGGCCTTAGACGTACCGACAGCGATATCGGAGTGGCATAATTCAATAAATTCTTGCTCAGGAACGGCTTTAGAGAACAAGAATCCTTGCCCTGATAATATGCCGACTTCCCTAAGTTGATGCATTTGTCCGAGGGTTTCTATCCCTTCAGCGACAATTTCGCATTTGAGGGCACTACCAATCATTTGTGCAGCTTGAATGATCGCCATATTGACCGGATTCTGTTCCAATTCCATCACAAAGGTTTTATCAATCTTAATGGTGTCGATGGCTAAGTCGCGAATGTACGCCAGATTTGAGTATCCCTTACCAAAATCGTCTACCGCAATCTTCATACCCAATGCTCTGGCTTCTGCCAATTGACGCTTTACCATCAATGAATTTGATAAGGCGACGTCTTCTGTCAACTCTAACTCAAAGTATTGCAGCCCAATGTTGTGCTTTAGGCTGAGGTTTTTCAGGTTGGGGATGAATTTAAAATCATACAATTGAGTCGGTGACATGTTGACTGAAAGGACGATGTCCAGACCTTTAGATCGAAACTCAACGGCACTTTTGAACGCTTGTTCTAGTGTCCAATAGCCCAATTCATTCATCATATTGTAAGATTCAGCGGCTTCGATTAACGCACCGGGAAACAACACACCATCCAAAGGATGATTCCAGCGCAGCAAGCATTCCGCACCCACGACTTTCAATGTTTTCAATTCGACTTTGGGCTGGAAATAAATTTCTAATTCATCGTTATTAAATGCTCTTTGCAAATCCGCTTTTAGCGCCAACGAGCGCCCGGTTCGCGCCTTCTCACTTAGACTCAGTATTTGGAGGTTCTCGTAGCGGTTCTCTTTAGCTTGCTTGAGCGCAGCTTCAGCACGGGACAACAATTTAATGGTGTCGGTATTGTTACTTGGATTGGCTACTGCACCAACATTAAAATCTGCGATAAAGGCATGATCGCCAAAGGCGATGGGGGCTTTAAAATGTTCAACAAGATGATTGAAATGATGGCGCAATTGTCGCTCACCGTGCCGACCGGGGATCACTAGGCCAAAAATATCGCCGCTGACCCGGCCGAGCAGAGCTTGTTCACCAAACAAAAATTTAATCCGATTTGCGATGGCAAGTAATATTTCGTCGCCCACTTCATAGCCCAATGAGCTGCTGACGTCGGAAAAACGCACCACATCCACTAGCATCAAAGATAAGCTTTGATTTTGCTTCACAAATCGATCGATACGGTCAAGGAAAGCGTAGCGATTCGGAATGGTGGCTAGAGATTGGTGGTAATCACCCATTATATTTATTGGTCTGCTGGCAAATTACGGCGGATAGAGTGAGTGTATACATATTATGAATATAAAGAAAAGCCCAAATAACTATTTGGGCTAAGACTTTCGTGCTTTCGCTCCCTGATTGTCGATATTTTCGACAATCAGGGGATCAACCTTTAGATATCAACGCTGCAAGGTGTTAATTTCCAAATACGGTCAACATAGTCTTGGATGGAACGGTCAGAGGTAAATTTACCCATTCTGGCGGTATTTAAGATCGCCATTCTTGCCCATCCTTGAGCATCACGATACGCGGCATCAACCTTAGTTTGCGCTTCACAATAAGATGCAAAATCAGCCAACACTAAGTATGGATCACCGCCGTCCAACAAACTGTGTTTCAACGACGCCAGCGCACCTGGTTTACCCGGTGTGAAATAATCTGTTTCCAGCCAGTCCAACACCGCTTTAAGCTCCCCATTGGCGTAATAGTAATCTAATGGGTTGTATCCCTTTTTGTGCAACGCATCGACTTCCTCGACGGTCAAACCGAAAATGAAGATATTTTCGTCGCCCACTTCCTCGGCGATTTCAATGTTAGCGCCATCCAAGGTGCCAATGGTCAAAGCACCATTGAGGGACAGTTTCATGTTCCCTGTGCCCGAAGCTTCTTTCCCTGCAGTTGAAATCTGCTCTGACAAATCCGCGGCCGGGATCATCTTCTCAGCCAAACTGACCCGATAGTTGGGTAAAAATACCACTTTTAACTTGCGGTTCACCCTTGGGTCGTTATTGATTTTTTCCGCCACTTTATTGATGGCATAGATGATGTCTTTCGCAAGCTTGTAGCCCGGAGCCGCTTTGGCACCAAACAAGAACACTCGCGGGTGCATATCGTAGTTGGGGTTTTCCAATAAACGACGATACAACGCCATAATGTGCAGCAAATTTAGATGCTGGCGTTTGTACTCATGCAGACGCTTAATTTGAATATCAAAAATCGCCTTCGGATCGATATCGATACCGGTCAGTTCTTTCACTTCATTCGCCAGAGCGACTTTATTCTGATACTTAATCTTCATAAAATCTTTCTGGAATTTGGCTTCATCGGCGTATTTGGCCAGTTCTGCCAAATTGTCCAATTTTAATGGCCAGTCCGTGCCAATCTTCTTGTCGATCAATGCAGACAATGCTGGGTTACAGGCTTTTAGCCAACGTCTGGGGGTTATCCCGTTGGTGACATTCGTCAACTTTCCTGGCCACAACTGATCAAATTCAGGAAACAGATTCTGTTTCACTAGTTTGGAATGGATCTCGGCTACACCATTGACAGCGAAGGAGCCAATAACAGACAGATTCCCCATTCGAACCATCTTCTCACTGCTTTCTTCAATGATGGACAGTTTTTGCTTAATTTTGGTGTCGCCAGGCCACATTTTCTCAACTTGTTGCAAGAAGCGGTGATTGATTTCGTAGATGATCTCAAGATGACGTGGCAGGATTTTTTCAATCATCCGTGCAGGCCATTTTTCCAGCGCTTCTGGCAGCAAAGTATGGTTGGTGTAAGCAAAGGTTTTGCTGCAGATACCCCAAGCCGTATCCCAATCCAATTCCGCTCTGTCGACCAAGATTCGCATCAACTCTGGGATGGCAATCGCTGGATGGGTATCATTCAACTGAATAACCACTTGCTCTGAGAAGCGACTCCAGTCATCACCGTGCGCACGTTTGTACCGACGAATAATGTCTTTTAGTGAACAGGCACTGAAGAAATACTGTTGGATCAGACGCAATTCTTTGCCCGCTTCCGTTTCGTCGTTGGGGTACAATACTTTTGAAATGGTTTCAGCTTGGACATTTTCAGATTGTGCGTCTACGTAACCTCCAGCGTTAAACACATCCCAATTGAAGTAACTGGACGCTTGTGACTCCCATAAACGCAATACGTTAACGGTTTTGCCACCGTATCCTACTACCGGAATATCCCATGGAATACCTTTAACAATTGATCCTGGATGCCATTCTTTCTGGATCCGACCGTTCTCACCATACTTGGTCTCTACATAGCCATAGAGTGATATTTCTTGAATGGATTCGGGACGGCAAATTTCCCACGGGTTGCCATAATCCCGCCAGCTATCAGGACGTTCAATCTGGGCACCGTTTTTGATTTCCTGACGGAACAAACCGTGCTCATAGTGAATACCATAACCCACGGCAGGCAAATCCATAGTCGCCAAGGAATCGATGAAACATGCCGCGAGGCGACCCAAACCACCATTACCGAGCGCCATATCTGGCTCTTCTTCCATAATGTCGGTTAAATTCACGCCCAATTCTTTCAACGCAAGGTCGGTTTGTTCGAACAAACCTAAGTTATGCAAATTGTTGGACATCAAGCGTCCCATCAAGAACTCTGCGGAGAAATAGTGGACCGCACGAGTGTCATTTAAGTAATGGGATTTTTGCGTTCTGCGTAAGCGCTCGAGAACTTGCTCCTGCACGGCGGCACAGGCGGCCTTCCACCAAGCATGGTTATTGGCTTTGTTTTCGTCGGTGCCAAGGGAGCTGTGCAGGTGACGCACTATGGCATCTTTAATGGTTTGCTTATCAAAAGACTGCGCAGAAGTCTTGTGACTGGCTTTTGCAACTGGTTTAGCCGAAGTTTTCGATTTTGCCGTTGCAGACGTATTTTTTACGGATTTGTTCATAACGGGACATTCCTACTCACACACAATCTCAAGGATCGTTTGTTGTAATAAAATTACATTTACCAATTAATGAATTAGTTTTAGCAGGAATTATCCATCAATTCTGTTAATTATTTGTAAATTTTCACACTTTTTTTCGATGAATACGAATTCAATCTCGAATTTTAACAATTAATTAACAGAATCGATACGCTATTTATACATTTGCCAATTTAAACACGCCATCCACAAGAGACTGAGCTTCTTCTAGTAGCAATTCTAAATGCTCAGGTCCGTTGAAACTTTCGGCATAAATCTTATACACATTTTCAGTACCGGAAGGCCGGGCCGCGAACCAACCATTTTCGGTGCTGACTTTGACACCACCGATTGCCGCCTGGTTGCCAGGCGCATGG
The DNA here is from genome assembly GCA_965227085.1 of Aliiglaciecola sp. GTDB lineage: Bacteria > Pseudomonadota > Gammaproteobacteria > Enterobacterales > Alteromonadaceae > Aliiglaciecola. The sequence continues at coordinate 363,142 of CBDDFO010000001.1, forward strand.
GTTTGCACATTAAGTATGGGTTCACCTGCGAGTTGCTTAGACGTGATCACCGATTTGTCCATTTGAGTCAGTGCCTGTTTTTGTGCATGATTCGCCGCCACATCGACACGTCGATAGCTGGGGTTACCAAAATGTTCGGTTAACTGAGCATAATGTTCACCAGGATCAATACCCGTGGTGGCCATGATCTCCGCACCTAACAGACAAAGGATGAAACCGTCCTTATCTGTTGCCCAAGGCTGACCATTGCGACGCAAAAAGATGCCACCAGCACTCTCTTCTCCGGCGAAACCAATCTGCTGATTGAGCAGACCATCTACAAACCACTTAAAGCCAACGGGCATTTCTGCCACTTGTCTGCCCAATGAGGCTGCGACCCGATCGATCATGCTACTGGACACCAGCGTTTTACCAATTTTTAAGCTGCTGCTCCAGTCAGGGCGATTTTGGTACAGATAATTAATGGCGACAGCCAAGTAATGATTGGGGTTCATCAAACCACTTTGGCGAGTGACGATACCATGACGATCAAAATCCGGGTCATTACCAAAAGCTAAATCAAAATCCTGACGAAGATCGATCAAACCTGACATTGCGAAAGGTGATGAACAATCCATACGGATTTTGCCGTCTTTGTCACGACGCATAAAACCAAACTGGTGATCAACTTGGTTATTAACCACTTTGATATTGACCTTGTAATGGTCACTGATTCGATCCCAATAAGCTAAGCCTGCGCCCCCTAGAGGATCCGTACCCAGTGACAAACCTGCATTGGCAATAGCTTGCATATCAATTACTTGATCTAATTGCGCAATGTAATCGATAGCAAAATCCCGTTCCGTCACCGCGCTGCTTTTCATCGCTGCCGCGAAGGACATGCGATTGATCGCTCTCATGCCATCGCGAATAATTTGGTTGGCTCGATCCTGAATCCATCCGGTGGCATCACTGTCTGCCGGACCACCATGGGGAGGATTGTATTTAAAACCACCGTCTTCCGGTGGATTATGTGAGGGAGTGATCACCACTCCATCTGCCAAACCTGATGTTCTGCCCAGATTGTGTTGTAAAATGGCATGGGAAATGACCGGCGTGGGGGTATATCCCATCCCTTGCTGCACCACTAAATTGACACCATTGGCACACAGAACTTCGACCGCCGTTGAAAACGCCGCTTCAGACAATGCATGGGTGTCCATACCAATGTGCATGGGCCCAGTAATATCATGCTGTAATCGATACTCAGACAAAGCCTGACAAATTGCCGCGATATGAGTGTCTGTAAAGGCGCCAGTGAACGAACTGCCGCGATGACCCGAGGTGCCAAAAGCAACCTGCTGTGCGGGGTCGTCCATGTCTGGTTTAGTACTGTAATAGAGACTGATCAGACGGGCAACGTTCACCAGTTGTTCAGCGTCTGCGGGTTGTCCTGCTTGCGGATGAATTGCCATGGTCGTCCCTCTTTAGGATTGCCTCAACTGGGGTCAAAAAGTTTATTGAGCTTTTCCACTGCGTTTGGATTGTAGCCCAATATCTGCGCAGTTTGCGCCAGCATCGAACGCTTCTTGGCAGTATTATTGTTGGTCACAACCCAATATTCAGAGCCAGGTATGGCTTTAGGGTTAGTACTGCTGCCACTAGCCAGTAAGGTTTGCTCATTTTTGGCAAAATACAACCGACCTTTACCTTTAATCTCTAACACTCGGTCAAACTCTTTGGCGTGTGCATTGTGGAGGGCACCCAAGATAACCAAAAAACGCTCAACTTTACTCATTTGTTCGTTGAGCAATTTGTCAGAAAGCAGATTAAAAACCGCACTGGCATTAACCACTTCATGGTGTTCTTCTCTGACTTTATTTTGTTTAACCTTGTTAATCTCACTCACGGCCTTAGAAACCTGCTTAGGCTTGGATAAGTCAACCTTCTCAGGTTCACCTTCTACCAGGCCATGATCTTCCATGAGAATACGTCTCAATATATCCGAAGCGCTTTCACCAATGTGCTTAGTTTGAGAAGCGATAAAGGCATACAATTTATCATCGATTGTGATTGTTTTCATAGAGTGAAAAAGTGACTGCTGCTAGTTGGTTCGTTGAGGCATTATAAGACGATCTGAAAAGGTTTTTCAGCAAAAAATACCAGTTATTTTTCTCAATCCCAGATTTCTTTTTCTCCATCGACGAAAAATAAATCGATTCTCTTTATACCCACGTATTGATACCAAGGGTTACATGACTCCCCGGATGAACTAAAGTTAATACATAAACCATTGAACAGTGCGAGCTTATGCAGAAAACCTGCGAATTGATCATCAATAGTATTTCGACTTCGGTCATTGGTAAACAAGGGCAAATTAAACTGGCTCTGAGCTGCTTGCTTGCCAGGGGGCACTTGCTCATTGAGGATTTGCCCGGCATGGGAAAAACCACCCTTTGTCATGCGCTAGCTGGTGCCCTCAATATGGATTTCTCCCGTATTCAATTTACTTCTGACCTGTTGCCAGCAGACATGCTGGGGATCAATATTTTTGACAACGCTCGTCAAGAATTTCAGTTTCACCCAGGCCCCATCTTCGCACAAATGGTGTTGGCCGACGAAATTAATCGTGCCAGCCCCAAAACACAAAGTGCCTTGCTTGAAGCGATGGAAGAAAAACAGGTGAGTTTAGATGGGCAAACCCATCCACTACCCAATCCGTTTTTTGTGGTGGGTACTCAAAATCCCATGCATCAGTCAGGAACCTACCCCTTGCCAGAATCTCAGTTGGACCGCTTTTTGATGCGTATTCAATTGGGCTATCCTGATTGGCAGGCTGAAAAACGCATGTTGATTGAGCAAGATGGACTGCCCAGTAAAATCAGTCCCGTTACCTCCATTAGCGAGTTCATGGGCATGCAACAACAAGCAAGCCAAGTGCACACATCTGACGCGATAGTGGACTATGTATTGAAACTGGTTACCCACAGCCGTGAATCGGAGAAGTTTCCTAATCCATTGTCACCTAGGGCATCCAAAGCCATTTTACAGGCAGCTAAAGCCTGGGCGTTTGTGGAAGGGCGAAATTATGTTATCCCCGAGGACATTCAAGCGGTACTCCCCTCTGTTGCAGAGCATCGAATGCGTACCGCATTGTCAGATTTTAACGGTCAAACCAGCTTAAGTAGCGCCTTATTGGAAGCCATTGATCCCTTGGCAGCGTGATCATGTTGAATCTACAAACTAGAATGTCGGCATGGTTGGACACCCGAGTTCCAAGAGCCCGTGAATTTGCTCTGAATCGCAAAAATATTTTTATCTTCCCGTCTCGATTTGGTGGCTTGTATTTGTTTTTGTGTTTGGGCTTGTTTTTGTTAGGCACCAACTATCAAAACAACTTGATGACCATCCTATGCTACTTCTTACTCGCGTTGTTTTTGCTCAATCTTTTCGTGTCATACCTTAACTTTGCCAAACTTTTAGTACAACTCGGCAAAACCCACAACGGCTTTGTAAACGACAGTATTCAATTGCCACTTTGGATTCACCAAAAGGGCACCGAAAAGGAGCCACCACATGGTACATTGGAGGTCGGTTTTTGGCGTCAAGCGCCCTCCCTAACGGTGGACTTGGACAAATCGGACAATCCAGCTTACCTGTCGTTTCAATGTGAAAAGCGCGGTACTTTGCGGTTGCCCCGAATCACATTGAGTAGTTTTTATCCTTTAGGGTTATTTCGATGCTGGACCCATCTTGCGTTCGAACACGACATATTGGTTTACCCTGCTCCATTGCCCTATCCTGTTACCTTGCGCCAGAGCCTTCATGATCAACAACAAGAATCCGCAGGAAATACTCAGCCAGGCCATGATGACTTTGATAGTTTAGCGGCATACCGACAAGGTGAGCCGCTGCATCATGTGGCCTGGAAACAGTTAGCAAAAGGACAAGGCATGATCACCAAACAGTTTTCCAGCCCTATGTCTTCTGTGGGGTGGTTAACCTTGTTTCCGCTGCAAGAAAACCAACTGGAGCGCAGACTCAGTCAGTTATGTTATCAAGTGTTGGAGTTAACACAATCTGGCGAAAAATTCGGCCTTGATCTTGGTTCTGTCAAACTGTCCCCTGACCACGGGCTTGCCCATCAACAAAAATGTCTAAAAGCATTAGCACTCTATCCAAACTCAATGGACCGGCAGAATGAAAGTCACCAGCGCGGATAATCTGGCTCACTTTACCCTTACGTTGGCCTTTTTGGCGACCAGTTTGAGTTTGTACCAACCGGTTTTAAGTTGGATACTGATTTTGGTTGTGTGTAGCGCAACTATGCGGTTTGCTCTATTTTTCAAGCTACACAAGCATTCACCTTCGCTGCGCACACTAAATTTACTTGCCGTATTAAGTGGAATCGTGTTGGCCTACTTCAGTTTGCAGTTGGGTGTTTTATTAGGCATGGTCAACTTGTTAGTTATGGCTTGCTCCTTAAAGTTAATGCTTTTGCGCAATCATAAAGATTACTTTCAACTGATCACCAGCACCGGGTTCTTAATAGGGTGCGGGTTTATTTTTCAGCAAGGCATCGGTGCAAGTCTATTTTACCTGTTGATGCTCGGCTTGCTATTGCTTTCCCTTGCCATGCATTTTAGTCCCTCGCGGGCTGTGTTAGCTAATTCGAAGCACATTGGGGTGATGGCATTGCAAGCATCACCTATCGCCCTTTTGTTGTTTTTGGTGTTACCGCAAATTGGTCCTTTGTGGCAAATGCCAAGCGCGAAGAGCACGACCACGGGCTTGACCGAAAAGGTGACCCCAGGAGACATTGCGCAACTTTCTCAATCTTCAGACTTGGCGTTTCGCGCGACCTTTAATGGCACTGTGCCTGCTTTTACACAACGATATTGGCGCGCTTTAGTGTTAGAAGAGTTCGATGGCCAAACTTGGCAGGTCGCAAAGCAACGGAAGCAAATTCGGCAACAATACTTTGTCATGGGTCAGGAGTTTTCGCCCTCTGTGTCTGGCCCCTACTACGAGTACGATATTATCGCCCAACCGACTCAACAACGTTGGTTGTACGGTTTAGATTTGGCGGTAACCCAAGGTTCGGACAGCTCATCCAAAATCTGGCAAAGCCAAGACTATCAGTTGATTGCAGTGAATCCTTTGGTGAGCCAATTTCAATATCGATTGCGCTCTTACCCTACAGTTCCGCTCAATCAGTCTTTGTATTCTTTAGATAAAAGACTCAACCTGGATGTTCCCAACTCGGGTAATCCAGCCACTGTTGAATGGGCCAGAGAATTGCGCAGTCGCTACAGTGATGACAGAGAATTAATCAACGCGATAATGCAGCATTTTTCCCAGCAACCTTTCACCTACACCCTGTCTCCACCGTTGATGCAACAAGACCCGGTGGATCAGTTCTTGTTCGAACAACAACAAGGATTTTGTTCTCATTATGCCAGTGCGATGGCTTATGTATTGCGATTGGCGGGGATCCCCGCCCGTTTGGTAACGGGATACCAAGGTGGTGAATTGCATCAAGCCGGGTATCTCAGCGTCTATCAGTACGATGCTCACGCATGGGTCGAGGCTTGGTTCGATGACCGAGGTTGGCAGCGCTTTGATCCCACCGCAATGGTTGCCCCAGATCGCATCAATTTGGGCTTGCGTGGCGCTATCAGTGAAGAAGAGTTTCTATCTGGGCAACTTTTTTCCTTGGCGAAACTTCGCAACATTCCATGGCTGAATGAATTGCGCTTGTTGCTAGCAGACATAGATTACAACTGGAGTAAATGGGTTCTGGGTTTTAACCGAGATAAGCAACTAGACCTATTTAAATCCATATTAGGCAAACTGACACCGCAAAAATTGGCCTATTTCGGCCTTGCGACTTTACTAATTATCTGTCTACTTCTTGCGCTTTTCTATTTACCTTTGTGGCGTTACGCCAAGCCACCTCGTCATATAAGGCTGTATCATTCAGCGCTACAGTGTTTGGCTAAACATGGGATTAACAGAGATCCCTCAACTGGCCCCATTGCCTTTGCCCAATTTGTCCAACACAAAGTACCTGAGGAAGCGAGCGTGCTATTCAGACAAATTACCGAAATATACGTAGCTTTCCATTATGATGAGCCAAACGGTCGAGCCCCAGAAGCGCAGCAATCACTGAAAAACATGGCGATTTTGTTATCGCAACTGAGTCAAGTTTTAAACCGTAAAGGACTGCTAAAAAGAGAGATATTGCAAAGGTGATGCTATGTTTACTACTACAATAATTGTTTCAGAATGATCCGTGCTTTTTACTAGGAACTGAACTGTGTTATTTCGACGCACACATAGGCGACAACTCAATGGGTTACGAATCTGGGTCATTGGGCTGGCACTAGTTGCCGCAAGTGCACATGGTAAAGACACACTTACCATCGCAGTTAATCCCTCTTCGGCGACGCAACAAGAGCTGTATCATTTACTGGCAAAACGTTTTGAGACTATGCATCCGAACGTCCACGTCGTTGTGTCATCCCAATCACTAGAAGCGCACAAAGATCGCGTTCGAGAGTTTTATCAAGGTAAAGAAGCCGAATTTGATGTGATTTTTGCTTATGCTGGCACACAACTCAACGCTATGATCGACGCGGGTCAGATCGCGCCTTTGACCGGCATATGGCAATCTCAGACTCTGGACAGTCAGTATACGACTACCAGTAAACAGGTTGTAAGTCGTCAAGGCGAAATATATGCCGTTCCAACTGCCTATTATTCTTGGGGCGTTTACTACCGCAAGTCGATGTTTAGCCAATGGCAAGTCAATATTCCACAGACCTGGCAACAATGGTTGGATTTGATTGTCCAGTTGCGTAAAGAAGGCGTGACTCCACTTAATTTTACCGGCCAATCTCCATGGTCTACCCTCGCTTGGTTCGACTATTTGACCTTGCGCTTATTCGGCATTGAAAAGTATCGGGCATTAATGAGTGGATCTGAGCCTTTCGATCAGGCCTCCGTTCGACAGGTTATCGACCATTTGGATCAGCTTATTCAGGCCAAGGCATTCGACCCTAAACACCAATCACTGACATGGCAAGAAGCACTGCCTTTTTTTTACAGAGGTCGAATTGCAATGATGCTCAATGGCAATTTTTTCTTGGCTCACGTGCCAGCGGATGTCCGTGAAGACATCGGATTTTTCCCTTTTCCCAATTTGGTGTCAGCAATGCCAAGATATGAGAATGCCCCCACAGATATTGCCGCCCTAGCCTTGCAAGCCAAAAACAAACCTCATGCGCTGGCCTTTATGGTTTTTCTCACCTCTTTTGAAGCTCAACAGATGATTGCTCGATATGTTGGTAAAATTTCTCCTCATCGACTGTTTGAACCAGATGATCAATATCTGTTGGCACAAGGAAAATTGCATTTACAAAATGCGGCTGGAGTAGTTCAGTATTTTGATCGCGAAACCAATGCCGATTTTTCCGCTGCCGCAGGCGATATTCTGGTCGATTTCATGGCTCAACGAATATCAACCGAACAAGTGATTGCAGCACTTGAGCAGGCAAGGAAGGACTTTTTAAAGACAAAAGACACTAAAATCCCGTTCGCCATAACAAGTCACTGATCAACTGACAAATAGCAATCCTTTTTGTTAACCGAAACGTAATGATATTAATAAAGTCTTCGCCAACAACCACATCAAGGTGACGGAATAGAGAGATGTTGACATGAAAAACTTCGATAGTGTGATTCAAGGTCTTAGCAAAAGCGGCTTGTTAAGTGGCTTTGCCGGTGGATTGGCCGGTGGTGCTGTCAGCGGCGCGCTGATAAGTAAAAAAGGGCGCAAGATGGGCAAGAGTGCCCTAAAACTGGGTGCATTAGCCGCAGTAGGGGGCGTTGCTTGGAAAGCCTATCAGGCATATTCACAGAAGAATCAATCAAACATGGCACAGGCTCAACCCGCCTATGATCAAGGTACCAGCGCTACCGGCATAATGTCCGAATCACAGTACATCCCATCTAAGCCTAAACAAGAGCTGACCTACTCTCCTAGTTCGCTGCAACAGCGCCAATTTGAGCAAGTGATAGCAGACGAATCCAATGATAGCGGTCCATTACTGATTTTAAGAGCGATGATTACAGCGGCTAACGCAGACGGTCACATTGATGAACACGAACGGCAACGGATTTATGACCAAGTCGACCAGTTACAGCTCAGCACTCAAGATAAAGCGCAAGTGTTCGATGAAATTCGACGCCCGTTACAAATGCAGCAACTGGTTGATGCCGTTCCAGACTCACAAACCGCCATTGAGGTGTACGCTGCATCTGTGTTGGCCATAGACCACTCACAGCAAGCATCACAAGACTATTTGCAACGGTTAGCCCGTAATTTGATGATCCCTAGAGAGCTGATTGAGGCAATTCACGACCAAGCGAATCAGATGGCTTAAGAACAGCGGCGCAGGGGTAAACTCTACTTATGCGCCAGTTGTAAGTGAACCGTTATTTCTTCCCGATCGTGATACAAGTGTTTTGCCTGCCAATGATAATTCAAGCCATGCTCAGTCATGACTTGGTCAATCACTGCTTTTGCTTGCATTACACTGGTATATCGCTGTTTCATTGGTAACTTTAAGTTGAAAATGGCTTCTTTGCACCAACCTCTCACCAACCAACGGGCAATTAACTTTGCCACCCGTTGGGGTTGTTCGATCATGTCGCAGACCAACCAATAGACGTTTTTCTTTTTCGGCTCAAATTTAAAGCCATCTTCAGCAAAATACCTCACCTGACCCGTTTCCATCAAAGCCTCATCCATCGCGCCATTGTCAACGGCTTGCACAAACATTCCTCGACGTACCAGTTGATATGTCCACCCACCCGGGCATGCTCCCAGATCCACCGCTTGCAACCCTGGTTGCAAACGATCATCCTGATTGTCAGTGACAAAGGTTTGAAAAGCTTCATCCAATTTGAGCGTTGAGCGACTAGGGGCAAAGTTTGGAAATTTTAGACGCAAAATGCCCAGTGGATTGTCATTGCGATTACCGGGATAAGAGACTCCTACGTGCATACTGGTGCCACTTAAGAAAAACACGTGCAACACTGGCTTCTTTGAATTCTCTTTGTTTGTCAGACGATTGCGTTTGCGCAAAGCTTGGCGTAAAGGCACCGTGATTTTCCGACAAAATTTGGATAACTCCCGTCCTTCAGTGGTGTCGCTGTACTCAACTACTAAATCACCACAAATTTCGATACCCTCTACACTCTGCAAAATGGCACTGATGCGATCTTGAGGATCCAAATCATCAATTCGCTGACTGGCGAGACAGAGTTGGCGGGCAAATATCAGGGATTTGAAATCCAGTTTGCGCACCAACTTGATGGCATCTTCCGATTGATAGCAGCAATAGAGGATGTAGCCAGAGTTTTTTTCAAATTGAGGATAGCCAAAACAGCCCAGTTCACTGGCTCGTTCGGTGATTTCGCTTGCCAAATCCGATTCAAATCCGGCGCGGCAATACATCAACAGACTATTAAGCATGACTTTTTACCGCCGCAATGGTTAACGCGACCCAACCCAAAATAAAACAAAGCCCCCCCAGAGGCGTAATAGGACCGAACCATTTGATCTGGGTTAACGCCAAAGCGTACAGACTGCCGCTAAAAAAGACGATGCCGATTGCCATGGCGATACCGGACCACAGTAGCCATTGGTTAGGTTGCATACGATACAGAATCACCAACAAGAGAATGGCTAAGGAATGCACCATTTGATAATGAACCCCGGTTTGAAACACGTCCAACATGTTCGGACTGATACGAGCTTTTAACCCGTGGGCAGCAAAGGCGCCCAATATGACAGATAATCCACCACTGAGTGCGGCAAATATAAATAGTAGCTTCATAGCAGTTCCTCTAAAAAGCGCGCGGCTTGAGCAACGGCGCTTTGAACTAATTGAGTTTGGTTTTCACCGCTGGACTTTAATGGTTTAAAACTGTGATCGCCACTGGGCAAGAAGTGAACTTTAATGGACGCTGGCAGCCGGTATGCTTGGATTTCGTCTGGTTTACCAAAAGTATCTCGCTCTCCTTGTACGATACACAATGGAGTCGTTAGCTCAAAAAGATGCTCAGTGCGGACCTTCTCAGGTTTACCAGGTGGATGAAATGGATATCCAAAACAAACAATACCTCGGCAATCGGCCTTGTCGGCAATCAGGGTCGCAACGCGCCCTCCCATGGATTTTCCTCCGATAAAACAAGGTAAATCACCTCTCACTTGTGCAATTACATCGAGAAAATCCTGTTGCAGTACCCCCATAGGATTCGGCGGCTGGCGCTTATTCAATGCAGCCGCCTTTTCCATATAAGGAAAATCAAAACGCACTACCTGAATATCATGCTGCTCGAACTCCAGTGCGACTTGCTGCATAAAATCGCTTTCTTTGCCGGCGCCAGCACCGTGGGCAAAGATCAATTGCGCTTTGGGTTGAGCAACTTGGTTAGAGACTATCTTCATCTTGTTCCTCTTTTACCTGAGTAAGGATCCATTTGCGAAACGCAGCAATTTTACCTAATTCTGCCTGAGACTCATGACATACCAAGTAGAAACTGTTTTTACTCACCAGTTTTTCTTCAAAAGGACACACCAGCCGACCACTCGCTATCTCCGGTCCGGCTAGTACACTGTTTGCTAAGGCAATACCCTGTCCCAATGCAGCTGCCTGCAGTACCATCATAGTGTGACTAAAGATCGGCCCTTGTTCGACGTTTACACCAAGCACATTAAAGTGACGGATCCAGCCTTTCCACAAATCTCTACTGGAGTCGTGCAGCAGCCGGTGGTAGCGAAGGTCATCCAATTTATCCAAGGGTTTGTCGGAATCAAACAACATGGGCGAGCAAACAGGCGTTAAATATTCAGTGTGTAACTTGTCAGCTTGCAATCCAGACCAACGGCCGCGGCCATAATAGATTGCCACATCCACATCATCCGCTAAGAATCCCTCATCAAAATCAACGGCCTTTATACGCACATCGATTTCAGGACACACTTGGGAAAATTGGTTGATTCGAGGAACCAACCACTGAATGGCAAAGCTCGGTGGCATTGCCACGGTTATGGCCCCTTTTGCCCCAGAGGCCAACAAGCGTTCTGTTGCGTCGTGAATCGACTGAAAAATGTCCTTTAACTCAAGGTAATAAGACTGACCTTCTTCGGTAAGCAGTAAAGAGCGGTTCTTACGCAGAAACAACTTCATTGATAAGAAATCTTCGAGACTCTTGATTTGATGACTCACTGCTGCCTGAGTAACAAAGAGCTCATCGGCGGCACGAGTAAAGCTCAAATGACGCGCAGCGGACTCAAAGGCCCGAAGGGCATTCAGCGGAGGTAATCTGCGAAACATGGCTCGTTTTTGTCCCGTTGGGGTTGGTGCCAGAGAGTATATGACAAAGCCGCGACGAATTCATTAGTTTTTCTAATACTCATCCCATACAAATTGTCATTTTTAAGCCCTTCGATAAACGTATATTATTTGCCCAATGAAATATTTTATTCTTATATTTCAGAAACATAAATTTATACAAAGCATTAACAAATATTTCAAAATTGAAATTTAATCATCAATATTTTACAGGAAAATAACGTGAAAACTTTCGTTAGAGCTATCACAATCAGTACCGTTTTATTTGCATCTGGCGGATTGGCTCAAACACCCCTTGTTGACCTTGAGCATATCCAACAGACTTTACAAGAACGCTTAACCGAGAACGTTCAACAAATTCAGGTTCAACAAGATAATCTTGGCGTTTCGGCCATGTTGGATAAACTGGACATTGAACTTCACGCAACCCTAGCCGTTGCTGAAGCGCGAGAAGCATTACCCTCTCGCTACAAGGTCGTCTTTACAGAATAACCGGTTTATCGAGCGCTGGTGTCCAACGGTGCAAAACCTTTGATCAATTCATCCAGCGCTTTCATCTGTTGAAGATAAGGCCGAAGTTTATCTAGTTGAAGTGCGCAAGGTCCGTCGCACTTGGCTTGATTTGGATCTGGGTGGGCTTCAATAAACAAACCAGCCAAACCTAAGGCCATGCCGCTGCGCGCCAATTGCGCGGCTTGTGCTCGACGGCCATCGGCTGAATCTTCTCGTCCTCCGGGCTTTTGCAATGCGTGAGTGGCATCAAAAATGACCGGTGCGTACTGCTTCATTTCATCCATCGCCAACATGTCAACCACTAGGTTGTTGTAGCCAAAACAACTGCCACGCTCGCACAGTATGACCTTGTCATTGCCGGCTTCCATAAACTTATTGATGATGTGGCGCATTTCATGGGCCGCCAAGAACTGTGGTTTTTTCACATTGATGATGGCGTTGGTTTTTGCCATGGCAACCACCAAATCTGTTTGTCGAGCCAAAAAGGCCGGCAATTGGATCACATCAACCACTTCCGCCACAGGTTGAGCCTGATGAGGTTCGTGGACGTCAGTAATTAATGGCACATCAAAGGTCTTTTTGATCTCTTCAAAGATACGCAATCCCTCTTCCATGCCCGGACCACGATAAGAATTAACCGAAGAGCGGTTGGCCTTATCGAATGAAGCTTTAAATACATAAGGGATGTTCAATTCACTCGTGACTTCCTTGTAATGCTCAGCAATTCGCATTGCCAAATCTCGAGATTCGAGCACATTCATTCCGCCAAACAAAACAAAAGGTGCGTCATTCGCGACTTCAAAGTCTGCAATCTTGATACGTTGAAGATTGTTCATAAAAGATGGGTTCCCAGCAATTTCAATGGCACAGATACTAGCAGCAAACTCCATCGCTGTGTATTGGAACTGTATTTATTGTCGTTGCAGCTAACATACTGCCCCCCTTTCATCCCGGCATACGTTCCCACTGTCATCCCGGCATGCTCCCCCCACTGTCATCCCGGCATGCGCCCCCTATGTCATCCCGGCATGCTCCCCTCACTGTCATCCCGGTCTGCTCCCCCTACTGTCATCCCGGCATGCTTTTGAGCCGGGATCTCATAACACCTCAGTAATGTCAGAAAAGGGAAAGAGCAACCGTCATTTTGACTTTTAGAACACGCGCGAGTCCCTCCCTGGAAGCTCCATCAAAGCGTCCATGCTTTGTAGGGTTCTAAAAGCCAACAATGAAGCTTGCTTCGCAGTAAAGCTTGTCTGCTAGGCATATATCTCCCACTGTCATCCCAGCGTACTAACTCCTCTGTCATCCCGGCATGCTCCCCCTATGTCATCCCGACATGCTCCCCCTATGTCATCCCGGCATGCTTTTGAGCCGGGATCTCATAACACCTTAGCAATGTCAGAAAAGGGAAAGAGCAACCTTCATTTTGACTTTTAGAACACGCGCGGGTCCCTCCCTGGAAGCTCCATCAAAGCGTCCATGCTTTGTAGGGTTCTAAAAGCCAACAATGAAGCTTGCTTCGCAGTAAAGCTTGTCTGCTAGGCATATATCTCCCACTGTCATCCCAGCGTACTAACTCCTCTGTCATCCCGGCATGCTCCCCCTATGTCATCCCGGCATGCTTTTGAGCCGGGATCTGTTGAAACAGCCACCGATGCAAAAGCATACGAGTTGGTTAAACAACTCGTATCATTGTATGCCATGGATGTTTGGGCGAGATCCCCGCCCAAGAGCTTTGCGGGGATGACATTTTGGGATTCGTTGCGGGTTTGACATTTAAGAACAAAAGCAATCTGAATCTTTGGGACACTGCACCCAATAGATTCAGATACGAGGACACAACACCCGACTATGAGCGATCAAAAACTTCGGGATACTACACCCGATTAAGAGCAATCAAGATTTTCGGGACACAACACCCGACTATGAGCGATCAAAAACTTCGGGATACTGCACCCGATTAAGAGCAATCAAGATTTTCGGGACACAACACCCAACTAAGAGCGATCAAAAACTTCGGGATACTACACCCGATAGTTTTTGATTTTAGTGCAACACTACTTGGTGGGGTTCTTGCCAGTGGCGCATTTGAATTTTGAGTAACTGCGCTGATGGATCGTGGGGGCAGTGTTTAATAAAAAATTGATAGTCGCTGCGCGCATATTGTGGACAATCCAATTGGGCCAACAGAAATCCGCGGTCTCTGCGCTCATATGGGTCATCAGGGCAGAGGCTTATCAACAATTCCACAGCACAAAGAGCTTGATGGTGGTTCTGCTCAGAAATGAACGCGGCTTTAAGGTTGTATAACATTCTCACGATTACCGCTTTACAGCATGCCGGTTGCAGTACACTCGACGGCAAACCGTCCTCATCATCTTCACCGGTGATGCCAAAATACATAGCTTCAAGGGCGGGATAATCTAATGACTGTCCAGTTAGTGGATCCAAAAACAACGCCCGTTTTTCTGCGGTTTTATAGCGGATCAAAAAATGGCCGGGGAAATCAATAGTTGAAAGCTCAAAGCCTAAGCGCTTGCCAACTTCACAAAACAGGACCGCCAAGGTGACAGGAATACCGGTTCGGTAATCCATCACTTGATCCATCAAGCTATAACGTGAAGCCAGATAGTCTTTGTCTTTTCCACTGAATGCCAAGTCGCGATAAAAGAAACGAACTAATTGTGCAAAACGCTCTGACTCGTATTCATAACGAGCCAAATTTGCCGTCAATTGGTCGCAGATGGCATCCAACTGAGCTTGGTACTTTTCAGGCTGAACCGAGTGGCTGAAATACTTCGCAAGCAGCACGCTTGCTTCGAAGGCTTTTTCTTCAGCTATGGCTAGTTGCAACGACTTCACCGGATATTCCTTGATACTGCTGGCTATATTGGGGTTATCGGATAAACCAAGAAAACCTTAATGGAGTAATCTTATGAAGCTCAGAAAAGTCCTTGGCGAGACATGACTGAGTGCGCGGCGAAAGCAAGTAACCCTAATGCCACAAACAAACCAATCCATCTGCCCGTTGCCGTTTGTGCGCGCTTTAAGACGTAAAAACCTACGCCAATGTATGCCAATACAGCGATGATTTTCTGCAACAACCAACCATGATCCAACGGATTTAACTGTAAAATTACGCACAACCACACTGCCGAAGCCAAAAGTAGCGTATCCACCACGTGGGGGGTGATTTTCAGCCATTTCTTTTGCAGCATAGTGGAACCGGCTGTCAACAAGCCGAAGCGAAACAAAAACAACAGAATACTGAGTACAACTGCGGTAAGGTGGAGGTGTTTGGCAAACATATACATCGAGGAGGTACCTTATAATTGTTATTGGTATCGGTCCAAATAAGCGGCACTAGAGTAGCCTAGCTAAACAATGAAATCGATAGTTGAATTACCTCTTATTGTTAAGTGGTTGAGTGAACGATTAATTTTTCTCCGCACAAAGAGACAATGCCAGCCGAAAGTACCCAGACTGCCCGCTCACAAAGGTCTATCTAAGGTGCTAATCAATCGATGGTTCCTGCCGGATCTGGGTAAGACTGCTGAATCTGTTCAATGCGATCAATATTGTCTAACAGGATATCGACCAATTGGGGATCAAACTGCTTGCCCCGCTGTTCTTTGAATACTTTTAATACCTTTTCTAGTGGCCAGGCTTCTTTATGATATAGCTTACTGCGCAAAGCATCGTAAACGTCAGCGATGGCGGTGATACGGCTGAAGATATGGATATTTTCGCCACGCAAGCCCCGCGGGTAGCCATTGCCATCCCAATATTCATGGTGATCGCGAGCCACCATAGCAGCCGCTTGGATAATGGGTCGACGGGACCCTTTAAGCAACTGATACCCAAACTCTGCATGATTCTTGGCAATTTGGCGTTCTTGCTCATCCAAGGGCCCCGGCTTTTTCAAAATTTTGCTGGGGATCTTTAATTTACCCACATCATGCAATGGAACAGACAACTTCAACATCTCAATCTGTTCTTCTGGTAATCCAATTTCTCTGGCCAGAAACTGACACATCTCGACCATACGCTGGATGTGTTTGCCAACATTGAATTGACGCTCCATAGCCTGACCCAAACGTTCGACAATCTCTCTTTGGGTATCTTCGATGTCTTTGGTCAACAACACATTGTCAAAAGCAATTTGGACATTCTGGCTGAAAATTTCTATCAGCTTGCGGTCAAGATGATTCAGTTTGCGAGGCAACCCAGACAAATACAATAATGACCCGTGCATACTCTTACCCTGGCAGTAAGCCGCAACATAATGATCACGGTACACCAACGACTGATTCTGCAACGCTTGCTGGCATGCCTCTAACTCCTCCCCCTGTAGCGTATCTTTGAGTAACCGTCCCTCTTTATTGTTGTATTCACCTTTACCGGTAAAAACATAGAAATCGCTGGGTTGAGGTGCGTCAATTGGATGAGGACCGGCGACAGCAGAGGTAATGTACGCCGCATCTTTGGTTCCACCCAATAGAGAAGATAGTTGCTGAATAATTCCTTCTATAAAACTTTCCAAAGAACGCAATGTGAATAGGTTCGCCGAGGCCGAAATGATTTTCTCTAGACCTTTGCGATTTTCCTCAATAACCGTAATATCTCGGTAGGATCGCAATGTTGCAATGATCACAGTGAATAATTTTTGTGCGGTCAATTCGGTCTTGGATTTATAGTCATTAATATCGTAATTAATGATCACATCCCTTTCTGGTGCTTGCCCGGGCTGACCAGTACGCAAAATGATTCGGGTGTAGTAGTTGTTAAGCTCGTTACGAATATATTCGGCAACTTCCAATCCTGCTTCATCGGATTCCATTACCACGTCAAGCAACACAATGGCAATGTCATTATGTTCACTGAATACTCGCTTCGCTTCTGCGCCGCTGTAGGCACTGATGAATTCTAAGGAGCGCTCTTGAAAGACAAAATCATTTAACGCGAGTTTGGTGACGGCATGTACTTCAGGCTCATCATCAACGATGAGTACTTTCCAAGTACCGCAAGAAACTTCAACAGTTTCTTCGGTGTCTTCGGCAAAAAGAAAGGTATCTGACATGCAACTGCTCCACGGTAACTTTCAATAATGTAGCACCGGGTTGTCATGAAAACTAGCAAATATTTGTCGTAATTCTTACCCAAGAGACTCTTGTATAAGGGAATTATCTTAAACGCTATAAAGGGCTTTTGGCGCAGGTCATCCTAGGTAAATGGTTCATATCCAAATGGGTTTGGACATCAATAAATCCATTATCCACGAAGCATTGACTGACCTTTTCTGCTTGCTCAAAACCGTGTTCAATCATCACCAAACCCATTGGATTAAGAAAGGATCTGCTGCACAGGATGATGTGCTCGATATCTTGCATTCCTGAATCGCCAGCGGTTAACGCGCTTTTGGGTTCAAAACGGACATCTCCTTGCTGCAAATACGGACTGTCTGGCTCCACATAAGGAGGGTTGCTGACAATCAAGTCAAAAGTTTGGCCAGTCACAGCACTAAACCAATCACTTTGCAGTATATCAACCTGTTGTAAGCCCAGATGGTGAGCATTATCTTGCGCCAAGGCCACGGCTCCGGCTTGTTTATCCACGGCAGTAATACGCCAATCTGGCCGTTCACTGGCCAGTGCCAATGCGATTGCACCTGTGCCTGTTCCTAAGTCTAGAACGGTGCACCCGCTGGGTAACGATTGCTGTAACGCCACCTCAACCAGCAATTCGGTTTCTGGTCTTGGGATCAAGGTATCGGGAGAAACTCGCAAGGATAACGACCAAAACCCCCGGGTTCCAACAAGATAGGCAATGGGCTCTCCCATCTCACGTCGCTCAACCAGATCTCGAAACTGTTGGTGTTGAGATTCAGAAGGGATTCTTTCTGGCCAAGTGAGCAAATAGACAGGGCTCACCTCTAAACAGTGACACAATAAAATACGCGCATCCAAAGCCGCGCTTGGTTGCGCGGCCAGCCGGTGCTTTGCCCACTGCAATAACTGTGCGATGGATTCGCCCTGTTTGCTCAAAGGTGA
Source organism: Aliiglaciecola sp. (assembly GCA_965227085.1). Classification (GTDB taxonomy): domain Bacteria; phylum Pseudomonadota; class Gammaproteobacteria; order Enterobacterales; family Alteromonadaceae; genus Aliiglaciecola. The sequence continues at coordinate 381,110 of CBDDFO010000001.1, forward strand.
TTATCCTTCGTCAGACAACGAAGCCAACAAATCAGCCTGATGTTCTTGACGAATCGGCTCAAGCAAAGCATTAACGTCACCGGCGATGACTTCATCTAACCGATATAGAGTTAAGTTGATGCGGTGATCAGTCACCCGACCTTGAGGGAAATTATAGGTACGAATGCGCTCTGAACGATCACCACTGCCTACCAAATTACGACGGGTAGAAGCTTCTTCTGCGGTGCGCTTTTCTTCTTCCATTTGATTCAAACGGGCTTGCAATACCGACATGGCTTTAGCTCGGTTTTTATGCTGCGAGCGCTCATCTTGGCATTCCACTACCACGCCGGTAGGAAGGTGGGTCAAACGAATAGCTGAATCGGTTTTGTTGACGTGCTGACCACCGGCTCCAGACGCACGAAAGGTATCGATGCGCAAATCTGCCGGATTGATTTCGATGGCTTCAGACTCCGGGATTTCTGGTAGTACGGCAACCGTACAGGCCGAAGTATGAATGCGCCCCTGAGATTCGGTTTCAGGCACCCGCTGTACCCGATGACCGCCAGACTCAAACTTCATCACGCCATAGGCACCATCGCCAATGATATTGGCAATCACCTCTTTGTAACCGCCGTGCTCCCCTTCATTAGCATTGATCAATTCGACGCGCCATCCCTGACTCTCTGCATAGCGACTGTACATACGGAAAAGATCGCCGGCAAAAATTGCCGCCTCATCCCCACCCGCGCCGGCGCGAATTTCCAAAAAGCAGTTGCTGTCATCATTCGGATCTTTAGGCAACAATAAGATTTGCAGGTCGCTTTCCAATTGCTCAATAGTGTTTTTGGCCGCTTTGTATTCCTCTTGCGCCATTTCACGCATTTCCGCATCGTCTTCTTGCATCATCTCTTGGGCCGACAGCAAATCTTGCTGAGCTTGCTGAAAGCTCTGAAACGCTTTTACTACATCCTCTAACTGCGCATATTCTTTGGAAAGCGCGCGAAACCGGTCCTGGTTAGAGATGATCTCCGGACTGCTGAGTAATGCCTGAACTTCTTCAAAACGTTCTGCAAGGGATTCTAATTTTCTTACGACCGAGTCTTTCATGGTATTCCTGTGGGTTATTCCTGATCCCCTTGAAGCCCTAAAGAATGCTTCAACAAGGTCAAACGTTGTTCGTCTTGCTCTCGAGCGGCCTCGCTCAATGCCTTTGTTGGATTGTGCAATAAAGCATTGGTTAACTTATTTGCCAACTCCACAATGACTTCGTTGGGGTCTTTGCCTTCCGCCAACTGATTCAATGCCCGTTCTTGCAAGCGCTCTTTAATTTGATAATTTTGCTCTCGAAACAATTTTAGCGCATCGACGGATTCCTGTGACTGCTGCCATTCCAAATAACGAAGAACTTGTTGCTGAATCATCTGTTCAGCCTGTTGTGCGGCTTGTTGTCGCGAAGCTAAATTTTGTTCAACAATGTGCTGCAAGTCGTCTACGGTATATAAAAATGCGTCGTCTAATTCAGCTACTTCAGCTTCTATATCTCTGGGCACGGCCAAATCTACGAAGAAGATAGGCTTACGCTTGCGCTGTTTCAACGCGCTTTCTACCATGCCCTTGCCGATGAGAGGCAGAGTGCTTGCCGTGGAACTGATCACGATATCTGCTTGGGGCAAATGCGCCGGAATCTGGCTTAGGGTAATCACCTGGGCGTCTACTTGGGATGCCAGTTCTTGTGCTCGCTCCAAAGTGCGATTCGCCACCGTCATGCCTTGAACTTGAAACTCCCGTAAGTGACGGGCAACCAGTTCGATGGTATCTCCGGCACCAATCAACAGTACTCGGGTTTTGTGCAAGGAACTGAATATCTGTTTGCTCAGTTGCACCGCAGCAAAGGCCACTGAAACCGCATTGGCACCAATTTCTGTTTCCGTACGTACCCGCTTAGCCACCTGAAAAGTATTTTGAAATAAACGATCGAAGTCGCTGTTGATTGCGCCGCTGTTTTTCGCACAGGAGACCGCCTGTTTGAGTTGCCCAAGAATTTGTGGCTCTCCAAGGATTAGGGAATCTAAGCCACTGGCGACGCGCATGATATGGGCAACCGCAGCATCCATTTCATAACAGTATTGAAAGGGCAACAAAGTGTTACTGTCGATGCCGTGATAATCGGCCAACCACTTGTTGATCAGCGCCAAATCCGAAGTTTGGCCATTTAAATAGATTTCAGTGCGATTGCAGGTAGACAAAATCACCGATTCTTTGGCACCCGTATACTGACGCAATGACGCAAGGGCCTCCACCATGGTTTCCGGTGGAAAAGCCACTTTCTCCCGCAACTCAACGGGAGCGGTTTTGTGATTAATGCCAATTGCAATCAGACTCATGGGGACAGGATTCGTCAGGCCCTAGTTATTTGGGTGCGGCATTGTACGCAAAAGCCAAAAGTATTGAAAGTGTCTGTGATTTTGTGTTCCCATTACGAACAACGCTTTTCCCCTTCAGTTGGATAATGATGAAACGAGCCATTCAGTGGTCTTGGCTACTCGCCCTTTTTTTGTTAGTTGGCTGTACTTCAACGCCGTTGCCTCAGCACGCCATCGATCAACAAACTCATCAACAACAGCTAAGTCAGTTCAGCCACTGGCAATTGAGCGGCAAGCTTGCATTCAAAAGCAAAGACGAAAAATTCAGTGCCTATGTCCGCTGGCGACAACAAGGTAGTGACTTTAGTTTGGACTTGAACAGCTTTATCGGCACCAATTTAATGAATATGACGGGTTACCCGGGTTACGCAAAATTGCAAGCCGACGATCAAGTCTACGTTGATAATGATGCGTCCCGTTTAGTGGAGCGGGTGACAGGATGGAATATACCGGTAGAAAAACTGTCACTATGGATCAAAGGGCAACATGAGGCTTCGGACCTGGTAACCTATGATGAATATGGCCTGGTCAAAGCGTTACTTCCCGGCTGCCAAGGTTGTCAGCATTGGCGTCTGGAATATCAAAAATATGAAAAATTGGATCAGCTCTGGCTACCTACGCTGGTGGTGCTGAGCAACCAGCAAGATTCAGCCAATCAAATCAAAATAAGAATCGATTCATGGAAGCCCATCTAACTTGGTGGCCCAGTCCGGCCAAACTCAATTTGTTTTTGCACATCACTGGCCGAAATGCTCAAGGCTATCACTTGTTGCAAAGTGTATTTCAAATTCTCGACCAAGGCGACGAGCTGGCTTTTGAAGCCAATCAGAGTGGCCAAATTCGGCTACTAACTGAAATGCCTGGGGTCGCCGAGCATGACAACCTAATTGTTAAAGCCGCAAGGCGATTGCAGGAAAAGGCTTCAACGCCAATGGGCTGTGACATACATATCCGTAAAAACCTGCCCATGGGAGGCGGTATCGGCGGAGGTTCTTCAAACGCAGCTACGACATTGGTGGCACTGAATCATCTGTGGAAATTGGGCTTATCAGAGGACGAATTGGCAACTCTGGGTTTGCAACTAGGGGCTGACGTACCCATTTTCGTGCGCGGTCACAGTGCCTTTGCACAAGGGGTTGGCGAGCTGCTTACGCCCATGCACTTGGATCCAGCCTATTACTTGGTTGCCAACCCTGGCTGTCATGTATCCACCGCAGATATTTTTGCCGAGCCTGATTTACAGCGAGATTGTTCGCCCATCTCAGTGTCCGACTATCAATTCGAACAAACCACCAATGTCTGTGAGAAAATCGTCTGCCAACGCTATCCACAAGTTGCAAAATTATTACACCACTTGCTAGAATACGCGCCGTCTAGAATGACCGGGACAGGAGCTTGCGTGTTTGCTGTTTTCGACACTTTAGACCATGCTCAAAGGGTACAAGAAACCTTGCCAGACCACTGCCAAAGTTTCATTGCCAAGGGGGTAGATCGCTCACCTTTATTTGACGTGTTATCGAACAATCAGCGCTAAACTTTGTGCCGTGATATCAGTCCTTTTCAGTGGCTAGGGCTGACGTTTTTTGCTATTGTTCACCCCGCAGTGGGAACTGTCTCCCATCGCGGTACGCCCACTAACTAATACGCACCGAGGATATTTCTTGTGCCGGATATGAAGCTTTTCGCTGGTAATGCTGTACCAGAACTCGCCCAGAAAGTAGCCGATCGACTTTACACCAAACTAGGACAAGCCAGCGTAGGTCGCTTTAGCGACGGAGAAATCAGCGTTGAAATTCATGAAAACGTCCGCGGTTCGGACGTTTTTATTATCCAGTCCACTTGCGCTCCCACCAATGACAACTTGATGGAACTCATCGTGATGATCGATGCGCTCAGACGGGCATCGGCTGGACGCATTACCGCAGTCATTCCTTACTTTGGATATGCCCGTCAAGACCGTCGAGTTCGCTCCGCTCGGGTTCCGATTACCGCCAAAGTAGTCGCCGATTTTCTGTCAAACGTCGGCGTCGACCGGGTTCTTACCATCGACCTGCACGCAGAGCAGATTCAGGGGTTTTTTGACGTCCCTGTGGACAACGCCTTTGGGACTCCGATTTTGATGGACGACATGCGCCGCCGTGACTTCAACAATCCGGTTGTGGTATCTCCAGATATCGGCGGGGTGGTTCGCGCACGAGCCATGGCCAAATTACTCAATGACACCGATTTGGCGATCATCGATAAACGTCGTCCGAAAGCGAACGTTGCTCAGGTCATGCACATTATCGGTGACGTCCAAGGGCGCGACTGCATCATAGTCGATGACATGATCGACACCGGTGGCACACTGGCCAAAGCGGCGGAAGCGCTAAAAGCCCACGGTGCGAAAAAGGTTTACGCCTATGCAACTCATGCGATCTTCTCCGGTAATGCGGTGCAAAACATCAAAGATTCGGTGATTGACGAAGTGGTTGTCACCGACAGCATTCCTTTGTCTGACGAAATCAAGCAGTTGAAAAAGGTCAAGCAATTGACTTTATCAAACATGCTGGCAGAGGCCATTCGCCGGGTCAGCAACGAAGAATCCATTTCCGCGATGTTTGAATACTAAACCCCCTTCTCGGCAGTCTTAAACTGAGGCTGCCGAACTTTCTCTTGCCCGTTCAATAATCGATGCCACCGAGTTTACTGCCGTTTTATGTCAAGGTTGAGTAAAGAGGTTCGCTTTTGGTTGAATATAGTGTTTGAATGATACACAACCAATAAACATGTAGTTAAAGGCTAAATTTATGCGTAAAGTCGTGCTGGTCACCCTGAGTTTGATGCTGTTTGGATGCAATACCGAACAACCGACTGCCGAGGTTGAGGTCAAACCAACACCTGCGGTAAAAGAAGATGCAAAACAAGATACGCAGAATCCACAGGAGCAACAAATGATTACAGTCACAGGTACCATTCGGTTTTTGCCCATGGAAGGCGGTTTTTACGGATTGGATGGCGAAAACGGCAAAAAATACATGCCACAGGGTATCGACAAATCCATGTTGAAAAACGGCTTGGTTGTAGAAGTCACCGGCACAGTTTTAACTGATATGCTGACCTTTCAACAGTATGGCGAAGTTCTTAAAGTTAAATCTTCCAAAATCATCAGCGACAAAGACGTAAAACATCTCAACGAATATTAATTCTTGCGGTCATGAAACGCTTTCTACTTTGGGTTAGTGTGCTGGTATTCCTGCTTCTAGCAGGGATCACATGGCTTGTTTATTCCCCCAAACCGGAAGCCCCTGATTTCATCGGCATCGTACACCATCGTTCGCTGCAGATTGAAGGGCACACTCGAGATTATCACGTTTTTCGTCCAGCGCAGTTGCGTCCTTCACCCGCCGTGGTGTTTGTATTGCACGGTTCATTGCAAAGCTGGCAGGACATTCGCTATTTCTCTGGCTACGAATTTGAACGTCTGTCCATGGAACACGGTTTTTTATTAGTTTATCCGCAGGGTTATCAAAACAACTGGAATGACTGTCGCAAATCTGCCAATTATCCTGCCAAACAAGAAAACATCAATGACATGGCCTTTTTCAAGACCATGCGTGAAGCGATCATTGCTGAGTATGATGCCAATCCCAAACGAGTTTTTTTAAGCGGGTTTTCCAACGGAGCCCAATTTGCTTATCGTGTCGCCAAAGAGGCACCGGAGAAAATTAGTGGCATCGCGGCCATCAGCGCCAGTTTACCAACTAAAAACAATGATGACTGCCAAGATGCAACCGCTGCAACTTCTGTTTTAGTGATGAATGGCACAGATGATCCCATCAACCCATTTGGCGGTGGTCAAGTGACCTTATTTGGCGTCGGCAATAGAGGTCAGGTTATGTCGTCATTGGCAAGTGCTGAATACTTTGCAACGTTGGCGGGCTATCAAAAGCCGAGTGCTCAGCAGGACGTGTTTTCGAATTCTCAAAAAGTCGCCCACCAAATTCTATGGAGCGAGTTACCAGGACATTCTGTGGTGCACATCACAGTGTTGGATGGCGGTCATGGTGTGCCCAATCCTCACTATCGAGGGACCCGATTGATGCACCAAAATCCACCCCATTTTAGTGGGCCTGAACTAATCTGGCAGTTTTTCTCATCTATATAAGAATATCCCCCACATAAACCCTGAAAAAAAGCCCACATTCGCTTGTTTGCGCCAAAGGCAAATGTTAGACTTCGCCGCCCTATTTTTTGGGGACGCGGGGCTATTCCCGCATTTATGGTAGGTTCTGGTCGCAAGGATCTACGCAAATTTATTTTTTTGGAGTGATTATAATGTCTGAAGCAATTTTTAATTTGGATGCTGAAGTCAGAACTGACCTGGGGAAAGGTGCGAGCCGCCGCCTACGTCGTGAAGACAAAGTTCCAGCAATCCTTTACGGTGCAGGCAAAGAACCCGTTTCTTTGACTTTGGCACACAACAAAGTAATTCAAGCTCAAGAGTTTGAAGCGTTCTACTCTCACGTATTGACGCTGAACATCGGCGGTGAAAAAGTAGAAGCCTTGGTAAAAGACATGCAACGTCACCCATTCAAGCCTAAAGTCACTCACATTGACTTCTTGCGCGTTGATGCAAACCAAGCAGTAACGACTCACGTTCCTTTGCACTTCTTGAATGAAAACAAAGCTGACGCCATCAAAGTACACGGCGGTCACGCTGAGCACGCAATGAATGACGTTGAAATCACCTGTTTGCCAGCAGATTTGCCTGAGTTCATCGAAGTAGATTTGTTGAACGTTGAATTGGGTCAAACTGTTCACTTGTCTGATTTGACTTTGCCTAAAGGTGTAACTTTGGTTGAATTGGCTAAAGGTGCAGATCACGACCAAGCCGTTGTGACCATCAAAGCAGCAAAAGGCCCTAGCGGCGGTGCTGAGGCAGAATCAGAAGACGACGCAACTGAGGAATAAGTTGGTTGTCTGATATTCAGCTGATTGTGGGCCTGGGCAATCCAGGCCCCGAATATCAATTTACCCGCCATAACGCCGGCGCGTGGTTTGTTCAAGCCCTTGCCGACCAATATCATTGCCCCCTAAAGCTGGAAAACAAATTCTTTGGACACACTGGTCGAATTCAGATTGGTGGCCAAGATGTGCGCTTATTGATCCCTACGACCTTTATGAACCGCAGCGGTCAAGCCGTCAGTGCAATGGCAAACTTTTACCAAATCCCGTTAAGCAGTATTATGGTGGCTTTTGATGAGTTGGACCTTCCACCTGGTATAGCGAAATACAAAATCGGTGGCAGTTCTAGTCAAAATGGCATTCGCGACATCGTATCCCGCATGGGTAACAACAAAGATTTTTTACGCCTTCGGATTGGCATCGGCCATCCTGGAGACAAGAGCCGGGTAACCGGACACGTACTAGGCAAAGCTTCTGCAGAAGATCAGGGCCGCATTGACGCGGCCATTGACGAGGCATTGCGCTGTACCGACATATTAATAAAAGACGATCTGACCAAAGCCATGAATCGTTTGCACAGCTTTAAGGCAGATTAACAAACAGTTTACCGACACATCGAGATGCACAGCGCTAGACAGTCGGAGTTGAGTTAAGGAACCAATCCAATGGGATTTAAATGTGGCATCGTGGGTCTTCCCAATGTGGGCAAATCTACACTATTTAATGCTCTGACCAAAGCCGGAATTGAAGCGGCTAACTTTCCCTTTTGTACTATTGAACCCAATACTGGCGTCGTTCCTGTTCCCGATGAAAGATTGGATAAATTGGCTGAGATCGTCAAACCACAACGCGTCATTCCCACTACCATGGAGTTTGTGGATATTGCTGGGTTGGTAGCAGGCGCATCGAAAGGTGAAGGATTAGGAAATAAATTTTTGGCCAACATCCGTGAAACCGACGCTATCGGTCATGTTGTACGTTGCTTTGAAAATGACAACATTGTCCACGTAGCTGGCCGTGTGAATCCTGCGGATGACATCGATGTTATCAACACTGAATTGGCGTTGGCTGACTTGGAAAGTGTCGAAAAAGCCTTGATTCGGGTGGGTAAACGAGCCAAAGGCGGCGACTCTGAAGCCAAGTTTGAGCTTAAGGTGTTGGAAAAAATCAAGCCTGCTCTTGATGAAGGAACCTTGCTGCGCGCGGTGCCTTTAGAAAAAGAGCAACTGGCCGCCATCAGTTACATGAACCTGTTAACCCTTAAACCCACCATGTACATTGCAAACGTCAATGAAGACGGTTTTGAAAACAATCCTTATTTGGACAAAGTTCGAGAGATTGCAGCACAAGAGAATGCCGTCGTTGTAGCCGTGTGCGCTGAAATCGAGTCGGAAATTGCCGAGCTTGAGGAAGAAGAAAAAGCCGAGTTTATGGATGAAATGGGCCTAACCGAGCCGGGACTGAACCGTGTTATCCGTGCCGGTTACAATCTATTGACCCTGCAAACCTACTTTACCGCCGGTGTCAAAGAAGTACGAGCTTGGACTTTCCCAGAAGGTTCAACTGCACCCCAAGCAGCAGGTAAAATTCACACTGACTTTGAAAAAGGCTTTATCCGCGCTGAAGTCATCGGCTACGACCATTATGTCGAGTTTAAAGGTGAACAAGGCGCTAAAGATGCCGGAAAATGGCGATTAGAAGGTAAGGAATACATTGTCAAAGATGGCGATGTCATCCACTTCCGCTTTAACGTTTAATCGTTGCAAGGCTCGCTCACAACGCGAGCCTTTTTTGTTCTGTACGAGGCAAAAATTTCAATACAGAGGTAAAGATGCAAATTCCGGTAAACAAACCTAATGGTGTAGGGTTGGGAAGGATCATTAAAGCGACTCGATGTTCATGGCAAGGCTTTCGCGCAGCTTGGCACAATGAATCGGCGTTTCGCCAAGAAGTATTGCTCGTTTGCTTGCTGTTTCCACTGAGCTTTTTGCTCGCTCAATCGCCCCAACACTGGCTAGGATTGATCTTGAGTTTGCTGTTTGTGTTGTTTGCAGAGATCCTAAATTCTGCCATCGAGGCCTTGGCAGACAGCGTCACATTAGAACACAACCCGTTGATTGGTCGCGCCAAAGACATGGGCTCATCGGCTGTATTTATTGCTCTAACGCAACTAGCACTGGTTTGGGGGCTGGCAATTTACCAATATCTGTTTGTTTTCCAATCCATGACCACTGGGTAAGCCAAACGTAAATATGTCTCATTTCAGTGGAAATGAAACTAAGTCAGCACGATATCTTAACCTAGTCTATTGCCGTTAACGCCTTAATTGAGTAAAGACCACATCAATGGCGCAACAGCCTATCGCTTTTGCGCAATAAAGAACTGATAACCAAATTCACCTAAGTAGGTCTTATACAGATTGACTTCTTCTTGAATATCCAACAACGCTTGAGACCCATTCATGTCGGCTTCAAGTTCGTCAAGTCTGTTTTGTAGAGGCTCATAATAGGCTTTCCACGCCCCCTGTGATATCTCGAACGAAGCAATGTTTTGATAGCCCGCTTTGTCAATCTGTTCCAGCCTAGTTTCAACCCTTTGCATATCCGGATACTCCCTTTGCCAAAATTGGCTGGGCGCGTCACTTGGTGAGTCTGTCAACCAAACCAGATCACTAAACACAAAGAAGCCATTTTCCTTAAGCAAAGGCTTAAAAGCTGAAAGTGCGTTTTCAACTCCCATGATGTAAATAGAAGCCTCAGCCCAGATTAAGTCAAAGCTTTTGTCGTTAAAATTCAGTTCGGTCATGCTGATACACTGAGTCGAAACCCGGTTATTCAGATCCCTCGCACGTATTTTTTCGTCCAATCTTTGTAACACCGACGGCTCGTTGTCGATAGCTACAATTTGGGCATCGGATAAAGCAGCTAATGTCATAGTGGAATGGCCTTTGCCACAGCCAATTTCCAGTATTGATTCAGGTGAATAGTTGACCAGTTCAAATGCCCTTGTGGTGTCTTCTTTGCTATTTGGCCCCCATAACTCGAGTGCGTTAAATAGGCTAAAAAAGTCTTGCATGTATTTTTCGTGTTCATTCATATCTTTTGACAACCATTTAATCCTAAGAGCTTCTTTTTCGTCATACCCTTGTACTTTAAGCCAGTCTAGGTGCGCGTCTGGCGCTATCTCCGCGAGTGTCTCATGCCAATTTTTATTGGTACTTTTACCCAATAAACCAGCAAGAAGATGCAAGGAGCGTTGTTTTTTCTCAATCTCATTTCCCAAGGTCAAGTAGCGCGAATAAAGTACAGACTTGTCCAACTTGTTGTGTAGACATGACTTACATTCGGCAAGAGTCAAACCACCGTTTTGCAGTTGTTGTATTAGTCTGACTTGTTGCAAGTCCATTTGGTCATAGACTCTGTAGCCGTTCTCGAGGCGCTTGGCTGATATCAAATTGAGCTTTTCGTAATACAACAATGCAGTTCGAGAAAGTCCGACCAACTCCGAAAATTCAGAAATGCGATACATCTCAAACTCCAAATCTGATACCAGTGATAGTTAATCTAAACTATAAAGCTATAGACAGGTCAAGATCACTAGTCGATATTTCCCCGCAGAGTTTGGACAACAACAAACAACGAGAAGTCGGCATGAACTCACGGGGGATGGCATTGCACTTTGTCAAAGGCACCGTTGATGGACAGTTCTCGAGTCATAACGCAGCACACTCGGCCCTGTGAATACGCAAAAACGTTACTCCCAAGGAATATATGTTAACCCAGTGAGGGTTTTATCAATTTCAGTGATTCGCTACTGTTATGCTCATCTATCCCGATAACATGTTGATTTAACTCATTAATGCTTTACATGACTGAAAGTGGTAAATACCATCTTGCGCCTATTGCAGTGGCTAACAGTAAAAAGAGGTTCAATGTTTAGGTCGCTCGGGTTTTGCCTACCACTGATGTTAGTCGCAGCCAATCTATGGGCGCAATCGTCATCACAACTTCCCCTAGTGATCCCCAATATCAAAGGCGATGTGACCCTTGATGGCAAATTTGACGAACCCCAGTGGCAATCAGCCCGTACCATTGAACTTAACTACGTTGTTCGCCCCTACGAAAATACCGCACCACCAGTGAGCACGAAAGTGCACATTTTCGAAGACGATGAAACTCTGTTCATTGGCTTTATTGCTGAAGATCCCAACCCCAAAGAAATCCGCGCCTTTTATCGTGACCGCGATAAAATCTGGAGCGAGGATTTAGTGGGATTCAAGCTAGACACATTCAATGACAGCCGCTTGGCATATCAGTTTTTTACCAATCCTTACGGCATTCAAGCCGATTCCATTGAAAACGAAATGACAGGTCGAGAGAGCGACAGCTGGAATGCTATATGGGAGTCTGCGGGCACCATCACCGAAAGTGGTTATCAGGTTGAGATTGCCATCCCACTGCGTATTTTGAATTTTAAAGAGAATGTTCAGGAAAAAATTTGGGGGGCAGAGTTTGTGCGCTTTTATCCCAGAGAAGAAAGACTACGAATTTCTAATCTGCCGACCGATCGCAACAATGCCTGTAATCTTTGTCAACTCAGTGATGTCAGCGGTTTTAAGCAAGCAAAACAAGGCAGCAACTTAGCCATAGTCCCTACCCTTGTACTTGCCAAACAGAGAACCCGTGATCCTGTCGAAACAATGGATTGGGATGAATCCAAAACCCAAGAAGTGGGATTAGATGTTTCTTGGGGGATCACTCCTGAAGTATCTCTTCAAGCAACGTTAAATCCGGACTTTTCACAAGTGGAATCGGATGTTGCGCAACTTAGCATTAATAATACCAACGCACTTTTTTTCGGCGAGCAGCGACCTTTCTTTTTAGAAAATGCTGATTATTTCACCAGCAATTACAACTTGATCCACACCCGCAACATCAACGCGCCAGACTATGGCGTGAAAATTACCGGCCGTCAGGACAAACATTCACTCGGCGTTTTTGTTGCAAACGATGAATCCACTACTCTGCTGGTGCCTGGCAATTTGGGCTCTGACGTAGCGGAGATAGAGGAGGAATCAAAAAACTTGGCGATTCGCTATCGCTATGACCATTCAGGAAATCTATCTCTTGGTATGGTTGGCACGATGCGTGATACCGAAAGCTATCACAACTATGTCTATGCGCTGGACAGCAAGTACCAAATTACCGAGCAAGATACCTTGCGGATACAATGGGCAGGATCACAAACACATTACCCAGAGGCCTTAAACCAAGATTTTAGTGGCGAGACTCAATTGCGCCTACAACGAGGCGATGAGTTTTCTGGACAGGCATTAAGAGTCAATTACCGCCACAATCAAAGAGATTGGCTGTTTCGAGCCGACCACTATCGTAATGGTAAAGATTTTCGAGCCGACCTTGGTTTCCAAAGTAGCATTGATCGCAACACTTCAGTAATTGGCGGAGCATATCGCTGGTTTAATGAAAACAGTTGGTGGAATCGCATTGAGGTATTTGGTGATTGGGACATATCTCATAGCGATGCAGGGGAGCTGTTGGAAAAAGAAGCAGAAATCTATGGAAGTATCAGCGGCCGCTATCAATCCTACTTCGAAGTTGGGGTGTTGACTCGAGACCGAGTTGGACTGCGCCAGAATGAGAGCGTTTTGCAGGTAGATAACAATGCGGATATGTTCACAGAAAACTCTGCGAGTTTGTTTTTTGAAATGCGACCTAATTCATCATTGTATGTTGCATCTTTCTTTCGCTATGGCGACCAAATCGATTTTGAAAACAATCGCTTGGGCAAAGAACTTAACGTTAACCCGCGACTAAATTTAAGTGTTGGCAAACACTTACAATTGACAATGCGTTATACCTATCGAACTCTAGATGTGGACGGCCGTGCCTTGTTCACTGCTAATTTGACGGACGCTCGATTGACTTATCAGTTTAACCAACGCCAGTTTCTGCGTTTTATCCTGCTCCACTATGATGTTCGGCGTAATTTGGATAATTACCTGATTGACACCAGCGATATACACAGTCGCAGTCAAGACTTGGGCGTACAATTGTTGTATTCATATAAGATCAACCCACTAACCAAATTTTTTGTGGGTTACTCAGACAACGGATTTAACAATGATGACCTACCCAAACGTCGTGTCGCCGAACAATCGGTGTTTATGAAATTTAGCTACGCCTGGCTCAACTAAATCGAAAATCGCAGCAAACCGAGTTGTTATGGAGTCTCGTCGAGCATTTCCAAGAGTCCAGGGGTCTCAGGAGGATAAGCATCTGACTCGATTTCGAACAACTTTAACAGGGACGGAAAGACATCGTCGTGACTGTATGATTGGTCCTTTAGTTTAACTGTCGCATCATAGTCGACATCTGAACGGGGACCGGCCCACACGACTACAGGCACTTTCGTTTGCGCTTGCGGTGCAAACAGATACGGCATACCGTGCAAAAACAAACCATTCTCCCCCAATGACTCACCATGATCACTCACATAAACCATAGTGGTTTCGAAGTCGTTTGAGTTTTGCTGCAACCATTCAATAACTTTAGAAAGAAAATAGTCAGTATAGTAGATGGTGTTGTCGTAAGCATTGATGATGCTTTGCTGATCGCAATTAGACAATTCCGCAGATTGGCAAGCAGGTGTGAAACGCTCAAACTCTGGTGGATAGCGCTTGTAATATGCCGGGCCATGACTGCCCATTTGATGCAGCACGATAAGAATGTCTCCCGACTGCGAATCTACGTATTCTTGGAGACCAAACAACATTCCAATATCACGGCATTCCACATCACATTCTGGATTGATAGTGGCATCCCGAAAGTTTTCATAAGTAATTCGGGTTGCCACGCCTTTTGAATCTGAATTATTGTCTCGCCACAGCACCGATACACCCGCTTTGTGTATAACATCTAAAAGATTTTCCGTGTGCTTAGCCTCTTTGCCGTCATAATCCTTTTGACCGGCACGAGCAAACATACAGGGGACAGAAATGGCCGTTGAAGTGCCGCAGGCCGAAACATCCGAGTAACTGATCACTCGATCCATCGCTGCCAATCTTGGCGTCGTTTGTCGATCATAACCATTAATAGAAAAGTGGTCGGCACGAGCTGTTTCGCCCACCACCATGACCACCAACTCACGATGTCCAGGCATGGTAGGCGTAGCCGCAAAGGTGGCGATGGATTGGAAGCTTTCATCATTGTCTGACCATTCACTCAAAGCATATTTAATCGCAGAATGCAGTGGCATAACCGGTGTGGCAAAATAACGAACGGATTTGTGTTCGCGGATGAAACTAGCGAATTGACTGCTGACTGTCCAAATCCCAGTGGCTGCTATCATCAAGCTGATGACGATCCAAGAAAGGGTGCGCAATGTTTGGGGTAAGTTCATCAGTCCCGCAGCACTGAAAGAAACAGGCAGCTTGCCGATGAGCGCGATGGGCAAAATACCCCAGATCAAAACGTGTAAAAACGTCCCCCAAGTGATCAGATCCATGGCTTCAGCGGGATTAGTTTGCACGCTGTTTTGGATCATATCCACGCTAAAGATCACTCCCATGTTGTCGGAGAAATAAGCACATACCGCACTGATAAGTAAAAAGAAACCAGCTACCCACTTGACTGGAATCAATAAACTGAATAATAACTCTAGTACTATGATAACGGTCAGCATGACCAATCCAACGACGAAGATAAAACCTAAGTTTTGCTCCAATGGATAGTACTCATACAATGCTGAAAAAAACGCGCTGTTTGCGGTGAGCAATATGAATAATGCCACCGCGAATAGAAGTTGCGGCGCAGAAACAGAAGCATTGGAAAGGCGACTTAAAATGGGTTTAAAAATAGCGTACGGCATGATAGATAACACAAAACTGTAATCATTAATGGCGCAAGCTTAGCGTTCGAATCTTAAGTTACTCTTAATACCAATAATGCAAAGTAGTGACCTAGTAAGACAATAAAACGAGGAATTTATGCACCAATCACCTTCACGTTACACAAATGTAATTATCGCTCTACATTGGCTGACATTCATTCTGATCGTCGTGTCTTACGCTTCCATCGAATTTCGTGGTATTTTCGAAAAAGGCACCGAGATGCGGGAAAACATTAAGTATCTGCATTTTATGGTCGGTTTGTCGGTATTGGTACTTACTTTACTGAGAGTCAGTAGTCGTTTGGTGAGTGCAGCTCCCGCGCCTTCTTCGCAAGCCCCAGATTGGATGAATACGGCAGCCAAGCTCGGACACTTGGCAATCTACGCATTTCTTATCGTGATGCCCGTTTTAGGTTGGATGATCGTCAGTGCCGAAGGCAAAAGTCTGACCGTTTTCGGGGCAACGATCCCTGCTCTGCTTGCGGAAAACAAGGACTTGGCTCACCAACTTGAAGAGATCCACGAAACCATTGGTAAATTTGGCTATGCCTTATTAGGGGGTCACATTTTGATGGCAATCTATCATCAACGAATATTGAAAGACGATATCATGAGCCGCATCAAACGATGATGATCTGATTTTGTCGGTTTCACTGCTTGCTGTCGCGGTATTTTTTCCGATAACCCAGTACTGAAACCCAAACAATGATGCTGGCGATAGCAAGCATCAAAAGCGGTAAGAACCACAGTTGCATAAAGCTGTTTATCTTGATGGGATTGCCATTTTGGGGGTCAATAAGGACCTCCACTTGCTCTCCCACACTGCCCTCACACCATTCACGTTTGGTCCAACCAAAACTACCCTCTACTGTTCTGCCATCGGCCAAAGAAGCCACCGGTCGCCAACTTGTGCTTCGATTGCCTGAACCGCTAGAACGGTGAGCCTGGCACTGGATAATAGTTGCCTGGGCCGAATCCGAATTATTCAAAGCTACCAATGCGTCGTAGTTTAAATAGATGGCAAAAGGAATGGGTGCAAAAAACATCAATAGCAACACACCGGCAAACACATATCCTAGGAATTTTGAGATCATATTAGTACCCTATCTCAATCTCGATTTAGTTGAAGCGTCATATCTTGGTGCTCAATGCCACCATCATCATAGGGTTGTCCCTTTACAACAAAACCGTAGCGCCGATAAAAATCCAGCGCGCTTACTTGTGAAGACAAATGGACGCTTCGCACAGAATCCAGTGCTCGAGACCAAGCGATTGCGGACTCCATCAATCGATGTCCCAACCCTAAGCCTCTGTGTTTCGCATCGGTCAACACCCGCTCAATCTTCATCTTGGTTCCGTTGGAGTCGGCAAGTCGTAAGCGAGCGTAACCAATCAATTGTCCATCTGTTTCAATATAAAAGTGATGGGCTTGGTCATCAAGGTTATCGATGTCTTCATACAAACTTTGTTGTTCCAGCATAAAGACCTGTTGACGCAATCGTAAAATGGCATACAGCTGTGCAGTGGAAAGTTGTTCAAACGTTTGGATCAATAGGTTCATTTGGGTCTCAACTGGCATGCTGGGGTCAGACTTGTTAGCATAGTTGAGCTAAGTGTACACTTTGCGGCGAAAAAAACGTTGTGTTTTCAATAATTTTGCCCAGTGCAAATAGGTAAGAATACCTTTCGGCAGAGTGTTTAGTCAGGGAGTTACATCCCTTTTTCAACTGATAAAAACAGGAATTTTAATGGAAATAGGTACGATTATCTCGCTCGTGATTTATTTTGCGGTGATGTTGGGCATAGGCGTTTACGCCTATCAGCGTTCTACATCTGACATGCAAGAGTACATGTTGGGCGGACGCACCTTAAGTCCCAAAGTGACCGCTCTGTCCGCCGGAGCTTCAGATATGAGTGGTTGGATGTTAATGGGGGTTCCTGGCGCTATGTACGTGTCGGGATTGTCCAGCATTTGGATTGCCGTTGGTTTAACTATCGGTGCTTACCTCAATTACATTTTCTTAGCTCCTCGGCTACGGGTGTATACCGAAAGAGCGAAAAACGCCATTACGGTTCCCGATTACTTTGAAAACCGCTTTGAAGACAACACTCGCTTGTTACGGGTTATTTCCTCCGTCGTCATCATTATCTTTTTCACACTCTATACCTCTTCGGGCATTGTGGCCGGTGGCAAATTATTTGAATCCTCCTTTGGTTTGTCTTACGAAATTGGGTTGTATGTCACCGCTGGTGTGGTCGTCGCCTATACCTTATTTGGTGGCTTTTTGGCGGTGAGTCTGACCGATTTCGTACAAGGCTGTATTATGTTTATCTCCTTGGTCATGGTACCTACAGTGGTACTGTTTGAACTCGGCGGGATTTCAGCTGCTGCCACGGATTTGACGGATTTGAATCCAAACTTAATGAGCCTTTGGATCGATGCATCAACAGGTCAAGCGCTTACTGCGTTGGGGATTATCTCCTTACTTTCTTGGGGCTTGGGTTACTTCGGTCAACCCCATATTATTGTGCGCTTTATGGCCATCCGTCACGTCAAAGACATGAAAGTGGCCCGTCGGATTGGCATGAGTTGGATGATTGTTTCACTGATTGGCGCAGTCGCAACGGGCTTGTTTGGTTTGGCCTATATTACCGAAACTCGCTATGCTATTGATGATCCGGAAACCATCTTCATCTATTTGTCCCAAGTGCTGTTCCACCCTCTGGTTGGGGGCTTTTTGTTGGCAGCCATTCTGGCAGCCATCATGAGTACGATATCCAGTCAGTTATTGGTGACCTCGTCGTCTTTAACCGGCGATTTTTATCAAGCGTTTTTACGTCGTGATGCCAGCCAAAAAGAATTGGTTTTGGTGGGCCGCTTATCGGTTGCTGCGGTAGCCGCCGTTGCGATTGCTTTAGCCTACGATCGCAACAGCACTGTTTTGACCTTGGTCAGTAATGCATGGGCAGGTTTTGGTGCAGCCTTTGGCCCACTGATTTTATTCAGTCTTTATTGGAAACGCATGACCTTCTCTGGTGCACTAGCAGGTATGATTGCCGGTGCATTAACTGTATTGGTATGGATTTACGCTGATATTACGGTGGACGGCCAAAGCCTCAGTGCTCTAGTGTACGAAATCGTTCCCGGCTTTGTGGTCAGTTGTATCGCAATTATTGTGGTGAGCTTGATGACTAAAGTGCCGAATGAAAGTGTGCAACAGACCTTTGAAACTGTGGATAATGAGATCGTGGCGGCAAGAAACTAAGTTATCTAGCAAGACAAGCACAAAAGTACGCCTGAGTTATTGAAGTTACACCGGTAACAGGCGTATAAATAGACCAACGCATTAGTGAATGACGAATTGTTAACATGTTGTTCACTAATGCGTTTTTTAATACTTTTTGATTCTATGTATATAAATTTGGCATACGAAAAGTGCACAGGTTTATGTTAAGGTTCTAAGCATATAATTCTTTCGTCTATTAGTTAGCATTTTTTGGGACCCCATAATGACAATGACTATTCCTTCAGTCACCCACCTCAAGCAACTTGAGGCTGAGAGTATCCACATATTTCGCGAAGTTGCTGCTGAATTCGATAACCCGGTGATGTTGTATTCGGTGGGTAAAGACTCATCGGTACTCTTACATCTGGCTCGCAAAGCATTTGCTCCCGGCAAAATCCCCTTTCCACTGTTGCATGTTGATACCACTTGGAAATTTCGTGAAATGATCGAGTTTCGTGACACCATGGCGCAAAAGTACGATTTGGATTTGCTGGTTCACATCAATCAAGAAGGGGTTGAGATGGGCGTTGGTCCTTTCTCCCACGGCAGTGCCAAGCACACTGATATCATGAAAACGGCATCATTGAAGCAAGCCCTTAACAAGTATCAGTTTGATGCTGCCTTCGGAGGCGCTAGAAGAGATGAAGAAAAATCTCGGGCGAAAGAACGGGTTTACTCGTTCCGTGATGAAAACCACCGTTGGGACCCCAAAAATCAACGACCTGAATTATGGAATATCTACAATTCCCAAATTAACAAGGGCGAGAGTATCCGAGTGTTCCCTATGTCGAACTGGACCGAATTGGATATTTGGCAGTATATCTATTTGGAAAACATCGATATTCCGTCATTGTACTTAGCAAAACCCCGCCCTGTCGTTGAACGAGATGGGATTCTGATTATGGTGGATGATGACCGCATGCCGTTGAAAGACGGAGAAGAGCCGCAGATGCGCTCTGTTCGTTTCCGTACTCTGGGCTGCTATCCATTGACTGGCGCTGTGGAGTCCACTGCCAGCACATTACCTGAAGTCATTCAAGAAATGTTGCTGACCAAAACTTCCGAGCGTCAAGGTCGTGTGATTGACCACGATTCGTCAGGGTCAATGGAGAAGAAAAAAATGGAGGGTTACTTCTAATGTCGACCAATATAGTGTGGCATCAACATGATGTAGACAAATCCCGTAGAGCTGAGCTCAAAGGACAGAAACCGGCAGTAATCTGGTTTACTGGTTTAAGCGGTTCAGGTAAATCCACCATCGCTAACCTATTGGAGAAGAAGTTAACCGACCAAGGCAAACATACCTATTTGTTGGACGGAGACAACGTTCGTCATGGTTTGTGTGGTGATCTTGGCTTTAGCAACAGTGACCGCGTAGAAAACATCCGCCGGATTAGTGAAGTGGCAAAACTGTTTGTGGATTCTGGCCTTATTGTTCTCACTGCATTCATCTCGCCTTTTCGCGCTGATCGCGACTACTGCCGCAGTTTGGTTGAAAAAGGAGAATTTATCGAAGTCTTTATCGATACTCCCATTGAGATATGTGAAAAGCGCGATCCAAAAGGTCTGTATCAAAAGGCTCGTCAAGGTGACATTAAGGATTTTACTGGTATCGACTCGACCTACGAAGAGCCTGAAGCCCCAGAGATCCATTTGAGCTACACGGGCCAAACGCCTGAAGAATCAGCAGAACAACTGTTTGAAATGCTTAAGCAAAAAGGATACGTATCGTAATGATAGACCATCCTTTAGCACAACAAGTCATGGCCATCGCTCACCGAGCGGGTGAGGCCATTATGAGCATTTATCAAAAAGACTTTACTGTCTATGAAAAGTCCGATGAAAGTCCCTTGACCGAAGCGGATTTGGCCGCCCATAAAATTATAGTTCGTGATCTACAAGCGATTTCAAAGTTGCCCATTTTATCTGAAGAATCGGCTAACATTGACTGGCAAGAGCGTCGCACTTGGCAGGATTATTGGTTAGTCGACCCTCTTGACGGTACCAAAGAGTTTATCAAGAAAAATGGCGAATTTACCGTCAACATCGCGCTGATCCAAGATGGCAAACCCACTTTAGGAGTGGTGTATGCTCCGGTTTTGGCTCGCACTTATGTGGGTGTCGCTGGAATTGGCGCATGGAAGGTGGAAGGAAATGACCTAGAGGCCATTGCTCCGCTCCAACATCAAAGTGGAGACACTTGGAAAGTGGTCGGAAGCCGTTCACATCAAAGCCCTGAAATCCAAGATTTACTCGAACGTCTAGAAGGCGAAACCGAGCTTGTTGCCATGGGCAGTTCTTTGAAGCTTTGCTTGGTTGCGGAAGGCAAGGCCCACCTCTACCCTCGTTTGGGGCCCACCAGTGAGTGGGACACAGGTGCCGCACAGGCAGTGGTGGAGGCGGCTGGAGGAAAGGTTGTCGTGATTGATGGTGACCCCTTGGCGGCTGACGCTCAGCCTTTGTTATATAACCAAAAAGAATCCCTTTTGAACCCGTATTTTCTGGTGAGTTGCTAAGATGAATAGCGAAAACGAATTACTTCAAACCGACATTTTGTCCTATTTGGATCAACACGAAAAGAAAGATTTATTGCGCTTTTTGACTTGCGGTAGTGTGGACGACGGCAAGAGTACCTTGATTGGTCGTTTATTACATGATTCTAAAATGATCTATGAAGATCAATTGGCAGCCATTACTAAAGACAGCAAAAAAGTCGGCACCACCGGTGAAAAAGTCGACCTAGCCTTGTTAGTCGATGGATTGCAGTCAGAGCGTGAACAAGGGATCACTATCGATGTGGCCTACCGTTACTTTTCTACTGACAAACGCAAATTCATCATTGCCGATACACCAGGACATGAGCAATACACCCGAAATATGGTGACCGGCGCATCAACCTGTGATTTGGCAATATTGATGGTCGACGCTCGTGCCGGTGTAAAAACTCAGACTCGTCGTCACTCGTTTTTGGTGTCACTTTTGGGCATTAAACACGTCATCGTTGCAGTGAACAAAATGGATTTGATGAATTACTCACAAGACATCTATGAATCGATTCAGCGTGACTACATGGAGTTTTCCAAGCAGTTGGACATTACCGACATCCGATTTGTGCCCATTTCGGCTTTAGATGGCGATAATGTGGTTAACCGCAGTGAACATACCCCTTGGTACCAAGGTGACACTCTAATGCAGACCTTGGAAACCATTGAAATTGGCAAGGATCTGAATCTCGACGATTTCCGTTTCCCAGTTCAATATGTGAACCGCCCAAACCTGAACTTCCGTGGTTTTGCCGGTACCGTAGTGTCGGGTTCCATTGCCGTTGGCGACACCGTGACCACCTTACCTTCGGGCAAACAATCTCGGGTCAAATCCATTGTTGATTTCGAGGGTGAACATCAAATGGCGCACACGCCACTGACCACCACTTTGACGCTGGAAGATGAGATTGATATTTCCCGTGGTGACATGATCGTGAAGTCTGACAATTTGCCTCTCCACTCGAGTCAATATAAGACCCATTTGGTGTGGATGGCAGAAGAAGAAATGATCCCCAACAAGCAGTATGGCTTTAAGTTTGCCACTAAGTTTGTACCGGGTTCAGTGTCGAAAATTGATCACAAAATCGATGTGAACACGCTGGAAAAAACCCAAACAGTGCATCTCAAGCTGAATGAAATTGCCGTAGGTGATATCAAGCTAACTCAACCTGTCGCCTGTGATCCTTATGTGAAAAACCGTGCAACGGGTGCGTTTATCATCATCGATCGCGTGACTAATGGTACCGTCGGTGCAGGGATGATAATCGAAGCAAACCAAGAAACCTCGAAAGCGCAATTTTCTGACTTCGAGTTGGAACTTAATGCCTTGATAAGGAAGCATTTCCCCCATTGGAATGCAACCGATTTGACGCGACTGTAAACACCGCAAAAGGACAACAATATGGCCTGGAACCAATGGTTGGTTTTAGCGGTTTTAGTCGGCACAGTTGTGGCGCTTGTGGTTACTCACAAGCGCCCTTCTAGTATTTTTGCTGCGGCCATTTTAGTCTTGGTCGCCAGCCAACAAATCAGCGTAACGGAAGTGGCTCACAATCTGACGAATCAAGGGTTGCTGACTCTAGTTCTGTTACTGCTAGTCAGTTCGGCAGTAGACAAAACCGCATTGATTAAGCGTATTAGCCGAAAGTTGGTCACCGGAAGCTTCAAACTGAGTTTTTGGCGATTGTTTGGTCTAACTTTCAGTGCGTCAGCACTGTTAAACAACACCGCCGTTGTTGCAAGTATGATTGGTCCGGTTAATCAAAATCAATTGCACGCGCCATCAAAATTGTTGATCCCCCTGTCCTATGCGGCCATCTTGGGCGGCACGGTAACCTTAATTGGTACATCCACCAACCTAATTGTGGATAGTTTTTTGGTGGAACATGGCCATCCAGGCTTTCACTTTTTCGACTTTACCCTATATGGACTGATAGCCGGTTTAAGTTGTGGTGTGTTGATGTTTTTGCTCACCCCACTATTACCTGAAATTCAATCCCGAAAGGGACAATTTCAGTCCTACTTTATTGAGGCGAAAGTCGCTGCAGATTCTGAATTAGTGGGAAAAACCATTGAGGAAAACCACCTTCGAAACTTACCTGAACTGTTTTTAGTGGAAATCGTGCGAGATGGCAAACTCATTACGCCTGTGACACCGGATATTACGATTCTGGCCAATGATAAATTGATCTTCTCCGGCAACGTCAAACAGGTTGAGAGCCTAAATCACATCAAAGGTCTCAACTTGTTTGCTGAGACCGAAGAACTGCTCAGAGATAATCTAACTGAAGTGATAGTTTCAAACCGCGCTCAAATTATCGGTCAATCCTTAAAAGCCCTCGGTTTCAGAGCCCTATTTGATGCTGCCGTAGTCGCGATTCGTCGTGACGGAGAACAACTGTCAGGCAAATTGGGTGATATTAAACTCCAAGCTGGGGACTTTTTATTGTTGGCAACCGGCCAAGACTTTATTAAACGCCACAATCTAGCAAAGAATTTTTTCATTGTTTCAGAACAAAAAATCCCGTCCAAACTCACTAACAAGCAGGAATGGTTAACTATCGGAGGCTTTCTGCTGACCGTTTTATTGGCAGCTCTATCTTGGGTTCCACTGGCAACCGGCTTGCTGTTTTTCTTAGCGGTGTTGGTCATATCCGGCGTCAGTTCCAATGCTGAAGTTAAACGCAACATCCCCCTGAATCTTGTAATCGTGATTGTCGGCGCGCTAAGTTTGGCTACAGCCCTTGAAAAATCAGGTGTCATCGACAATTTAACGACCGCCGTACAGCCCTATTTGTTCGACAGCAGTCCTTTCTTGGCATTAGTCGTTGTGTACTTGATGACGCTCTTGTTGACCGAATTGGTCACCAACAACGCTGCTGCGGCCTTAATGTTTCCTTTCGCGTATGGCGTAGTAACGATACTGCAAGCGCCATTGATGCCCTTTGCGTTAGCGGTGGCCTTTGCGGCTAGTGCTAGTTTCATTTCACCCTATGGTTATCAAACGAATTTGCTGGTATTTAACGCCGCGCATTACAAGTTCAAGCATTTCGCTCGCTATGGTGTGTTGATATCGCTGATGTATTCAACCATTGTGCTGGCACTGTTAAAGTTTAACTACGGCTTATAAAGACACTCATAACTCGCCACAGAAGCAAAGAAAAAAACGGTAAGGTGTGAATCAGAAAGGATAATTTTGATCCTCACTGTGTCATGCTAGCGTGCCCCAATCTTTGATAAATTGGGTGCTAAAGTTCATGCATAGTTGGAAAGCCGTTTTTCTTTTATTCATAATTTCAGTCTGCTCCTCCATATGCAAGGCTGAGGTTCAAAAGCTGACGCTGAATGAGCAAGAGTACTTCGCTGCAAGAGGCGTTAATCTGCTGGTTTACAGCAACTGGTATGACGGATTATTCAGTGATTCCAAGATCAGTGGTGTGGAGTTGATTCATCATGGTATTCGTACTGCGACTAATGGTGACGTTCGCCTCAACGATACGCCAGAGCAATGGGACGTTATACCCACCTTTATCAAACGCCATGTAGATCGAGAAAATCAAAGTATCGAAGCATTTTTGCATTATCCCGAGCATAACTTTCATTTTTCTATCAAAACCCAAGGGCAAGCAGATGGCTTGAAAATTCAGGTTATTTTACCCAAACCACTACCAGTTGAGCTGGTTGGGAAAGCCGGCTTCAACTTGGAATTTATCCCTTCTGCGTATTTTGAAAAGGCATTTTTGGCGGACGGCAAAGCGGGCCAGTTTCCGCTCTATCCATCGGGCCCTAAGGAGCAAGACGGTGTTCGACCTGCCGCCTTAGCCACAGGCCAACAGATTGTTTTGGCTCCTGAGGATGATTTCCGTCGTGTCAGTGTTCGCTCCGTGCACCAGAAAATTGAAATGTTTGACGGCCGCAGCAAAGCCCAAAACGGGTGGTTCGTACTTCGCAGTCTATTGCCCGCAAATAAAACCGGTGTCGCTTTAGAATGGGTGGTATCGGCAAATTCCGTGGAAGACTGGTTGCGCGAACCGGTGATTGCCCATTCGCAACTGGGATACCACCCTAAACAACAGAAAATTGCCACCGTCGAACTGGATGCCAATCATCCAGCTCAAGCCGATGTGCAATTGGTAAAAATTGATGTCGATGGCAATAAATCAACCGTCGCCTCCGGCAAAGGCAAAATGTGGGGCAAGTATAAACGTTACCAATATCTGCAATTTGATTTTTCTCATATTACCGAGCCCGGCTTGTACCAACTAAGCTACGAGCAGACCACCACTGCGCCTTTTTTAATTGGTAAAGATGTCTACAATACGGCGTGGCACCCGACGCTTGACGTGTATTTCCCGGTTCAGATGGACCATATGTTGGTTAATGAAGCTTACCGAGTTTGGCATGGCGCTTCTCACTTGGACGATGCATTACAAGCCCCAGTGAATCATCAGCACTTTGATCTCTACGCCCAAGGACCAACAACGGACACCCAATTTCAACCCGGCCAACATATTCCTGGTTTGAATATTGGTGGTTGGTACGATGCGGGTGACTACGATATTCGTACCCAAACTCAATATTCTGCTGTCAATAATTTGGTCAATGTTTGGGAACATTTTGCACTAAAACGGGATACCACCTTGGTTGACTACCCGGCCAAATACGTTGACCTACACGTGCCAGATGGTAAGCCAGACCTACTGCAACAAATTGAACATGGTACTCTGGCGTTGATTGCCCAGTTTCGCGCTATCGGCCATGCCATTCCCGGTATCATCGTGCCTGAGCTGTCCCAGTACACTCACCTTGGTGACGGCCTGACTATGACCGATAATCTAATTTACGACCCGAACATGGCGGAATTGGAATCGGACGGCACACGCAGCGGTAAATTTGATGATCGTTGGGCCTTTACCAGTAAATCATCTGCGCTCAACTACGGCTCTATCGCGGCATTGACCGCCGCAAGTCGTGCGCTAAAGGGCTACAATGATGCACTGGCAAAGGAATGCTTACAAACCGCGGTCAAAGTGTGGTCTGAAGAGCAATCCCGGGAACCCAACTTATTCCGTCATGGCAACACAACTGGAGGCCCACTGCCTACTGAACAGTTGAAGGCGGCTGTGGAGTTGTTGATCACAACAGGTGATGCGCAATATCGACAAAGGATTCAAAACCTACTTCCTGAAATAGAAAAAGACTTCTTAGCTCATGCCATATTAGCGGTTCGTGTGCTGCCGTATATGGACAGTCATTTTCACAGCAAAATCCGTCAATACACAGACTCATATAATCAATGGCTAAACGACTTGGCAAGCCAAAATCCATTTGCCGTATTGATCACGGAACGTGGTTGGGCGGGCAACAGCACCATCATGCACATTGCGGTGACCAACTACTATTTGCACAAAGCGTTTCCGGACGTTGTTGACAAAGAGCAGGTCTATAAAGGGCTTAACTACCTACTAGGACACCATCCCGACTCAGACATTTCCTTTGTCTCAAATGTGGGCGCTAAGTCGAAAAAAGTGGCCTATGGCATGAACCGAGCAGATTTTTCCTTTATTTCCGGTGGTATCGTACCAGGGGTATTAATTCTCAAACCTGACTTTCCTGAGAATCGCGAAGATTGGCCGTTTTTCTGGGGCCAGAACGAATATGTCGTCAATATGGGCGCGAATTACATCTTTTTAGTGAATGCTGTAAATGATTTACTGAACAAAGAACAACGATAAGATACCCGCTTTGGGCATGGTTAACCCTTGCCCACACTTTCGTTAACCTCAACCCCCTTTGTTTATTTTTTAATCTATTTTGACCTCTTTAGGCTGTCATTGCGCCTGTTGATAATGACAGCTGCATTGTGCAACTCATTTTACTTGCAAGGAGGTTCCTGTGAAATTACCTAATTCTTTCTCTGGCTTATTGCTCATTTACGGATTATTTACCTGTACACTTGCGCTTGCGGACTCTCCACCCAATATGCCACTGCCGGCTTGTGAAGTGGTTGATGGTATCCAACAAGGCGCTTGCCCGAAGACAAATGATTCCGTATCGGGTCAAGCATCAGGCCAATTCAGCACTGGAGCAAGTGCGGCAATCAAAACCGTACCAACTGATGGAATTTGCGTAAGTCATAATGGCTATCCCCCTTATCCATGGTCGCCTTCACCTTGTTATTCTGCAGTCCATCCACCAAAAGTTTTAGGTTGTGCGGTGATCGATTTGCTCGATGGTGAGGAATTCAAGGAAATGTCCTGTCACGACGCGTTATACAAGGACCGCCAACAAGCGCCGAACCAACTTTTCACCTTCGAAGGTGACGATGGCTCAGCTTGCGGTGACTATGGTAATTTTCAGGTGTATGTTTACGGTGGGCCGGCTAATGTTCCAGGCGCTCGCTGGAGCGAATTTGGGCCCGCCGAGTTGAATTGCAATATTTCTTTTGTCGGCAGCAAACCTGATGGATTGTATGGCCCGACTTGGGTAAAAATGCAGGTCGGAATTGACCTAGCTCAAAACGGTGATGAGCGACGTGGCTATGGCCGCACAGCCGAATTTTATGTGCCCATAGACGGTGATATGCGCGAGGGCGTGATTGACTTGGAAGTACTAGCCAGTCACATAGTGGATGGCATAGATGACAATATCACAGTGACTTTCACTGCCACCATAAGCAACAAAGGCACCAAACAGGCAGACAATGCACAAGTAACCTTCAGTTTACCGCCGGAGTTGCATTTCCAAAGCGTCTCAGATGATCGCTGCAAGCAAACCGGTTCAGCTCCGTTTAACGGTGGCGGCGTTATCTGCGAAGGGATGTATATCGCCGGTCGAGGAAATGCATTGGGAAATGATGTGCTGTTCATTGACGTCACCACCCGAGTGCTCAATGCCGCGGATCTCAAAGACGAAGTCACTATAGAGGTGACGACAACAGATGACACGGACTTGAGTAACAATAGCGACAGCACCGTTGCGCGCATCGAGTTAAAAGGCGGAAGCGTCGCCGATACTCGGCAAGCCATGCAAGCTTTGGCTCCTTACTTCAATTATGAAACCACCGACGATTTGCTCAATCAACAATGCAATGTGTATATGGACGACATTTTTAATCGATTAGAAATGATCCGTGCAGAATATCCACAAGCCTTCGCCAATCTCTCCTACGGGCGAGTTACCAGTGGCGACTATTACTGGGCACCCTTTGAAAACAGTCTGACCCGCGCGGGCCATGTGGGTGTGGTTGTATACGCCAAAGGGACCGACTACCACAAAACTGGTGTAGTCATTCACGGCACTCCAACTTGGTCGCCAGTTGATCTCGACCTCCAGTCACAAGTGGGCATTTTCGGTATCGGTGAACACGTTAATTCCGCTGATTTTGCCGCCAATTTCGTTCAGCAAGGAACCCAAGGTCATGGTATGTACTATCGAACTCCAGTCGGCAACTTCCCTGGCTCCCCAACACCAGAAACGCCTATTGGTTGCGGCTTCGAAGGACTTTTTCAGCATAACCGCGACGAATTTGAGGGCAACTTGCCCAGTGGCTGCATGACGAAAACTCAGCAAAGCTGCCCTTTACTTCCCGACGGGGTTATCGTCCGAACCCAAAGCCCTGTTGATCTGGTCATTTCCAACAGTGCGGCTAAAAAAGTTGAAACGCTCGAAGGGAAAGTGCTTTTACAGGAGTTGGATGGCGGTATTCATAGTTTCGCAACGCCCCACGAAGATGGCACCTATGGTTGGCTGATGGTTCTCCCAAAAGATAACTATGACATCCAGCTAAAAGGCACTGGCGAAGGTTCTTACACTTTGACTACTGTGACCTATGACACACAAGGAGAGCCCACCATATCGGAATATGAAGGCAGCACTTCGGCAGGCCAAACACAAGACTATCAAGTTGTCCTCCCAGAGCCGCCCCCTACCGTCGATACTAACAACGGTAACTCGTCAAGCGGCGGTACCACCACATTGGCCACTGTATTGTTGCTTCTAACCATGCTGATGTTGCGCTTGAAGTCCGTTAGGTTTCGCAACACACGAGCTTAACAGCTAAAATGACAAACCACCCTTTAGGTGGTTTGTTTTTATCTAGTAGGTGACTCCATTGGCTAGCGGAACAACACTTTTTCTTTACTGAACCAATAGACACAAAAGCCGAGTGTCGCCAGGGCAATCACCGCCGTAGAACCAAAGATAGCAAACAACTGGAAGTAGTCCATTGTGCCTTTGATCAGTTCTTTGATGGCCAGTGCGACGTTGGTCAGAGGAACCCATGCCCAACCACCTTTTAATTCCACACCGGGTAAAGCGGCCAAAATAATTGGCACAATCACAAAAATGACCAAGGAGCCGGTGTAACTTTGCGCTTCCTTAAAGCTTCGTGCGTAAATTGATAGACTCAATAGTACTGACGCAAAGATAGCAACCACAGGGATCAACATTAGGAACATCAACACAAAGTCGATCATATCGATGGATGACATAAAGTTGACCACCATCTCAATTGCCATACCTTGCCCTAACACCACACCCCACAGGGCCATACTGGATACGGTAATCAGTGCCGCCGTAAGTCCCGCCAATGATACTGTCAGAAATTTACCCAACACCAGTTTGTAGCGTTCTACGGGAGATATCAGCAAGGTTTCTAAGGTACCCCGTTCTTTCTCCCCTGCCCCCAAGTCGGTGGCTGGAAACATTGCGCCTTGCAAGCACAATATAAAGATAAAGTAAGGCACCATTCCACCAAGCTTTTCACCCCAGTTTTCTCGCGCATTTGCAGTGTCTACTTTTTCCAACACAATGGGCTTGAGCAAGGCTTTCTGCTGTTCTTCGTTCAAACCAAGGGACGCAAAAGCCAGTTGTTGGTGATGCTGGTTTTGCTCTTCTACCAAGGGGTTAACTCGGCCCATAACTTTATTCAAACCAGCATCATTGAGATACAGTTTGATGGTCGCTTGACCTGCGCTGAGCACATCGGTGGAGTAATTGCTGGATATCTCTAACACAAAATCCACTTTCTCATCAGCAATCAGTTGTGCGAAATCCTTTTCTTCACCAATATCGATCAATTCGTATTCCGCACTTTCTTTTAAAATAGCATCCAAAGTCGGTGCGTACTCTGCTCCCACGATGGCATAGGTTAAGACTTTAGACTCGGCTTTTTCTAACGCGTTTTTCGTAACATAGCTCACGACTCCGATGATCAAAGGAAACACCAGAATAGGCAATGCAATCATAAAGAATAAGGCTTTGCGATCCCGCAATAACTCTTTTGTCTCTTTCAAAAATACTAGCCACATACTATTGATCTCCTTGTCCGATACTGGTCAAAAAGGCATCGTGCAATGAACCTTGCGACAATCCTGTAAATTCATCGATAGTGCCATTAAAGCAGGTAGTCCCCTTGTCGATCACCGTCACCAAGTCACACAGCTCGGCCAATTCATCCAAATGGTGCGTGGAGAAAATCACGGGCACCTTAGCGTCTTTAAGGCTGCGGATGAAGTTGAGTACCGTTTGAGTCGCCATGATATCCAAGCCAGTAGTCGGTTCATCAAGAATGACCAAGTCTGGTGAGTGCACCACCGCACGGGCAATAGCGGTTTTTTGCTTCATACCCGTTGAAAAATTCTCACAGCGGCGGTCTAGAAAGGTTTCCATATCCAATAATTTCGACAACTCGGCAATACGAGTTTCCAGTTGTGCCTTGCTCATACCGTGCAACTGACCAAAATACTCAATGTTTTCCCGACCACTGAGGCGGCCATACAATCCTGTTGAACCAGACAAAAAGCCGATTTTTTTGCGCGCAATAAGTGGATCTTTCATGACATCGATTCCGTCGATGATCACGCTACCTGAGTTTGGCTGCAAAGCGGTAGAAAGCATCCGTAATGTAGTGGTTTTACCGGCACCATTGGGGCCCAACAAGCCTAGTACTTGACCTTTATCGACGGAAAAAGACACATCCTGTACCGAGTGAAAAAAACGTCCTTTTAGTCGAGGGTCTTTTTTCTCTTGGTCACTGAGCTTTTTTGGGTTTTCCACCGCGAATTTCTTCGCTAACTGTTTAATCTCAATCATTCCAAATTCTCGTTTCGGTTCCATAGGGTTGCACTGACTGTGCACGTCCGACAATCCCAATTACGACTGTCCTTATGCCAATAGTCTGAGCAGGTGCAAAACTATTACACGACAATTGGTTATCATTAAGCAACCTTAGTCTGAAAGATGTAACAATTTGTGTGTTTTTTTCCGATGATATTCGCTGTATCTACCGCTTGTTATAGTCTCACCAGCTTCTTAGTGTCTGGTGACATGGGTGCAGGAGAGGCTCGAGTTTAAAGAGAAACCTGTGTACATTTAATACCGCAAGCGTGGTTTGAACGCTTTGTCGCAACACAGGTACGGCGTCATGCAAAAAAACAACATCCAATCTAAAATTCCTTTTCTGTTTCTTCTGGCTATCTCAATTTACTGGGCATTTTACTATCAAAGTAACGGCCCGCTAAATGACTATGGTCGCGCGAACTTTGAATGGTTGTTTCTGATTGATGGATTAATTTCCCTGCCAATCTTGTGTTTCCTGTGCATTCGAGACAAAAAGCAAGCCCTGTTGAAATCCATTATTTTGGCCTGTGTTGCCATTTTCATCGGTGGTTTTATCATTCCCCAAAACAACCAAATCATATTGCACGATTTGGAAAACGGTCGATATCTGCTTCTAGCGATCGTTTTACTGGTTGAATTGACCGCCATTGCTACGGTGTATCTGAGTGTCCACGCAGCAATAAGCAAAAGAACTGATCCAGACCTTGGCGTTGAAAAGGCTATTTCAAGCATCTTTGGTACGGGTAATTTTGCCAAACTGCTTAGCTTTGAGACGCGCATGTGGACCTACGCCTTGTTTGCTGCTCGTATTACACCTGAGTCATTTTTAGGCCAAAAGCACTTTAGCTATCATGGTAAAGACGGTGGCAAAAGCAATCTATTGGGGTTTGTCATTTTGATCGCATTAGAGATCCCAATTATGCATATGCTGTTGCATTATATGTGGTCCCCTTTGGCCGCCAACATCTTTACTATTTTGAGTCTGTTCACCCTAGTTTTTTTCTTTGCAGAATATCGTGCAGTGTCACGGCGACCCATATCTTTGATGGATGACAGGTTAATTGTCCGTTTTGGATTGTATCCTGCGTTTAGCATTGCTCTGTCAAACATAGGGGAAGTTCGTTGCCATCGAGAGTTTGTACGACGCTCTCGCCAAGCAAAACGCTTCAATTACGCTGGGGCACCTAATATTGCCATTGAGTTAATTGAACCCCAAGGCCAGATCAAAATGGTTTATTTGGGCGTTGATGATCCGCAAAGTTTGCTTCAATCATTAAAACCTAAAGTCGCAAAATCAGACCCATTTCGAGACAAAGTATAGACCCAGAAGAATCTCCTCAGATTTCACTTTCTCCAACCTCGCCAATCAGTTAGGCTGATAGACATTGTAGAAAATGAATTCAGGCTTTTATCTAGGTGATTTCTCAACTTCCCAAATGGGTAGAAATTGGTGCTCTAATCCTGGCTTTAGTGGCAGGGTTTGTAAATGCCATCGGTTTGTTGAGCTTTGAGCACCAATCCGTGTCCCATTTATCCGGCACAGCGACCCAGTTGGGCGCTAGCTTTTTGGACTCTTCGCCCAATACCATTTTGGGTTTGTTCAGTATTCTGTTGGCATTCTTGTTGGGATCGGCGGTTGCCGGTTTCCTTGTGCAAGGTTCGTCTTTACGGCTTGGCAGACATTACGATACAGCGCTCTTTTTCGAGGCTATGCTGCTACTTGCCTCGGTGTGGTTTCTAGATCAAGGCTCATTCTTTGGCCACCTATTTGCCTCAGCGGCCTGCGGATTGCAAAACGCTTTGGCCACTAACTACAGTGGCGCAATTATCCGCACCACCCACCTGACAGGAATCGTAACCGATTTGGGCCTGATGCTAGGTGCCTTGGGGAGAGGTGAGGCGTTGGATAGACGTAAAGTGAAGCTCTTCATGTTTATCATTATTGGCTTTGTTTTCGGCGGGACTCTGGGTGCAGTGCTATTCAAAGCATTTCAGTTTATGGCCTTGCTGGCACCGGCTTTGGTCTGTCTCTTGCTGGCCATACTTTACCGTTTGTATTCGAGACGCCACAAACCACCAACCTCGACGACCAGTACAAATTAACATTTGCTGTGTCATACAGGTCATCGGTATCATAACGCCAGAAAAGCACATTAAGGACTAAAATGGACGTAACACATAATCCTCTAAACGCCTGCGTGGGTGCCCTATACCAACCCAATAAAGTGTTTGCCAAGTTAAAAACCACCTCGAATTGGTCTTGGGTACCTTTCTTGTTAGTCATGATATTCAGTTTGTACCCCATTTTGGTGTACTTGAATGCCATCGATTTTCAATGGTTCAAAGAGTACATGGTCAGTGCAGCCATGCCTGACGCCAGTCCAGCTGAGCAGAACAACTACAAATCCATGCTCAGTCCGAATGTGACGAAATGGTCTATGATGGTAGGAACAATTACTATGCTATTGATTTTCAATAGCTTATTTGCTCTTTACTTGAAATTTACCACTCGCTCCGATGAGGAAAATATCAACGATTTTGGTGATTGGTTTGGTTTTATGTGGTGGGTCAGCTTGCCTTCGGTACTTACCTTTGTCACGTCTTTGGTGATCATTTGGGTCAGTAGTAGTGACCAACTGCCGCTCAGTGTGTTGATGCCAACGTCAGTATCTTATTGGTTTGACATTCATGAAGGCTCAAAATGGATTAACTTGACCAATATGTTGCGCTTGGATTTGTTTTATACCATTTATCTTATTGCAGTGGGTATATCACAGTTCACTCGAATCAGCGGTAATAAAGCCTGGACCATAGCAATCGCGCCCTTTGGGCTAATTTTTGCCATTATGTTTCTGGGTGCTTTAAGCGCTTAGGGCGAAAATAGTCCCGGTTGTCATAAAAACGTTTATCCAGGTTGGCATCATGCCAACCTGGGACGCCCAGCAAAGGCAATGGCTTAAGTTGACCGCCTAAATCAAACACCTTCCCTGTACTGAATTTATCCACCAAGCGCCGATCTAGGATGGTACTTTTTTCCTCAACACTGGCTGAAAAATAGCCCTTCTCCACTTCAACGGCCAGCCATTTTCCCGTCAAGCCGACATAGGGTTGCAGCATCATTTCGTAATTAGCATGGCCGAAAATGGTAGCTTCAATGCGTGTTCCCCAATGGACACGTTTTTCGACAAACGCTGATTGCCAGCGATGCTGTGCCAAATCATCGACGATGTCGGTATCACAATAAGCAAGCACGACACCACATTCATCAAAGTGGGTCATGCGATTGCGACGGGCTGTTCGAGGATGGACACCAAATTGTTCGATGTCTTGGCAATGGAGAAAATTGAGATACTTTTTACTTTCGGGAAACTGCAACCAAATTAACCCATTGAATAGGTCATGCCAGCTATTGTTGCGAGTTGGCACTTCATGATAGCGCTGAATATATTGCTCATAATATAGGGTGTCGTCTTGTACGGCATCATTATCAACAAAGCCCACCGGACAAGCACAAAGTAAAGCGGTGCGAATATCATTCAGTTGTTTGGGTTTGGGAAAAGATGGGAACGAGGTGAGACGAAACCGATCTTCCAACACCTGAAAAGGGGCTGCAGTGGCCACAGCTGGCCATAGCTTGTGCCAATTATTTTCCATATTGTTTCACACCATTTGCCCGTTTGACTGGTTTTGACTACTGCGATTTTCTATACTGGCGCAGACTGTAATAACAAGAGTAATAATATGCAACCGAGCAACACGATTTTCGCGGCAGTGGCAGGGATTGCGCTACTGGCTGGCTGTTCGCAAACTCAGCTGTCCTCGAATGAACCAAGCAATATGCAAGGGGTTTATGACGGTATTTCTGCTGCAGATTTGAAACGCCACACCAAGGTCATTTCATCCGATGAATTCGGTGGACGCTTGCCGACCACAGACGGCGAGACCAAAACCTTGGATTATTTGATCACTGAATTTAAAGCCTTAGGCTTTCAGCCTGGCAATGGTGACAGCTATCTGCAACCCGTTGAACTGATGGAAGTCAACGCAGATCCCAATATGACTTTGAAACTGGGTGATTTGAGCTTTGAATACCAAAAAGACATGGTTGCCAACACAAAACATGAAAAGCCTGAAGTGGCACTAGAAGACTCTGAACTGGTCTTTGTGGGTTATGGTGTCGTCGCGCCTGAATACAACTGGAATGATTATCAAGGATTGGATGTCGCGGGCAAAACCGTAGTGATTTTGGTTAATGATCCTGGGTTTGAGAATCCTGAAAGCGGCTTGTTCCAGGGTAAGACCATGACCTATTACGGTCGTTGGAGCTATAAATATGAAGAAGCCAGTCGTCAGGGCGCTAAAGGCGCGTTGATCGTGCACGAAACGGCACCGGCATCTTACGGTTGGAGCGTGGTAGCCAACAGTTGGAGTGGTCCACAGTACAGCCTGGCGAGTGCCAATGGCAACGCAGACCGAGTCACAGTGGAAGGATGGATCAGTCTGGATGCAGCGCAAAAGGTGTTTGCACAGGCGGGTAAAGATTTCTATCAGGAAAAGGCCAAAGCACTTGCCGGTCCTTACTCCACCTCTCTGAATCAAACTGCATCCATTACCGTAAAAAGCACCATTAAAAAATCGGTAAGCAATAATGTGATTGCGACCTTACCCGGCTCTGTCACTCCTGATGAGCATATCATTTACACCGCTCACTGGGATCACTTGGGCACGGATAGCAGTAAAGAAGGTGATCAAATTTATAATGGCGCACACGACAATGCAACGGGTACAGCGGCGTCATTGGTGATGGCCAAAGCCTTCAGTCAACTGCGTCCAGCAACAAAACGTTCTGTGACATTTTTGGTTGTTACCGCCGAAGAGCAAGGGTTATTGGGCAGCCAATACTACGCCCAACATCCCATCATTCCGCTAGATAAAACCGTCGCCAACATCAACATGGATGCGATGAACATTCTTGGCAGCACCAAGGACGTGGCCGTGGTGGGCATGGGTAAATCCGAGCTGGAGAATTTGCTGGCGGTTGCGGTTGCCAAACAAGGTCGCTACTTGACTCAAGAACACCGTCCAGAAGCCGGTTACTACTACCGCTCTGATCACTTTAACTTTGCTAAAAAAGGTGTACCCGCACTCTATGCCAAAGGTGGCAGTGAGCCAGTGGATGAGCAAACCGCGTTGTACCGCAAACGCACCAACGTCATTGTGACGGGCTGTTATCATCAGGTCTGCGATCAATTCCGTGAAAACTGGGATTTCTCTGGCGTACGTGAAGACACACAAATGTTGTTTGAGGTGGGTGCAACTTTGGCGAATTCTGAAGATTGGCCGAAATGGAATGCCACTAGCGAATTCCAAAGAAACTAAGCAATCACTCATCTCGGTCCCGTTGGGGCCGAGATGAGTGCTATAGAATTTGACCCTTTAAACCGTTTTTTGACTTTCTTTGATGAAGTAACTCAACTCTTTGATGCAGTGACGCAGCACTGGATTGAGTCGAGTGTTTTTACCATTCATAACGAACATCTCGTGAGCAAACTCAAAGTACTTGCCTCCGCCTACAGCCACTAAACCCAAACCTCGGCCCTGCTCATTGATCATATAATCAGGCAACAAGCCAACGTATTCGCCAGTCATAATCGCCGACATGCAGCCGTCGTAAGAATCGGAAAAGGTTTGAATAGCCAAGCGGCTCTCGTCTTGAATGTAGTTGGCCGAAGACAAGCCAGAAATACCGATTGCAGGATAATCTTCAATTTTGACCCCACTGGGCAAGGCTTCTTTGTACTTTGCCAGCGGATGAGTCGGCGCACAATACAAACGGCCTTTACAGGATAAATCTATGGGATGGAAAGTCACCGACTCAGGCTTCACCATGTCATAGGTGGAAACCACCAAGTGGCACTCTCCCGACAAAGCAACGTGCTCGACTTCATTGTACAGTCGAGTCTGGATATTGACGTGGATGTCATCGAATTTTTTCATCGTGCTTTTGACTGCTTTACTCACAGCCAATTGCATAGATAAGGGAAGTCCCGCCATCAACACCAAGGTGATGTGACCTGAGTAGTCGTCATGGAGGCTTTTCAAGTTAAACACAAAGTTATCGAAGGCATTGAAGATACGCTTGGTTTCTTGGAAGACCACTTCGCCTTCTTTGGTCATTTGAAAACCACCTCGTCCTCGATGACACAAGACCAGATCCAACCGTTCTTCGAGCTTTTTAATGGCCGCACTGATGTTGGGACGTTGCATTCGCAGAACAGGTTCGGCGGCGGTAAAACCGTTACAGGAGGCTACAGCGTAAAAAACCCGCAGTAACTTAATGTCGGATTCTTGGAGACGATTTAACATGTCAGCACCACTTATAGGTATGATTCTAGATACTATAACAACTATAGTAGGTAAGGCTATGGTTAATTACAACGATTAATTGTGTTGTTAAATACCCTTTTTACATCAAAGCTAACTCCAGAAGCAGTGACCAAGAACTCGCTGTGTAGCATTCATCTGAAGTGGTGCCACAAACCGGTCATCGCCGCGGTTAGGATAACCGCACACTTTGTTCTCGCAACTGTTCAATCTCATCCCGCAGACTCGCCGCTTTTTCAAATTCCAGTTCCCGAGCTGCTTCGAACATACTCTTTTCCAATTGCGCAATCTTGGTCATTAACTCTTTGGCTGACAAGGCTTTATAGGTCTTCGCAGATTCCGCAACCTTGCGCAGTTTCACTTTGCCACCGACATCAACGCCGCCGTCACCTACATCCATAATGTCGGTGATAGGTTTGTCCAATTTCATCGGCGTGATGTTGTTGGCCAAATTATGCTCTTGCTGCTTGGTTCGGCGACGCTCTGTCTCATCCATCGCGCGCTGCATTGAGCCAGTAATACGATCCGCATACAGAATGGCCTTACCATTGAGATTTCGGGCCGCCCGGCCAATGGTTTGGATCAAAGACCGATCGGACCGCAAGAAGCCTTCTTTGTCGGCATCGAGAATCGCTACGAGCGACACCTCTGGCATGTCCAAGCCTTCCCGCAGCAAATTGATACCTACCAACACGTCAAACTTACCTAAACGTAGATCCCGGATGATCTCAATGCGCTCGACGGTATCAATATCGGAATGCAAATAGCGCACTTTAATGCCGTGCTCATCGAGATAGTCACTCAGATCTTCCGCCATACGCTTGGTCAGTGTGGTCACTAACACCCGTTCATTCACCGCCACACGTTTGTGAATTTCAGACATCACATCATCGACTTGGGTAGCCACTGGGCGCACTTCAAGTACGGGATCAATGAGTCCCGTCGGTCTTACCACTTGCTCAACGATATCCCCTGCGGACTTTTCCAACTCGTATTTGCCCGGTGTTGCCGAAACATAAATAGTTTGTGGACAGATTTGTTCAAATTCTTCGAATTTAAGCGGTCGATTGTCTAAGGCAGAAGGCAATCGGAAACCAAATTCTACTAGTGTTTCTTTGCGGGATCTGTCCCCTTTATACATGGCCCCGATTTGCGACACGGTCACGTGAGACTCATCAATAAACATCAAGCCGTCTGCGGGAAAATAATCTAATAACGTGGGGGGTGGCTCGCCTGGACCTCTCCCCGACAAGTAGCGAGAGTAGTTTTCAATGCCAGAACAGTAACCCAACTCCATCATCATCTCGATATCAAACTGGGTTCGCTGGCTGATGCGTTGCTCTTCGACCAACTTGTTGACTGACTTCAGTTGTTCCCTTCGCTCTTTGAGCTCGACTTTAATGTCTTCGATGGCCGCTAAGATCTTTTCTCTTGGCGTCACATAATGGGTTTTCGGGAA
This sequence comes from Aliiglaciecola sp., assembly GCA_965227085.1. Classification (GTDB taxonomy): domain Bacteria; phylum Pseudomonadota; class Gammaproteobacteria; order Enterobacterales; family Alteromonadaceae; genus Aliiglaciecola. Next base: position 420,165 of record CBDDFO010000001.1, read on the forward strand.
CACCGTAGTGCGAGTCACAGACTTCTCAATGCTGCCGGTCAAAGGGTCGAATAAGCGAATGTTGTCGATTTCTTCGTCAAACAGTTCAACTCGGACTCCCTGCTTTTCCGAGTCGGCAGGAAATATATCAATCACATCACCTCTCACTCGAAAGGTACCTCGTTCAAACGACACGTCGTTACGAGTGTATTGCAACTCCGCCAGACGGCGTAAAATGTCCCGTTGATCCATCAGATCCCCGACTCGCAAATGCAACAGCATTTTCATGTAGGATTCGGGGTCACCCAAGCCGTAAATCGCCGATACACTGGACACAATAATTACGTCCCGTCGCTCCATCAGGGACTTGGTGGCAGACAAACGCATTTGTTCTATGTGATCGTTAATCGAGGAATCTTTTTCGATAAAGGTGTCTGTACTAGGCACATAGGCTTCGGGCTGATAGTAGTCGTAGTAAGAAACAAAGTACTCTACTGCATTGTTGGGAAAAAATTCTTTCATTTCTCCATACAGTTGTGCAGCCAAGGTTTTATTGTGAGCAAGAATCAAAGTGGGCCTTTGTACCTGAGTAATCACATTGGCCATGGTAAAGGTTTTGCCCGAACCGGTAACACCCAGCAAGGTTTGATGAGCGAGTCCGCTCTCCAAGCCATCAACCAGTGATTCGATGGCCTTAGGCTGATCCCCTGCAGGTTGATATTTGGATACCAGTTCAAAACCTCTACTCACAAAACTCTCCTCTAAGCATTTTGATTCGCTTCAGATGAGGAAATTTCGTTCCCCCCCAAAAACCAAAAGTATGCCACAACAGCGGTACACAAATTCGCCAAAACCAGCGCAATAAACAAACCTTCGATCTGCCCCAACAGACTGCCCACATACGCAAAAGGTACGTAGCAAATAAACAATCGAACAACACTCAAACCCAAGGCTGCCATAGGTTTATGCATCGCATTGAACGAAGAGTTGGTCAGTATGATCACCCCTTGCAAACCATAACCAATAGGCACAATAACCAAAAACAATTGAATCAGTTTCGCCACTTCCTGCTCTTCGGCAAACGCTCCGGCAATCAAAGGCGACAATAGCCACATCAGAGCAAATATCAACAACTGGAAACCCAATACAAACTTCACGCACAGCAGATAACTTTGCCGGACCCGCTGCAGATTGCCAGCACCATAGTTTTGTGAAATAAAGGGTGGCAATGACATGGACAGAGCAAGCACAATAATGCAGGCAATTGACTCGATACGGCTGCCCACACCCCAAGCGGCCACTGCTTCTGGTCCGTAGGTTGCAATAATCGCCGTGATCACACCACTGGCAATGGGAGTTAACATATTTGCACCGGCAGCTGGCAAGCCAATTTTCAAAATGCCACTGCTGGTCATTTTAAGCTCAGCCCAGCTTAAAAGGCGCGGCAGAATAAGCTGACGTTTAATCGCCAATAAATAGAGAATGTAAACTAGACCCGTCCCCCAAGCGATGGCAGTGGCTAATGCCGCCCCTTGAATTCCCATGGCAGGAAAGGGCCCCCAACCAAAAATGAGAATCGGATCTAAAATCACATTTATGAGCCCCCCCGCGGCCATGATCATACTGGGTGTTTTGGTATCACCCGAAGCCCTCAATACACTGTTACCAACCATAGGGACAGCGAGAAAAATCCCAGCGGCATACCAAACCACCATATAGTCTGTGATATAGGGAAATAAATCTTCGGTGGCCCCGAGCAAGGTAAAAATCGGTCTAATGGTCAATATCCCAATAAGAGCTAATGCCCCGACCATCAAAAAGGATAAAATCAACGCACCTGTCGCATATTCTTTGGCCAAATGAGACTGCCCAGAGCCCAGAAATCGACCTATGGTGGCCGATGCGCCAATTCCTAAACCAATATTCAAACTGATTACAGTGAAGGTCACTGGGAAGGTAAAACTGATGGCTGCCAATTGATCAGTGCCCAACATACTGACAAAAAACGTGTCCACTAAACCGAAGGTCATGAGCAGAATCATGCCTAAAATCATGGGTATCGTCATACGCTTCAACGACTCGGATATGGGCCCATTTAACAAATCGGTCGGTTGCTTAACGGCGCGTTCAGTCACAATCAGGATCTCAATTTAAAAATAGTCGGTTATGGTATGCCATTGCGTTGGCATTGGCTATGTCATCTGTGGGGCATTTCACCGCGATTCAGCGAAAATCCATCTTAAAGATTCAATCTAAGTAGTGTCATAATCTGCAAGCCTCTGAAATTCATCACCACTTTGCATTTTATTCGGATTAACTTGGTCTTTGGATTTATCTAATTTGTCCAAAATGGTGCAAATACACTTCGTTTCTTAACCGCAAACCACGAGACAATACACAGCCCTCTTCACGCGCCCATATATTTTACCCGAAAAACCATTAACGAATTTATAACATCGATATGTTTTTGTTTTTTAATGAATTTTATTTATTTCATCGAAATCTACGTTTCCGTATTGACAAAACTCACTGCAAATGTTGATCCATTGCCAAACAATTATGCACATAGTTATCCACAGCTTTAGTGGATAACTGCAACAATCTCAACAATAGCGCTATGTTACAGTTATGTGACTAAAAAATAGGTAAGTCGCTACTAACCTTCTGGGTACTGTTTTGATGTTTTGAATTGAAAAACTACTGGCTAGACAGACAGTGATCAACAAAATATTTATAACAAATAAGTATATGTTTGCGTTATTTCCGTTAGTTTTGTTCTTCCATGATGGCATGGATTTCGCGCTTGTTTTTCAAAAAAAGTTTGTAAGTTTTGAATGCCTTTGCAAACTATTGATTTGTATGAAAACGCTTTCTTTTTTAGTCGTTCCTTCGCACCTTTTTGGTTGAGCTTCCCTACTTATTACTGCCTTATTGTGTGATACTCGACACCAAACCGCTCACAATTTGGGCGAATAAAAATATAATTGAAAAAAGCTCGGATATTATGTTGACAGAAAACCACTTGCTCATTAATATTCGCCTCCGTTGAATTTCTGGTCCCCCTTAGCTCAGTTGGTTAGAGCGACGGACTGTTAATCCGCAGGTCCCCCGTTCGAGTCGGGGAGGGGGAGCCAACTTCAACAGACAATTTGATTCCCCCTTAGCTCAGTTGGTTAGAGCGACGGACTGTTAATCCGCAGGTCCCCCGTTCGAGTCGGGGAGGGGGAGCCAAATCCTCTCAAAAGAATGATTTCCCCAAGCTTTCGCTGACATCTAATTGAACAAATACTCGGCAAAATATCCCTATAAATATCAAGTTGTTAATCCGGCTTGAAACAGTGATAATATACGGGTTTTCTTAGCTTCGAGCCTGTTTCTTTTTTCATGACTGAATTTTTTATATTACTGGTTGGCACCGTACTGGTGAATAACTTCGTATTGGTACAGTTTTTAGGACTGTGTCCCTTTATGGGTGTGTCCAGTCGTCTCGAAACGGCTATTGGTATGTCGATGGCGACAACCTTTGTCCTCACCCTAGCATCGCTCACCAGTTATTTAGTCGAACATTATATTTTGCTGCCGTTGGGGATCGGCTTTTTGCGCACCATGAGTTTCATTCTGGTCATCGCCGTCGTGGTGCAGTTTACCGAAATGGTGGTACACAAAACCAGCCCCACGCTGTATCGTTTATTGGGCATTTTCCTACCATTGATCACCACTAATTGCGCGGTGTTGGGTGTTGCTTTGCTGAACGTCAATGAGCAGCACAATTTTGTCGAGTCGGTGATTTACGGTTTCGGCGCTGCGGTGGGATTCTCCTTAGTGTTGATTCTCTTTTCCGGCATGCGAGAGCGTCTTGCTGCTGCGAATGTACCAGCGCCTTTCAAAGGGGCATCCATTGCCATGATTACCGCCGGCTTGATGTCTCTGGCCTTTATGGGCTTCACCGGATTGGTGAGCGTCTAATGACCCTATTCAGTGCACTTATAGCGTTGGGCGCGTTGGCGTTAGTGTTTGGCTTAATATTGGGCTATGCCGCCGTGCGTTTTAAAGTGGAAGGTGACCCATTAGTCGAACAAATTGACGCCATATTGCCTCAAACCCAGTGCGGACAATGCGGATACCCTGGATGTCGTCCTTATGCCGAAGCGATTGCCAATGGTGATGACATCAACAAATGCCCCCCAGGCGGCGAAGCCACGATCAAGAATTTGGCTGAACTTATGGGTGTGGAAGCCAAACCCTTAGACGCCGCCCATGGGCAAGAAGATATTAAGAAGGTCGCTTTCATTCGCGAAGACGAGTGCATTGGCTGCACCAAGTGTATTCAAGCTTGCCCGGTTGATGCCATTCTTGGCGCAGCCAAACAGATGCATACCGTCATTCAGGACGAATGCACCGGCTGTGATTTGTGTGTTGAACCCTGCCCTGTTGATTGCATCGACATGGTGCCCGTTGAACAAACAACCTCCAGTTGGAAATGGCAACTTAACGCCATTGAAATTAAACAAGTGAGTTGAGGAAAGACATTTGTACAGTCAATTCGATGACATAGTGGAACGACTGCACCAAGGAAGACTTTGGGATTTTCCCGGTGGTGTGCACCCACCTCAACTTAAGCACTTGTCTAATCAGCAAGCTATTGGCACCTTGTCTATTCCAGAAGTGGTTTACGTACCGGTAAAACAACACATCGGTGTTGAGGGCTCAGTGACGGTGCAAGTAGGTGACAAGGTCATGGGCGGACAAGCCTTGACGAAAAGTGCCAATCCGTTTTGTGTGCCCGTGCATGCCCCAACATCAGGCACAATTACCGCGATTGCACCTCATGTTTCGGCCCATCCATCAGGGTTGCCGGAATTAACCATTGAAATTCGCTGTGACGGACAGGATCAACATCTGCCCTACCAACCGATTTTAGACTATCAGCAAAAGCCGAAAACCAAGATCATCGAAGCCATTTGCCGAGCTGGGATCAGTGGTATGGGAGGCGCAGGCTTCCCCACTCACATCAAAGCGGCACCGAAGAAAAATGTCGAGTTTCTAATCATCAACGGTGTCGAATGTGAACCTTACATTACTTCGGACGATCGCCTAATGCGTGAACACGCTTGGCAAATCCGTCAGGGCATTGATGTCTTGGTGCATCTACTGAGTCCGAAAATGGTATTGATTGCCGTCGAGGACAATAAACCCGAAGCACTCGAAGCCATGCAAGTGGCTTGTCAGGAAAATGCTAAATATTTGGTTGTGAGT